>JBLIOL010000154.1:0-12339 GCA_047639615.1 Planctomycetota bacterium | reverse complement strand
GATCCGGCCGTGGCCACCAGCCGCGTGATCGCCTTCGTCAATGGCACGCTCTTCATCGCGGTCAGCGAGGTGGCTGATACGCGCATGTGGAATGCGGACATGGACATGACCGACCGCGTGCTGTGCTTCGTGCAGCCCGGCGATACGGAGCCCACCTACTTGGCGGACCTCGATCCTGGCGCCAGTACGCCCTTCGTAGCCACGGCCAATCAGCTCGTCTTCCAGACTCTCGACGCTGCGCCCGGTTCCGGACGCACAAACCTGTACCGAACGGAAGTGGCCACCCTTGGTGCGTTGCCCAGCACACCTTCTCAGGTGGGTACGGCCTTCTCCACTGACGTCGGCAACAACGGGCTCGAGTGTCACTTGAGCGGCGTGAGCGGCAACCTGATCTCGATGACCCTCGACGAAACCGTCGAGGGTGAGCTCAACGACGACGGCGAGGCCTTGGACCTCTACGCACTCTGTCTGCTGGACGGCGCGGACAACGCCGCCCTGGTGGCGGTGACGGAGATAACGGTTCGGAGCGCCTCCGATCCGGTGCGTGCGACCTTTACCGGTGGCGACTACCTGGTGGGCTTCTTGGCCGACGAGGTGTCCATGGGGGTCAACCTGAATGACCCCGCCCTGCTCGGCGGCTCCTGGCAGCCCACGCAGTGCACCGGCCTGGATGACATCGATGAACTGGACCGCGTCCTGCACTGGCTGCGTCTGGATGACTTCATGGCGGACCCGGTCACCTTCCCCGTGGTTAACACGGGCCTGGTGAGCGCTGGCTCTGTGTTCGTGCTGGGTGACAATTGGGTTGGCACGGTCTCGCGCGAAGGCGACGAGGGCACTGGAACGGGCTGCGATCTGAACGCTGACGCCAACTTCGATGACCTGGTGTTCCGCTGGATTCAGGCCCAGCCTGGCATGGTTCCCCCGGGTGATTCGAACCTGCTGCACTCCATCGAGAGCAGCCTGCCGGGCGGCAGCGGTGGCATTATCGAGTTGGATGGCGACGTCTGGGTCGCAGCTGTGGACGAGAGCGCGGATGGCCGTGACCTCAACGGCGACATGGTTCAGGACCGCACCCTGATCGGTCTCTTGAACCCCGCTGTCTCCGCTCCCTTCAACTTTGATATGGGTAGCAGCGTCTTCGTGGAGCCCTCCTGGATGGCACCCGACCAGCGCACGCCCTCGCGTTTCCTGATGGCGCTCACGGAGCGTTCCCTGGGGATCGACAGCAACAACGACGGGGACATGTCGGACAGCATTCCGACCTTCCCCTTCGAAGCTGCCGCGCGCGAGTTGGACTTCCCGGGTGTTTCGGTGGCGCTCTCGGCGAACAATGCCGGGATCATCACGGCGGGGGGCTACGGCTTCTATCGGGCTAGCGAGAGCAGCCACGAGATCGACTACAACAACGACAACGACATGTTGGACTTGGTGCTCATGCGCATCCGCTTGTCGGGCGGCGAGGCTCCCAGGTACATGGGGCTCTCCAGTCCGCTCAACCAGCCCGTTGTTCAACCGGGTACGGAGATTAACGCGCGCGGGATCGTGTGGATCGCCTTCGAACCCCAGCAGGGTCCCAGCGGTGGCGACCTGAACGGCGACGGCGACAGCAACGACTACGTGGTGCGTTACACCAAGCTTCCGTAGTCAAACTCCGTCGTGACCCCGTCAGGGACCATGAAGAACTCAGCCCTGCTGCTCGCTCTGGCGGCGTGTCTGGGCCTGGCGTCCTTGGCTTTGTTCTTGGACGCGGGTCCGGTGGATGACGACTTCATCTGCTATCGCTACGCGCGCAACCTGCTGCGGGGCGAGGGATTGGTCTTCAATCCCGGGCAGCGGGTTGAGGGCTTCACCAATCCGCTCTGGGTGTTGTTGCACGCGGCGGGGCAGGGGCTAGGCGTAGCGCCGGTGACGTTGACCCGGGGCCTTGGAATCCTGGCGGTGCTGCTGGCTGTGGGCTTTGCCGGACTAGCGCAGCGGGCCATTTCGGGGCCGGGCCTTGCACTTGCGCCCTGGGCTATAGCGCTCTCCCCGGCCTTCGCCTATCACGCCGCGGCAGGCCTCGGTACGAGCCTCTTGGGCGCTCTGATCTTGGGCTGGTTCGCCACCTGGGCTCGGGCGGAAAAGCGCGGCAAGCCACCGATCCTGGCGGCGCTGCTCTTGGCCCTGGCTTGCTTGCTGCGGCAGGAGAGCGCGCTCTTCGCCTTGCCCTTCTTGCTCTGCACCAAGCACCGGCGCTGGGGTCTGCTGCCCGTGCTAAGTCTGGTGGGCTGGAGCGTCTTCCGCTTGGCCTACTACGGCGAGTGGTTGCCCTTGACCTTCCATGCCAAGCGCCTGCCCCTGGGCGTGGACTTGGAGTACGGCTGGCGCTATCTGGTCGGTAGCACCTGGGTCTGTGGCGTGGGGGTGATCGTGCTCTTGGCGCTGCTCGCGCCGCGCCGCGGCGCGGGCCAGGCCGCTTGTGTGTGGGCGGCTTGCGCGGGCCTTGTATTGCACACGCTCTACGTGACTGCCGCGGGCGGCGATTACATGGGGCAGGCGCGCTTCTTCGTGCCGAGCTTGCCCTTGGGTTTGACCTTGGCGGCTATCGGCGTGGGCACCGCGCCGGTCGGGCGCGTGGTCTTCGGCGCATTAGCGCTGGTGCCCCTATGGGCCCATGGGCAGTACTCGGATGAGAGCTCGCTCACGCCTGACACGCGGCCCTACTTGAATCTGTTGCACGAGTTCCAGGAAGCTCGCTGGGAGCAGCTTGGCCGCTACTTCGGTGAGGTGCTGCCGGCCGGGTCGTCGGTGTGTCTCTCGCCCATCGGCGCGTTCGGATGGGAGTCGGACCTGGAGATCGTGGATGTGCTCGGGCTTACGGATCCTGCGGTGGCCAAGGCTGAGCCAGACCTTTCGATTCAGATGAAGGGTCATCACCGACACGACGCGGGCGCACTGATGGACCGTCAGCCCGACTACGTGATCTTGGGCAACGGCCTTCTGAGCCCAGCAACCGGCGGTTTGGTGGTCAATCCATGGGAGGCAGATCTCTTCGAGGAGGAGCGCTTCCTGCAGGGCTACGAGCACCAGATCGCGCCTGTGCCTGGCGGACAAGATGTGCACGTGTGGGTGCGCCACGGAATGCCTGCCCTGCCCGGCGCGCGCACACGCGATTCACGCTAGAGACCATGTCAACCGCAACCAAGCACATCGCCGTGATCGGCGGCGGACCGGCCGGCTTGCGCGCCGCGGAGGTGGCCGTTGCGGGAGGCGCGCGGGTGACGCTCTTCGAGGGACAGCGCGGCGTCGGGCGCAAGTTCCTGGTGGCGGGTAAGAGCGGATTGAACCTGACCCATGGGGAGCCTGTGGAGGACTCCCTGGCACGATATCGTGGGCGTGGCTTGCCGACGGAACTCTGGCGCAAGATCATTACAGGCTTCGATAACGCGGCCCTGCGCGAGTGGGCGGCGGGGCTTGGCATCGAGACCTTCGTGTCCAGTGCGGGCAAGGTGCTGCCGAATCCAGTTGGCGGACGCATGCGCTCGACGCCTCTGCTTCGTAACTGGACCCGGCGCTTGCGCGAGGCAGGCGTGGAGTTTCTAAGTGAGCATCGTTGGACAGGCTTCGATGGGGAACAGCAGGTCTGCTTTACGCACCAGGGTGAGTCCAAGAGCTATGCCTACGACGCGGCGATCTTGGCCTTAGGTGGGGGGTCTTGGCCACGCACCGGGTCGGACGGGGCTTGGGTCCAGACACTCGCTGACTTAGGTGTCGGGGTTGCGACACTGCAGTCTGCGAACTGCGGCTGGGAGACGGATTGGCCGGCGGCTGTGCTGGACCTTGCGGAGGGTTTGCCGCTCAAGAACTTGCGCCTGCATGCGGGCGAGGCCAGCACGCGCGGCGAGTTGGTCATTACCCGTTACGGTCTCGAGGGTGCACCGATCTATCGCTTGGGCGCGGCCTTGCGCGCGATGGATAAGGCTGAGGTGGTACTCGACTTCAAGCCGGAGCAGAGCCGCGAAGAGTTGCTCGTGCGCATGGGCAAAGTGCAGCGCAACTTTGTGCGCGAAGCGCGCCGCAGGCTGAAGCTCGACGCAGGCACGGCGGCCCTGCTGGGACATCTGCCTGGGCGCGGACCTTGGAAGTCGGCGCAGCAAATTGTGGACGAGGTCAAACACTGCCGCATCGCGCTCAAGGGGCCGCGCCCATTGGCGGAAGCGATTTCGAGCGCAGGCGGTGTGCGCTGGGATGAGTTGGACGAGGGCCTGATGCTCAAGCGACTGCCCGGCGTGTTCGTGGCGGGGGAGATGATCGACTGGGAAGCACCCACGGGCGGCTACCTCCTGCAGGCTTGCTTCTCCACGGCGACCCATGCGGCATGTGCGGCACTGCACTGGCAGATGGGGTAGGGATGCCCAGTTGGGGGCTTTGAGAGGGGGTGTTAGGAAACGGCCCAGCCAGAAATTCGCATTGCCTGTAGGGTCTTCTTTGGTCCCCGGCAAGACAACGCCGGCTCTCTCACTCTCTTTCTCTCATCCAAAGACCCATGCGATCCTCCCTCGCGGGCGCGTTCCTTGCGTTCGCTGCCCTGCTGCCTGCCACAGCCTTGTCTCAGTCCGCCCCCAACTCCCCGGGGCAAGACTTCCACACTTTCCATGAGGCTGCCGACGGGACCCTTGTAGGTGCCGATGCCAACGGCACTTACACCTGGGCAACCTACGGCGAGTACTTCGCTTCGAACTTCTTCCAGAACCATGACAAGCGTTGCGGGACTGCACCCCGTGACGCAACGCCGAATCTGGCGGAGGCTCAAGCGGACTGCAACTCCACCAATACAACGGTGGCAGCTCAGTACGATCCGAACGGTGGTGCTACCTACGTGATCCCGGTGGTGGTGCACATTCTGATCCACAACAACGGTTCGGGCGACATGCCGGACTCGCGGGTGACGAGCCAGATCGACGTGCTAAACGCGGATTTCGCCAACGTCACGAACTCCAAGATCCAGTTCACCTTGGCGGGCATCACCCGCAGCGTGAACCGGCACTGGTACAACGACAACAAGGCCTACTACAACACGTTGGCCTGGGATACGAACCGCTACCTCAACATCTACACCAACACCGCCGGTGGCAACCTGGGCTACGCCTACCTACCGAGCGGCGGCGGCGTGGTTGGTCAGGCCTGGGATGGCGTGCGCATCAACCACAACGCCATGGGGGTCAATCCGGCCTACGCACCCTATGACCTGGGTCGCACTGCGACCCACGAGGTGGGCCACTACCTGGGCCTGTACCACACTTTTGATGATGGTTGTCACGGTGGCAACTGCAACCAGGCCGGCGATCTGATCTGTGATACGGCTCCGGAGGCTTCGCCTAACTACAGCTCCTGCGGCATCGGATCGCGCAACACCTGTAGTGGCGGTGGGTCGGATCCCATCGAGAACTACATGGACTACTCCTACGACGTGTGCATGGATCGCTTCTCTGCGGAGCAAGCCAACCGCATGCGCTGCACCATGGAGAACTTCCGCGTGGACTTGGATGCGGGCACTCCCTCGGCTCCCGGTCAGGCCGGATCGCCGAGCCCCGCGGACGGTGCTAGCGGCGTGGCTACCAGTGCTGGCCTCTCTTGGAGCGCAGGCAATGGTGCGACCTCCTCGGATGTGTACTTCGGACTTAGCTCCAGCCTCGGTGCCGGCGATCTCTTGGGCAGCACCTCGGGTTCAAGCATGAGCCCGGGCAGCCTGGCGGAGTCGACCACCTATTTCTGGCGCGTGGATTCGGTCAACGGCACCGGCACCACCGGCGGCGCCGTGTGGAGCTTCACCACGGACTCCGGTCCGCCCTCCGGTGGCGACCTGTTCTATGACGGCTTCGAGAGCGGCTTGATCGGCTCCGCTTGGAGCACCAGTGGCAACGTCAGCGCCACCGGGCAAGCCGCCTACGCGGGCGCCTTCGGCGCTCAGATCCGGAGCGACGGTTCCATGTCCTTCCAGGTCGACACCTCTGGTGTGGGCTCGGCAACGCTCTCCTTCCGGAGCTACGTGCAGAACTATGAGAGCGGCGAGGCCCTCACGGTCAGCGTGAACGGCAGCGTGGTCGCCACGCTCACCAACTCAAGCTGGGGCCTGACGGACAATATCAGCCTGCCCTCGGGCAGCGCCGTGACCGTCAGCTTCTCCACCAACGCCAACCGCAATAATGAGCGCGGGCGCCTGGACGAGGTGCGCGTGGTCGGGAACTGAGGTGTCCAAATCCTCGGGCGCGCCCCGTCCCGCCAGCGGGCGGGGCGGGGCGCGTTCGTTGCTTGGCGGCGGCCGGTCGCTGCATCTACAATGCGGGCCTGTGTCTAACCCCAATCCGACCCTGTGCGTGTTCTTGTTGGTGTCGCTCCTCCTGGGCCTTGGTTGTGCTGATGGGGGCGGGGAGCAGGCGGACCACGCCCACTCCCAGGAGCATCCATCCCACGCGGCCTATGTGGACAGTGCTAGCTGCGCTGAGTGTCACGCGGATCAAGCCAAGGGCTGGCAGGGTTCGCACCATGACCTGGCTATGCAGCCGGCGGATGAGTCGACCGTGCTGGGGGATTTCGAGGATGCGAGCTTCGAATCCCTGGGGCTCGTCACGCGCTTCTTCCGCAGGGACGGTGGCTACTGGGTCAACGCCGAAGGCCCGGATGGGCAGCTACAGGACTATGCGATCGACTACGTGTTTGGGGTCGAGCCCCTGCAGCAGTATCTGATCAGCTTCCCGGGTGGTCGGCTGCAGTGCTTGACCGTGGCTTGGGATACAGACGACAAACGCTGGTTCAGTCTCTACCCGGAGGATCGCTTCGCGCCGGACGACACTCTGCATTGGACCGGTCGCTTCCAGAACTGGAACCTGATGTGCGCGGACTGCCATTCGACGCACCTACGGAAGAACTACGATCCCGCCACCGATACCTACGACACCACCTGGCACGAGATCGATGTGGGCTGCCAGGCCTGCCACGGTCCGGGTTCGGAGCACGTGGAGTTGGCGCGCGCGGCCGGCGCTGGTTGGCAGCCGAAGCTGGGTGAGAGCGGGCTCGCGGTGAGTCTGCGCCGGGGCGATCAGCAGACCCAGCTGGATTCCTGCGCGGCTTGCCACTCGCGTCGCTCGGCACTCACTACCGATGCCTACACCGGGCGTGATTTCCATGATCGCTTCGGGATCGAGCCCCTGCGCGAGTCGCTCTATTACGCCGACGGGCAGATGCAGGATGAGGTCTATGTGATGGGCTCCTTCATGCAGAGCCGCATGCACAAGATGGGGGTGGCCTGTTCCGATTGTCATGACCCGCACTCACTCGATCTGTGGGTGCCGGGCGACGGCGTTTGCATGCAGTGTCACTCGGAGTCGGCGCCGCTCGATCGCTTCGAAACGCTCACGGTCAAGAACTACGCCAGTCCAGAGCACCATCATCATGCTCAGGATTCCGAAGGCGCGCGCTGCGTGGCATGCCACATGCCCGAGCGTACCTACATGCAAATCGATGAGCGTTACGATCACAGCCTGCGCATTCCGCGGCCTGATTTGAGCGAGGCCATCGGTACTCCCAATGCGTGCAATGCATGCCATGAGGATCAAACGCCGGCCTGGGCTGCGGCGGCGATCAAGGAATGGACGGGCGAGGAGCCGGCGCCGCACGTGGGACCGGTCTTTGCGGCTGGGCGCATAGGCCACCCGGCGGCCGCTCAGGCACTGGCGGGGATTGCCATGGATCCGGAGCAGGCGGGCATCGTGCGCGCGACGGCTCTGGATCTCTTGGGTGCTTATCCGGGCGCGGAGCAGGTCAAGCTGGCGGCCCTAGGTGACGCGGATGCGCTGGTGCGCAGCGCGGCCTTGGACCGGCTGGAGGAAGTGCCCTTGCAGGTGCGCTTGCAGCGCATTCAGCCCTTGCTTGCGGACCCCGTGCGCCGCGTGCGTATTGCGGCGGCACGTGCTCTAGCTGGGCAGGCTGGACAGGTGCTCGAGGCACAGGGGGACACGAGCTACGCCCAGGCCAAGGCTGAGCTATTGGAAGTCTTCGAAGCCAATGCAGACACGCCCTCGGCTTCCTTGAACTACGGCACCTACCTGGCGGACTGCGGCGATCAAGAGGGCGCGGCGGAGGCCTATCTGCGCGCTCTGTACCTGGACCAGGACTTCCTGCCAGCGGTCTTCAACCTGGCCAACTTGCTCTCGAGCACGGGGCGCGCGCCGGCGGCCAAGGAGCTTCTGGCTGAGGCCCTCGTTCGGCACCCGGAGGAGGGCGAGTTGCACTACTCCATGGGGCTCTTGCTGGGACAGATGCAGGAAATGGAGGCCTGCGCGGAGGCCCTGGTCGTCGCTGCCCGGCGTCTGCCGGATCGTGCGCGGGTGCACTACAACTTGGGCCTCGTGTATCAGCAGCTCGAGCGCGGCCTCGATGCGGAAGCAGCCCTCAGTACGGCTACGGACTTGGAGCCGGGCAATCCCGACTTTGTCTACGCCCTCGCCAATCTATACTTGACCCAAAGCCGTTATGGCGCGGCCATGGCCTGGGCTAAGAAGCTGGCGGAGCTCGTGCCGGAGGAGCCCGGACCGGCGCAGTTCATGGCCGAGATCGAGCGCCGTCAGGCAGCGGGGGAGTAGGGCCCACGGTCCTAGGTGTTGCGCCGCTGGCGTTGCATCCAGCTCACGAGCCACAGCAGGAACATCTGCTGGGGGATGCTGAAGCTATCCGGGAGCTTGGCCTTCAGGTCTCGGGTGAGGCACATCTCGCTGCTGATCGTGCCGACCATCAGGCTGTCCTGGCGGACCATGTAGTCGCGCGAGAAGGGGTGCACGGCCTTCAGTTCGAAGATCGCTCCGTTCATGAAGACGTCCATTCGGCGCGAGAAGAAGCTCTTGTTGGCGTAGGCCACCACCTTGCCGCGGCGCTCGAGATTGAAGCGTCCGCCAAAGCCCTCGGCACGGGCGACGAAGCTGTCTCCTTCCCAGTTGTAGTGGCCGGCAGCCCGCATACCCATGATCCGCAGGGTGACGGCCTTGCCGCCCGTGCCACGGATTTCGAAGCGGCGTGCGAAGAATCCAGCGTGGGTGGCGGTGAGCATGCTGGGGCAGTCTACGTGGAATCAGCCAGCCTATTCATCTCAGGGGCGCCCCTCCTTGCTTTACTGGGTTCATGGGTTTGTATAGGGACAAGATTCTCCCGCGCTTGATGGCGCGCGCGATGGACAGTGCGGAGCGTCTCGAATGGCGCCGCCTGTGCGCCAAGGGCCTATCTGGGGATGTGCTAGAGGTGGGTTTCGGAGCCGGCCACAATCTGCCAGCCTACCCCGATGAGGTGCAGCGCATCCATGCGGTCGACCCCGACTTGGTGGGGCGCAAGCTGGCCGCCGAGCGCATCGCCAAAGCCCAGGCCAACGTGAGCTGGGCCGGTCTCGATGGCCAGACCATCGCTCTTGATAGCGACACCGCGGACGGCGCCCTCTCCACTTGGAGCCTGTGCACCATCCCCGATCGCCTGGCCGCCCTGGGCGAAATCCGGCGCGTGCTCAAGCCCGGCGGCGATCTGCACTTCGCCGAGCACGGCCGCTCCGACGAGCCCAAGATGGCGCGCTTCCAAGACCGCGTCAACTTCATCTCCAAGGCGCTCTTCGGCGGCTGCAACGTGAACATCCCCATAGATGGGCTGATCGAGTCCGCGGGCTTCGAGATCCTCGAACTCAAGACCTTCTACGGCCCCGGCGCCAAGCACTCGAGCTTCCAATACCGCGGCGTGGCGCGCAGCACGAAGTAGTCCCTAGCAGGCCGCTTAAAAAACAACGGCCCAGCGATTGGTTTCCACGGATCGTCTGGCAAGGCGACAGGTTCCCCCCATAGTGGTGGCTATTTGGGGCGTCTGGGAACGCAGCTAGGCGCTTCGTGGGAGCCGAGCGACAAGTCGCTGTTTTTTAAGCGGGCTGCTAGAGAGGTCTGACACGCAGGTTGGTGAACCAGACCTGCATCTTCATCTTCTGGTGAAGTTGCAGGGCGAAGAGGCCTTCGGTGAAGACGTCGTCGCGGGCGTCGACCATGGGGTTGCCGTTGAGCTCGATGATGTGGCGGTCGCCTTGGATGCGTAGGTGGTAGTGGTTCCAGCCTTTCCAATAGACGCCGTCCTTCAGCAGGATGCGCTCCGGTTGGGCGATGGCGCCGCGGCCGTCGGTGGCGAAGAGCGAGCCCCACCAGGCCTTGCCTATGTCGGCTTGGTAACCCACAAGATCGGGCTTGTTTGGATCGACCAGGCTGCGGTATTGCAGGCCCGAGTTGGCGTCCTGGGCGAACACATCGAACTCCACTTCGAAGTCGGCGAAGGGCTGCTGGTAGACCATGTAGGTGCTGAAGGGCAGGTCTTCGGCGGTGCCTTCGAGGACCTTTCCGAGCAGTCGCCAACCGGCCAGAGTGCCGCCCCAGTTGGCACGGTTTTGGTCGGATAGGAGGTCGATCCAAGCCGCGCCGGCGGCGTCTCCGGGGGTGACTGCACCGTCGGCGGCCATGTAGGCGAAGAGGTCGCGCAGTTGCTCGAGGGTCGCGCTGGCGAGCAGGCCGGTGGGCATGGGGGAGACCTGCGAGGGCTCGATGCTGAGCACTTCGCGGCGGTTTAGGCGCAGGCGCGTGCCGGCCGGCAACCAGAGCTCCACCAAGCTTGCATCCTCGCGTGCTACGCGGCCTTCGTGCAGGGTTCCGTCGGCTAGGGTTAGTCGGCTTGAGGCGTAGCGGTCGGCGACTTCCGCTGAGGGCTCGAGGATCGCTTTGAGTAGTGCGGGCGTGGCGAGCCTGCGTGTGACGCCATCCAAGGACGGACCCCAGCCGCCGCCGCCGCCGCCGCGGCCGCCGAGTACGTGGCAGGCGTCGCAGCCCAGTTCGCCGAAGACCTGGGCACCGCGCGCGGGGGAGGCGGGGCGCTCGATCGTGCGCTCTAGGAATCCGAGCAGCTGTTCGTGGCTCCAGGTGGCGCCGTCCTGGGGGCCGGGGACGGGTACTGTCCAGGCGGGGTAGCACTCGGCGTGGGCGCGCTCCAAGCGCAGCAGTTCGTCGGGCCAGCGCTCGGGATCCGTCACGGGGTCGGGCACCTCCAACCAGCGCGCGACCACGCGTGCTAAGCGGACTCCCGTGCGTGCGCCCAGGCTGCGTGCCTTGGCCAGGGATTTCCAGACCAGTGCGGGGTCCGTGGGACGTTCCGCGCGCGGTAGCAGGTAGCGCGCGCAGGCCTCACGCACTTCAAAGCGACCCGAACTCAAGCCCTGCGCCATGAGCGCGAAGTCCGCGGGCTCCTTTAGATCAGCCAGCAGTAGCAGCACTTCTCCGGCTAGATTTTTCTGCTCCTCGTGAAGTGTGCGTAGCCAAGGGGCCATGGGTGCTAGGGCGGCGCCGCCACCTCGCATGGCGCGTAGCAAGCCGCGCCGCAAACTCAGTTGGGCGGCGGGCTCGAGCGCGTCGTCCGCGCCCCAGGCTTCCCACACGGCACGCAGGGCAGGCGCCAGGTCGGCGCTGAGGGCCGGACGGCCTGCGAGAGCCGTCGCTAGGGCGGTTGCTCCTAGCTGTCCTTCCGCGGCCAGTTGCAAGAGCTCCTGATCGGGGGTGGATGCCACAAGAGCTTCCAGCAAGGAAGTCAGGGTAGGGCGGAAACTGCCGCCGCCGGTCCACTCGCTGCTCTCTTCGTAGAATGTGTAGAGCCGCGCGCGTTCCGTGGGCTTCAGCTGCGCACGCAGGTGGTGCATCCCGATGGCCGCGTCTATGGCGAGGCTGCGGGATGCGGTGCTTTCGAGGCACTCTAGGATGTGTTCCGGGGCATTCGGGAAGGCGCGCGCGGCGCAGAGCTGAATGGCGAGGCTGACGACCCCGACACTCTCCTCCTTGAGCAGGCGGCGCATGCGTTCGTCAAAGTTCGGCAGCACGCGCCGATTCAACTGGGCCCCGTTAGCGAGGATGCGGACGATGGTGCGCAGCTGCTTGATGCGCACATCGTCGGGCATGTCCAGCCAGAGGAAGCTGACCAGGTCCATGTGCTCTTCGGTGGTGAACAGCGTCGGCGACTGCAGGTGTTGTTCGAACCACCAGTTGTTCTTGTGCAGCACCTCGTTGCCGGAGGGCGCGCCGCCGGCGAGGGCGGAGGGAACGAAGCGACGCCGGGCCGAGAGCAGCCAAGGGTCCTTGGTCTTGGCTAGCACGGTTTCCGCACGCAAGCCTCCTGCGCGTGCGCGCTCCCAGGCGCGGCGGGTGCCGGCGCTTGTACCGAGCAGTGATGCTCGCGAAGCGCGGTTGTGCGGTGAGACGTCGAGCATCAGAGCCAGGAGCGTGGGGTCCATTGCCTTGGCTTGCT
>JBLIOL010000153.1:0-12563 GCA_047639615.1 Planctomycetota bacterium | reverse complement strand
AGACCCAGCGGTTCAATCCAACCTGCCGGTCTGGGAGTGGTTCGTGCAGAGCCCGCCGGCGGCCAACACGCAGCAGGGCACGCGCTGTTCCCTATGGATCGAAGGCGAGTTCTACGACAACGTAGACGTGCACGTGCGCGGAAGCAGCTCCCTGTTCTACCCGCGCAAGAGCTACAAGTTCGACTTCAACTCCGCCCACCGGCCGCCCATCGATGCGCTCGGTTTGGAGATCGACGAGGCCAACATCAATACCCATTGGGCGGATAAGGCCCACATGCGGCAGGTACTGTCCTACGACATGTACGCGGCGCTGGGCTGCCCGGGTTCGAAGTCCTGGCCCCTACGCATGCAGCAGAACGGCGACTTCTTCTCCGTGCAGACCTTTGTGGAGGAGCCCGATCGTTTCCTGCTCGAGCGCCTGGGGCGCGATCCGAACGGCGCTCTGTACAAGCTGTACAGCATGATGAACACCGTCGGCGGAGCGGAGAAGATCACGCGTACATGGGAAGGCAATGCGGACTTGATTGCGCTGCGCAATGCACTGTCCCTGGGTGGTCCCGGCATGGAGGCCTACCTCTTCGACAACTTGGACGTGCCCGAGGTGCTCAGCTACCTGGTTGCCACATGGCTGATTCACGACAACGATCACGTCGCCAAGAACTACTACCTCTATCGCGACAGTGATGGAGATGGGGAGTGGTCCTTCCTGCCCTGGGACAAGGACCTGACCTGGGGGCGCAATTACAGCCCGAGTGGCGGCGTGCTCAACGACAAGCTCTGGTCGGGACATGGGGATCAGAGCCACATCTTCTTCGGCGACTCGGCCCACCCAAAGATCGACGGACCTTGGAATCGCTTGATCAATCGTGTCTACGGGAACCCGCGCCTGCGAGCGATGTACCTGCGGCGCCTGCGCACGGTCTGTGATGAAGTCCTTGAAGTGCCTGGTGGCGCGCCAGGTAGCTACTACCTGGAGAGCATCATCGAGCAATGGCACACGCACATGGCTGCGGACGTGGTCTTGGACGCTGCCCGCTGGGGTGTGCCGACTTGGGCCACGCCGCGCTCCTTCCTCGATGCGAAGGACCGCATGATCAGCAACTACGTGGTTAAGCGGCGTAACCACCTCTATACGAAGATGACCTTGGCCGGTGGCGGCGAGCTGCCGGATCCGGAGCCGATCGCGGGGCGCCTGTACTTCAGCGCTAGCGACGTGGATCCGGTCTCGGGCAACCAGGCTGAGGAGTACCTCCTGCTCAGTAACTTCAGCTCCTTCGCCATGGACCTGTCGGGCTACCAGTTGCAGGGCGGAGTTCAGTTCACCTTCCCCATGGGCACGGTGATCGAGGCCGGCGGGAAGCTCTTTCTGTCGCCTGATGTGGCTAGCTTCCGGGCTCGCGCCACGGGACCTTCCGGTGGCCAGAGCCTGTTCGTGATCGGTCCGTACGAGTCCTTGCTCACGAGCCCAGGCAGCGTTCAGCTGTTTGACGCCAAGGGCATTATGCGTTCCAAGGCCAACTACTAGACTCCAGGGCATGAAGCACAGCATGCTCTGGATGGGATTGGTGGTCGCCTGCGCTGCCCCGGTGCCGATGGCCACAAAGGAGCGTGCGAGTGAGCTGCGCCGCTGGGAGGCCCCGCACCTGGCTGGTGCGGGAGAGGATCCCGAAGGTGCCTTCGTTGTGGAGCGAGCCGGCCGAACGACCTCCAACATCCCGGCCCCAAACGCCGCCCGCGAAGCGCGCCGGGGCATGGCTTGCCCCTTGGACGCTGGCCAGCACGTGGGCCTGACCTTTCGGGCTGCGGCCGATGCGCTCGATGACGAGCGCGCCTTCGTCGTGCACCTGCATGACCCGCTCAGCGGCTGGGCCTTCGCCGCGCGACTCGACGGTGAGCAACCGGTCTTCGTGGAGCCCTGCTCCGCGGTGGACGTGGAGCAGGCCAGCTATGAGTTGCGCGGCAGCTGGGCGCAGCGCGGCTTCCAACCGCTCGGACTGTGGGTGCACGTACCGAGCGGAGTGGACCCGAAGCAGCTACTCACATCCTGGTCTTGGACCAGGGCGGAGTAGCTGCCTGCGTCCCCGCGTTAGTTGAAGCTAACGCTGAGACCGTCGGTGAAGTTCGAGGAGTTGTTGGGGTTCTGGTCGCGGAACCAGGCCTGGAAATTCCAGGTCTGCCCGGCCAGGATGCTGGTGTTACCCGCGGGGGTCGGGGTGTTGGGGAGGTCCAGGACCAGCATCATGGTTCCCGAGGCTCCCGAATTGATCACGGACATGCTGTAGCGACCGATCATTCCGGCTAGACAGAGGTTGCCTTGATTGCCCATCGAGAAGCCCTGGGTTTGGCTGTTCAGGAAGTACCCGAACTGGTTGGTAGGGAGGCCGCTCGCCAGGAGGGTGACATCGTTGTCTGCGGCTGTAGCGCTACCGGTGCCTGAGATCACGGCAGACTGACCGCTGGAGTTGATCACAGCGGGGCCACAGTAATTGGTACCGATTGCGCCACCGCACGAAACGGTTCCCACTCTGACTGCGTCCACGCCAGCCTCGACGATGGAGGCGGTGCCGATGTCGGATGCGGTGAAGCGCACACGCATGTCGGAGCTGAGCGCCAAGCCGGCGGCCAGGATGTCGGCCTGTGTGATGGTCTCGTCACTCCAAGCGGACAGGGTCCCGTCCGCGTGGACCGCGAGCGTGCTCCAGGGGCCGGCCAGGCCGTTGTCGCTCATCTCTACCAGTAGATCATCCACGCCATCGGCGATGGTCAGGCTCAGGTAGTAGGAGTAGAGCAGGTTGCCGCCGGTGCTGAAGTCCAGCGCCGGTGAGATCAGGCGTACAGATCCGCCATCTACGTCCGTGTTGCCGTTTTGGTTCTGGGTCAGGTAGCACTGGCCACTGCCGTCCGCGTCGGAATTGGGGTCGTAGGCCCAGTTGGGGTCGTTCACCGGCACGCCGCGCTCCCATTGGCCTGTGCTCGCACCCAGGATTGCCGTGGTCCAGCCCAGGTTGGCCTCGAAGTCATCGGAGAAGCTGAGTACTTCGACGCCGACCTGGGCGCCATAGGTGTCGATCGGCGCATTGGCAGGCAGGGTCGCCAGGCCGCAGCTGGTGTCCGTGCTGCTGAAGTAGAATTCCGGCTGATCGCCGCAGCTGAGTGCGGGAAGGTCGGCCTCATAGACCCCGCTGCCCACCGGGTTCATGCTGACGGTGGTGAATATTCCGGCTGCGCTTAGGCGGAAATGAAGCATCTGCGTGCCAGCCACAGGGGTTCCGCTCGTGCCTATCTGCAGGGTGGTGGCAGAGCCCGGAGCGATGATCGTAGGAGGTGTGCCCACGAAGCTAAGGCCGCCTGCGAGGCAAACGCCCTGGGGATTGGCGAGGGCAGCCTGTAGGCCCGGGTGCACGCTTTGGGTGCCCCAATTGTTGCCGGTGCCGTTAGTGCTGCAGCCGCCGTGGGTGTGGATGCCCACCGCGTCGCCGGTTTGCTCGTGGATCACGGGCGAGCCGGAGTTGCCACCGGTTGTGTCCGTCACATAGCCGATGGATGTGCCGTTCAGATTGACCAGCGGACCGACGTTGGTCTGTTGGGTTTGGTTGGCGGTGCCGCCGTCCACGCCGTAGCCGGTGATGCGGATGTCGTTGCCGGTGGTCTGGCCGGGAGGCGTGCCGAGGATGTAGAAGGCGCCCTGCGCTTGGGCTGCGGTGAGGCCCGTGCCGGCGTTCGGGAAGGTGCCGAAGTAGCCCCAGTCGTCGCCCACGCCCTGGCCGCCATTGCTCTGCAAGGAGGAGGGGTCGAGAGCGTACTGGTCGGCCGCGGGCGGGTTGTTGAGTCCACCACCGGATGTGGAGAGGGGGACATTGAATTGGATCACGGAGATGTTGCCCGTGCAGTGGCCTGCCGTGAGGAAGCAGTGTGAGCAGTCATCGATCAGCCAGCCGGTGCAACCCACGGGGAGCAGCCTGGCCGCGCGCGGGTCCATGGAGGCCACGCGATCGTCGGTGGCTCCGCACTGGGATTCCTCAGCGCCGTCGATGCCCGCATCCACCGAGCTGAGCTTGATGCGTGAGGTGCCTGTTCCGGGGAAAGCCAGGACTTCTACCTGGACCGTATCGCCGTTCATGTAGGCGCTTGAGTTCTGCCACTGACCCACGTGCCGTGCGTTGAGCTCCTGAATGTCGCCGTCCGCCCAGGAGGTGATGCGCAAGATGGCGCCATTGCCCGCCAACACATCGCCGGCTAGGTCGACTTCCTCGAAGTAGAGCCGCAGCCAGCTGGACCCCGCGGCTTGCACGGGGAAGGAGATCACCACCTCTGGATTGCGGCCGTTGTTGGCCACCTCCCCGGAGTCCTGTCCCATGGGGACGTTGATGTAGAGCGGCGCGGAGGTCTGCGCGGAGACGCTACCTGCACTGAGCAGGAGGGCGCCGATGGCGCTGGCAAGGAAGGTGTGAAGTCGCATGGGGAAGGTCTTGGCTCTTGCTGAATCGGAGGCCTACAAAAGTACCATCGCCTGGCCTGAGCGGGGCTGATCCGCGCAATGCAGGCACACGATCGCCTCTTGCTACAAGCAAGCGCCCGCGTTTCCCAGAGTGGGAAACGCGGGCGCCTTGATTGCGTAGGCCGCTAGGCGGCCCAGCCGTTAACTACTGCCACGTGACGACTGCTGCGTCGGTGAAGTTGTTGCCGTTGGCGCCGGCTGCGTCGCGGAACCAGCCCTGGAAGTAGCCGCTGTCGCCACTCATGATCGAGATCGAACCAAGGGTGCTCTGGGGCATCATGCTGGTGTCGATTCCGTCCAAGGTGAAGCTGCCGTCTGCGCCGGTGCTGAGCGCGCTGGCGTTGAAGCGACCCTTGCCACTGCCGAGGCAGAGGAAGCCGTCACTGATGCCAGCGGCGGGCAGGTCGATCATGCCGGAAGCGGTCGACCACACGAAGTAGCCGGTCTCGCCTGCGGGCATGTTGATGGCGCTCAGGCTGAGCTGACCAGCAGCTGCCATGATCGAACCACCAACCTGGATCTGAGCGACGTTGCCCGTGGAGTTGGCGTTCTGGACGCAGTACTGAGTACCGATGTTGCAGGAGCCAGTGACCACGAGGTCGTAGACGCCGCAGTTCGAAGCTTGGTTCGACCAGAGGAAGACCTCTGCGATGACCACGACGGAGCCGCCAGTGTTGTTGGTGAACGAGACTTGCTCGTCGTCACTAACGCTGCCGGAGCTGTCGAGGACGTTGCCACCAGCATCGGTGAGGCTCATGTCAAGGTCGCCGTCGGCGTCGATGAAGAGAGCTTCAAAGGTGATGGTGTCTCCGGCGCAGACGACGGAGCTGAAGTGGTCGTCGTCGTCGCGGTGGGCGACGAGGCCAGGGAAGGTGCCGTTGCCGACCGCGCTAGCTTCGCCGTTCGAGTCGTTGTCCTCGAAGGCGTCGTCCGCGATGCTGAGGCAGGGGTCGACCGGGGTCTCTTCGATGTTTAGAACCAGGTCGCCGCAGCCGCCGAAGCCGCCAGCTTGGATCATGTAGACGCTGCCGGCGGTCGCCGTGAAGATCACTTCGGACTGCAGCCCAGCGGTGTCGTCGTCGGTGCCGACGCAGGCAAGTAGGTCGTCGTAGATGGCGAGCTTGGTGTCGTAGCTGCTACCGAAGGTGTCGATGGTGTAGTCGTTACTTGTTGGAGCGGTCCAGCTGTACCAGGCGTCCTGGACCATGCTGAAGCTGCCACAGTCGGTGCCACTGGTGCTGTAGCAGCAGGTGTTGGCGCTGGCTGCGTTGAGGCCCACGGCGGAACCGAGGTCAGCGGCGGAGCCGGAGTCGTCGTTGGAGGCGTCGGAGTTCAGCCCCAGGTAGAAGCTGGCGTAGGGGTTGGCGGGATAGCCGCCGAAGAAGACGCAGCCGCTGGGGGAAACGTAGAAGGAATCGAGGGTACCCAGGCCGGTGCCGGCGCCGGCGCCGTTGCAGCCAATGCCCGTGTCCGCAAAGATGCCCGCTCCTTCAGCGCAGTTGGAAGGATCGCCAGCCATGAACAGGCCGGTGACGTCGCCTGCAACCGGATCCTGACCCACAACCTCAACGCCCCAGGTGAAGAAGTCGCCAGCGATGTCGCCGTCCAGGTTGAACTCCAGGCCACCGGTGAGGTCGATGTAGATCAGATTGGCTTGCAGGCCGCCACTGGCGCTGCCCGGGAGATCGGTCAAGCTCAGGCTGGTGGCGAGGCCGGTCTGCATGGCGGGATCGCCGCAGGCAACGCCACCGTTCCAGAAGGTGAAGTCGAGGTCGACGCCGGTGGTCACATTCGTGACGTAGGCGACGGTGAAGCCATTGATGGAGTAGGCGTCCGCGGGGCCGCCATCGGCGATGTTAGAGATGCGACCTTCGTCGATCTGAATGACGCCGCTAGCGATGTCAAAGAAGGAGCCGGTGAAGATGGCGGTGTTGTTGTACACGCGGCCAAGGCCACAGCTGCCACCTTCGGCGGAGCCGACGCCGGGAAGGAACTCGCCGGAGGCGGCGTTGTAGGTGCCGGAGAAGTTCGGAAGGTCAGCCCTTTGGGCGGTGACGGCGGTTTGTGCTTGAGCGAACCCGGCGAGACCGAGAGCTGTGGAAGCGAGCAGGAGACGACGCATTAGTTTTCTAGATAAACAGGGGAGCGAGAAGTGATTCGAGGGGGCTTGCTCTGATTGTTCAGACGCACGCGTCCCCGTACTTGGGGCGAGAAGATACTCCCTAGCATTCGTCGTGGCAGCAGTGGTGAATCACAAAACAAGCGCATGCCCCGTTTTGGTTTCGTTGTTTGTTACCGCGCGAGTATCGCGACACGTCGAAGCTTGTCTCGAAGAGGGACGAGGTCTGCCTCTTTCGCCACGCTTGACCGCGATCGATCGCGGAGCTTGGTCGATTGGGCTGCGCTACTTGCACTTTGGGACGGCGAGGACCTACGCTGAGTACTCATGAGGAACCCACAATGAATTACGTCTGCGTTACTGCCTTACTCACTTTGGCTTCCTGCACCTCGCTCGGTTCTGGGCCTCAGGTTCCTTCCGCGCCGACATTTAACGAGGGGCCGACGCCGCACATCCTGCGCGCGGACCCGGCGCCTGCCGGTGAGTATGGACTCGACGACTTGGCCTTCCTTGTTGGCCACTGGGAGGGCGAGGCCTTCGGTGGTTGGGCGGAGGAATCCTGGGGGCCGGCTAAGGCCGGCAGCATGCTTGGATCTTTCCGCTTGGTGACAGGTGATCGAACGGCGTTTTACGAACTCCTGCTCCTAGTGCAGCGCGATGGTCGGCCGGTGATGCGCGTGAAGCACTTCGCCGAGGACTTGACTCCCTGGGAGGAGGGCGCGGACGCCGTGGACTTTGAGCTGATCAGGGTGGAGGGCAGCACCGCTTGGTTCGGTGGGCTGACTCTCGCGCGCGCTGGATCGACCCTCGTGGGGTACCTGGCTATGAGTCAGGGCGGCGAGGTGAGTGAAGCGACCTTCAGCTACCAGTTGGTGGGCAACCAGTAGCCCGGATCGCCTAGCTCAGGGGCCACCGGCCTGGATTGGGGATGCAGAGCCGCCCTAATACGGGTGGTTTCGAAGCTGTGGAGGCTGGGACGCGTTACTTGGGGCCGGCGGAACCCTAGCTTGGTTGGTCCCAGGACCAACCAAGCTAGCGCCACTCCTCGACAGACCCCAGGAAGGAACCATGCAGTACGCGACCCTCGCCACTCTTGCTCTGCTCGCTTCGCCGGCCTCCGGCCAGTCCATCGACTGGTTGACGATGGCTCGAGACGACAGCCGCATCGATGCTCCGAGTGCAGTTGGCCTAGCTGACTCAAAGGAGAAGGACTTCGCCTGGGGCGATCTTGATCGGGACGGCTGGACCGATCTTGTGGTCGTGCGCAAGCAAGCCAATCTTGGCCTGGGGAAACGCATCAATACGCTCTTCATGAATGAAGCCGGCGTGCTGACCGAACGCACCGCGCTCTACGCTTCCGCCAGCGACGTGCCGGGAGACTCCGGCTTCCTCACCCCAACCTCCGACCGCGACGTGGTCATCGTCGACATCGATGGGGATGGTTGGGACGATGTGGTGACGGCCGCCAGCTTGAGCTTGGGCGATCCCAAGCACATCTCCCACCCGCGCGTCTACCGCAACCTTGGAGGCGTACCCGGCGGTGTGTGGAATGGCCTGCGCTACGAAGAGGGGCGCATCCCGCAGCTGTTCGTGAACGGGTTAGCTGCCACGCCCTTCTTTTGCGGCATCGGTGCGGGCGACGTGGACGGTGATGGAGACCAAGACCTGTACTTCTCGGACTACAGTTTCTTGGTGAACCCAGACGTGGAGGATCGCCTGCTGATCAACGACGGCAATGGCTACTTCACAGATGAGACCGTCATGCGTTTGACCGCAGCGATGTCGAATTCGGCCTTCGGCACCCGTGCCTGGATCGGAGACATCAACGGGGACGGAGCCAACGACATCCTGCGCTGCATGGGCACCTGCCTCTGCACGGAGATGATCGGCAACAAGGTCGATGTGATCTACAACGACCCGAACAACGTAGGCGTGTTCCAGAGCAAGCAGACGCCCTCGAGCGGGCTCTCGTACTTCTTCTCCGTGGGGGACCTCAATCGCGATGAGCTACCCGACCTGGTGGTGGCCAATGACTTCTCGCGTCATCGCTACTTCCTGAATCAGGGCAGCAATCCCTTTGGTCAGGTGCAGTGGGGACCCGAAGCCTTGCTCCAACAGGGTGGTACCTCACTATCAGGTAGCGCGGGGAACACCGTCATCGCCGACCTAGACCTGGATGGTTGGAACGACGTGATCGTGTGTGACTTTGAAGTGTCCGTGGGCAGCTGTTCATCCGGACGCGGGACGATTCTCTTCCACAATCGTGGCGGGACTGTTGGTGGCGACATTCAAGTGCGTCAGGAGCTCGGTTCGGGCTACCGCGGCGTGACGGGCTTTGCCCCGCAGGACCTGCAGGGCATGCACGACGTGGCCGTTTTCGATCTAGAGCTCGACGGCGATCCGGACATTGTTTTCGGAGCCTGCGCCGGCATGCGGCCTTGGCTTTCTGAACTGGTTCCCGGGCCCACAAGCGGCACGAACTACTGCTCCTCCGCGGCCAATTCAGGCGGCACGCCGGCGGTGCTGGTTGCAACGGGTTCGACCGTGGTGGCTGACAACGGGCTGCGCTTGGTGGCCTCCTCCGTGCCGGCGGGTTCCCTGGGGTACTTCCTATTCAGCAGCTTCCAGGGCAACCTCCCCGGATTCGGCGGGAGCCAGGGCGTGCTGTGTCTAGGGGCGCCCTTGGTGCGCTTCGTAGACGATGTGCTCCAAGCGGATGAGGCTGGACTGATGACCTTCGAGCCGGACTTGGCGCAACTGCCTCAAGCTGTCGTGATTCAGCCTGGGGAGAGCTGGAGTTTCCAGCTCTGGTATCGCGACCAGAACCCGAGCTCTACTTCCAACACCAGCAACGGTTTGGAGATCAGCTTTCAATAAGCTGCGCCGCGCCCTACTCGCCCTTAATGCTGGCGAGCAGTTTGCGCACGATCAGCACGTGATCCCAGGCGGCGTGCTTGCGTTGGTACTTGTTGAAGACCATCTCTTCTAGGTCGACCACATCCTCGAGCGCAGGCGGCTCGTGGGTGGTCCAGAAGTCCTCGTCCTTGTACTTGGACGTGAACTTCCACTCAGCGCCGAATAGCTGGGCGTTGACCAGGCGCTTGCGACCATCGTCGTCGATGGCCCTCCAGGCGTAGAGGTTGCGGGTGCGCTTACTCATGATTCGGCCGCTAGGTTACTCGGGCCCGGGGGCGCCGGGGAGTTCCTCTTCGATCTCCCCGGAGTGATACAGCCAGCAGCCGTCAAGCAGCAGGAAGCGGCTATTTTCCACGAAGCTGGCGTCTTCGCCGTCTTGCCGCAGTTGGGCTCGGAAGCGCACGGTGGACTCTTCTGGGCCAGCCTGCACGTCGATAATCTCGAGGCCCGGGAACTCCGTGTCCCGGCAGAAGGCGTGGTTCTCGGCCTCCCAAACATCTCGATCCGGGCGAGCCAGGGGCCCGTCCGGATCGGTGGTGCGCATGACGTAGTCCACCAATCCGCCTGCGTAGGCCGCGTAGCGCGAGCGCATGAGCGCCTCCGCGCTCGTCGCGGCGTCGCCGCTGTGCAGCAGTCGGCAGCAGCGCTTGTACTTGCGGCCGGAGGAGCACGGGCAGGCTTGGTTGGGGGTGAGTTTCACGCTTGATTAGGTCCTAGTAGTTCTTGGCGAAGAGCACCCGTTGGGCGCTGGGGTTGCCCGTCTTGATGCACTTGCCGGGCTCGGCCGCGGTGCCGTCTTCGGGCAGCGGAATACAGCGAATGGTGGCCTTGGTGGCATCCTTGATCGCTTTCTCGGTCTCGGCGCTGCCGTCCCAGTGGGCGTAGACGAAGGCGGACTTGCTGCCTTCGAACTGGGAGACGAAATCGTCCCAGGAGTCCACGTGCACCTCGGCGGCCTTGCGGCGCTCGAGGGCGGCGTTGAAGAGATACTGCTGGAAGTCGTCGAGGGCCTTGCCCACGCTCACACCAATGCCATCCCAGGACATGGAGAACTTCTTGGCGCGGCCGCGCTCGTCCTTCTCGGACACGCGTAGCTTGGCCATGACGGCGCGGTTCTCAAGATCGCGCGGGCCGATCTCCAGGCGCAGGGGCACGCCCTTGCGCTCCCACTCGTAGTACTTAGCGCCGGGCTTCATGCCCTCGCGATCGTCGAGCTCCACCTCGAGTCCATCGGCGCGCAGTTCGCGGGCCAGCTTGTCGGCGGCCTCAAGCACCGCGGCGCGCTCCTCGTCCTTGCGATAGATGGGCACGATGACCACCTGGATCGGCGCCACCTTGGGGGGCAGCACCAGGCCGTCGTCGTCCGAGTGGGTCATGATCAGGGCGCCGATCAAGCGCGTCGACACACCCCAGGATGTTTGCCAGACGTGCTCGCGCTCGCCGCTCTCATTTTGGAAGGTGACGTTGAAGGCCTTGCCGAAGTTCTGGCCGAGGTCGTGGCTCGTGCCGCACTGCAGCGCCTTGCCGTCCTGCATCATGGCCTCGACCGTGAAGGTCTCGAGCGCACCGGCGAAGCGCTCGTGATCGGTCTTGATGCCGCGGATCATGGGGATCGCGAGGATGTCCTCACAAGAGTCGCGGTAGACGTCGAGCATGCGCATGACCTCTTCCTTGGCTTCCGTGTGGGTGGCGTGGGCCGTGTGGCCTTCCTGCCAGAGGAACTCGGAGGTGCGCAGGAAGATGCGCGTACGCAGTTCCCAACGCATGACGTTGGCCCACTGGTTGATCAAGAGCGGCAGGTCGCGGTGCGAGTCGATCCACTTGGAGAAGAAGTGGCCGATGATGGTCTCGGAGGTGGGACGGATGCAGTAGTGCTCCTCCAACTCCTTGCCGCCGGCGTGGGTCACCACGGCCAGCTCCGGCGCAAAGCCTTCCACGTGCTCCGCTTCCTTGGTCATGAAGCTCATGGGGATGAGCATCGGGAAGGCCGCGTTCTTGTGGCCGGTGGCTTTGAAGCGCCGGTTGAGGTCCTCTTGAATGCTTTCCCAGATGGCGTAGCCGTGGGGCCTGATGACCATGCAGCCCTTTACGACACCCGCCGCCTCGGCGAGTTCGGCGTGACTGATGACGTCCTGATACCACTGGGAGTAGTCGTCGGCGCGGGTGGCGATGCGTGCTTGTGCCATGGGGCAGTCCTCCAAAGGACTTCTGGGTGCGCCAGAGCGCGGCCGGGCCCGTCCAATCGGGTCCGCGCCGGTGCTGGCGAGCCGAGCAGGGTAGGCGAGGCTCTCTGGGGCGTCTACCCCGCTGCCCTCGACCTTCTTACCTGTTAGGCTAGAACCCATAAGAGCCATGCCTGACATCACTATCACACCCGAAATGACCATGGAGCAAATCCTCCAGGTCGCCCCCGCCGCCCAGCGGGCCCTCTTCCAGCGCTACCACGTGGGAGGCTGCTCCTCCTGTGGGTTTCAGCCCTCCGACACCCTGGCCCAGGTGGCGAAGGACCACAACATCCTCGACATCAAGGACATGGTGAGCACCATCGTCCAGGCCCAGGCCATCGACGGCAAGGTCCAGGTGGAGCCCTCGCAGGTGCGCGCCTGGTTGCTCGCCGGTGACGAATTCTCCTTCATCGATGTGCGCACGCCCGAAGAGAGTGAAGGTCAGGCCGAGGTCACCGAGGCTGAGCGCCTCGACTACAACGACGCGGGTCGCTACATGGACTTGGACAAGGATCGTCGCATCGTTTTCCTGTGCCAGGACGGTGGGCGCTCGCTCGACGTAGCGAGTTACTTCATCGGCCACAAGTTCACCAACGTGTGGTGCGTGGAAGGCGGCGTCGTCAGCTGGAGCTAAGGCTCTAGCTCGGGTCCTCGTACCTGCACACCTCACCCGCCAGTGAGCCGGCTTTTTCCGGTCGGTCCAGGGCTCAGATCCGAGCCGTGGTATGGCCCTTGCTCGGGTTCGTTGCCGTTGGCCCTCGGAGGGTGGCGGCAAATGCGCGACACGGCGCGCGCAGCAGCGCGC
>JBLIOL010000152.1:0-12567 GCA_047639615.1 Planctomycetota bacterium | reverse complement strand
TGTCCGCATCGCGCCGGTCCGTGACGAGCACCTGCGCTCCCTGGCGTGCTAGAAAGCGTGCAACCGCCGCGCCGCCGCCGAACAGGCCTAGGCCCATGACCACGCAGCGTTTGCCAGCAAGGCCGGTGGCCGTTTGCTTCAATCCTCGGACCCCGCCTCGGGTGCTCCCGAATCGTCGGCGATGGGCGCTGCTACGCCTGCTGCGCGGATGGCTTCAGCGCGTTCCACGAAGGCCTCCAAGTCGCCGATGTCCTGCTCGCCGTCATCGGGGGTGAGCTCCACCTGGACATGGCGCCTGTCGCGCAGGTTCAGGGGCAGCAGCACCTCGGTGATCAGGTCCAAGGGGAAGCGCGCGTACCAGTGCGGCTCCATGGCCACGGCCTGGGACCAGGTGCGGTAGCCCGGCAAATACAGGGTCACCCGGCGCGTGCCGTAGTGCACGAAGGGATGGTCGAGGGGCGTGGTGCCGACCACCTCGTCGTCCAGGCGCACGAGGGCGCCGGGCGGGGTGGACTCGATCAGGACGCTGCGGCGTGCGCCACAGGCGCAGAGCAGTAGTGCTAGGAGTCCCCAGCCTGCGAGGCGGCGGCCAACCACTCGGGGTTGGGTGCCAGGGGAAGGAGCCAAATTCGGCAGCTGATCCAAGGGCGGGCCTCCAGGGCACATGGCCGCTCCCGTGCGGGGGAGTTACAGCCAGGGTGGGGGGTGGCGGAGAGGGCGGGATTCGAACCCGCGGTCCCCGTAAAGGGACACCACATTAGCAATGTGGCGCATTCGGCCGCTCTGCCACCTCTCCTGAGGGCGAGGAGAATACTCGTCCCGCAGCAGGCTCCGCAAGACCGAGTCTCCAGTACCCAAGAAGGAAGAGAAGAACTCTGGCGGTGGCCGCCGGGCCCTCGGCAGGCAATACTGCAGGGCGAGACCCCCCTCATATGCCAAGTCGTCACAGATCCCCCTCCCCGAACGTGCTCCCGAGCTCCAGCTCCCTGCGACACGCGGCGTTCCAACTTTGGCTCCTAAATGTGGTCGTTGGCACGGTGGTGGGGTCCCTATGGCTGTTTCGCATTCCCGACGACCTCTCTATCGGGCTGCGCTTGTACGTCTCGGTGGCCCTGATTTCGAAGGTCGCTGTCCTGGGTATGCTGCCCGCCGCGCTCTTTGGCGCGGTCCACTTCCTCAGCCAGAGGCGGCAAAAAAAACGTGTCGCGGCCGGGAAAAAAACTTTTCCGAGCTGGGTCATCGGATTGACCCAGGCCCTGCTCGGGGGGATTTTTCTGGAGCTCCTCTACACCGATACGGCCATCCACAAGCTCCTGAGCTACCACGCCAACGGTGCCGTGCTCAATGTGGCCATGACGGAGGGCTCGGGGGACGCCGTCCATCTCGAATCACGCATCTTCATCACCGCCAGCGCGGTGCTGGCGGCCCTGACCTTGGTCCAGTTCCTGTTCTGGCGCTGGCGCCTGTCTAGCTGCCGGGTCCGGGAGGCCCAGGGCCGTCGCCAGCCCCTGCTGCTGCAGCCGCGAGTGGTGTTGCTAGCGGGGCTGCTGCCGCTGATCGGCATCGATCAATCGGTCCACGCCATGGCCAGCCTGAACGGCGACCATGAGCTGCTTTTCGTCACGCGGCCGCTGCCCGGTCCCAAGTTGCGCCTGCCGCGGCTGCGGGAGCTTCTGGGGGAGGTCCAACCGGACCCCGAGATGATGCCGGAGCGCGCGCGCCTGTCCTACCCAGGGGCCATGCCGCAGCTGCCGCCCGACGGTCCGCGACCCAACATATTGGTGGTCGTGCTCGACTCCTGGCGCCGGGACGCCTTCAGCGCCGAGACCAGCCCGCGGCTGCACGCTTTCTCCGCTGGCGCAAGGGTCTTCGAGGACCACGTGTCCGGCGGAAACGGCACACGCTACGGCCTCTTCAGCTTGCTCTATGGCTTGCACGGTTCCTACTGGTTCCGCGTACTCGAAGAGCAGCGCACGCCGGTGCTGTTGGATGTGCTGCAGGAGGAAGGCTACGACACGCGCGTTTGGTCGGCCGCCTCCATGAACTTCCCCGAGTTCCGCATGACGGCCTGGGCGGGTTTGCCCAAGGGCAATGTGATCGACCGCTTCGTCAACGAACGCGGCGAACCGCTCTCCCAGCGCTCCGACGAGAAAGACGTCTTCGTGGGCGAGGCCTTCGAAGAGTGGTTGGGCGAGCGCAAAGCTACAGACAGCGAGCAGCCCTTCTTCGGCTTCGTCCTGCTCGACTCTCCGCACCAGCCCTACTTCAATCCCGGTGGGCCCAACCAGCCTGCCCTGGAGAACGACCTCTCCTACCTAGAGCTGTGTCTGACCGCGACCGAGGGCCCCGAGCTAGTGGCCTTGCAGGAGCGCATGACCAACAGCTACAAGAACTCGATCCTGCACGCGGATCAGGTGGCTGGCGACATCCTCGACGCGCTCGAAGCGGCCGGCGAATTGGAGAACACAATCGTGGTTGTCACCGGCGATCACGGTGAGGAGTTCTTCGAGAACCTGGCCTGGGGCCACACCTCAAACTTCTCGCCCGAGCAGATCAACGTGCCCTTTTACATGCGTGGTCCCGGCATCACCACGGGGGTTGAGAGCGGCGCCACCTCGCACTTGGACCTGTCCAATAGTTTGCTCGAGTTGCTCGGGGCCGACCCCGAATTGCGCGCGGGCTACAGCCTAGGCGAGTCGCTCTTCGATCCCGTACCGGATCGCCGGCGGGTGGTCGGTGCCTGGGCGCATCTGGGCATCCTCACGCCCTCAGGCATTCTGTGTCTGCCCCTGAAAGTGGGCGACGATGAAATCTGGGTCTACAACAACAGCTGGCAGCCCATGTTAAAGGATGCCACGGAACGCTTGGAAGCGGAGCGCGAGGTGCTGCAGCGCACGGCGGCTGAATGTCTGCGCTTCCTGAGCGTCGAATAGGGCGCCTGCTGCTGGCGGCCCTGCTGGCGGCTTGCGCCGCAGTGGGCGTGCGGCTGGCGTACCAATCGCGTCTGGCCCCGACGGCGGCCGAGGACAGCGCTGGCGCTTGGCACGCTTGGGATCCTGACACCCTCTATCACGCGCGGCGCGTTGCGCAGGCCTTGGATCATGGGGGCGTCGCTGGTCGCGATGAACGTCTCGGCTGGCCCGAGTTCCAGGAGCTAGGTGGTGGGCCCGTGCCTTGGCCGCCGGTGTACGACGCGCTATTGGCTGCAAGTGCGCGACCCTTCGTGCCCGACGATGACCGCGCCCCCGGTTTCGTGGAACGTTGGGTGTCGACAGCCCCCATGTTCTGCGCTGCGTTCACGGCGGCCTTGGTCGCCCTGGCCGTGGGCCGTATGGCGGGCGTAGCCGCCGCCTTGGCTGCGGGGCTGCTGCAGGCCCTGGCCTTCGCCTCCGTGCGCTACTCCTATTGGGGCATGGGGGATCATCACGCGGCGGTGACGGCCATGACCGCGTGCCTGGCGTTGGGCCTCGGTCGCGCGCTGGAACCGGAACGCTTGCAATCCGTTCCCGGCAGCTTGCGCCGGGGCGTGCTGCTCGGCCTTTTGGTGGCGGCTCTGATCGGTACCTGGGTGGCTGCGGTGGTGCAGGTGGGTGCTCTGTCACTACTGCTGCAGTTGCGCCTAGGGGTGGCGCGCGAGCGCCGCGCCGGAATAGCCGCACTCGGCCTGGGGCTGCATCTGGTCGGTGCACTGTGCTTGGTCCCCTTAGCGCTAACGAGTCCCTGGCCAGCCGGGGAGTTGCTGGCCCTCTCCTGGGTTCATCCGGGCTTGCTGATTCTTGGCGCCGTGCCTTTGGCGATCCTCGCGCGCACACGCTGCTTGGGTCTGCTCCTTGGCGTGCAAGCTGCACTGCTCGCCGCGTTCTTTGGGGGTCTACCGCTGCCAGGCCTATTGGGCGAATGGGCCGTATCCGCACGTGCTTGGGCTGGTGGTTCCGATAGCTTCATGGGCTCGATTCAGGAGTCCCAACCGCTGCTCGGATTCGGCCAGTGGAGTCGCTGGCTGGGGTATGGAATCTGGCTCTTGCCCGCCGCCTGGTGCGCTGCATTGTGGGCTAGCTTGCGTGGCAGAGTTGCGCTAGCTCCGTGGGTGGCTTTGGCCATTCCGTTAGGGTTGATGGCCTTGCAGCAACGCCGTTTTGGAGAGGCTCTCGTGCCGGTGCTTGCGGTGTTGGTGACTTGGAGCTTAGCGGCCGTGATGGGACGCGTGCGTGAGCGAGGGCGTGGCCTTGCGGGAGCGATGCTCGTGCTGTGTGCGTTGGGATCTCATCCGAGTTCCTTGCTCGGTTGCGTGCGGGGCTACCAGCGGGGTCTAGCTCCCGCGCGCACGCCGGAACTCGAACGCGCGCGCGGCATCGCAGATCTATTGCAGCGCAGTCGCAACCTATGGCCCGGGGCTCTGCTTGGCCAGTGGGACCTGGGTCATGCGGTGGAGTGGTTTGCCCAGCGGCCGAGCGTGGCCACGAACTTTGGCTCCTACCTTTCGGAGGCTGGCTTTCTCGCCCCGTGGAAGTTCTTCCTGACCACGGACGAAGAACAGGCTGCTCAGCAACTAGCCGAGCTCGAGGTGGAGTTGGTCCTGGTGACCAGCCGCTTTGCTCACAACCTCGAGAGCATGGTGCGTGCCGTGCATCCCGAGCAGCAGCAAGCCTGGCTCTGGGGCGCGGACGGTGAGGCGCCCCTGTGGCATGCTGCCTTGGGTGGACGCTTGCTGGGGATCGGTGGTCAGCAGCCCGGTGATGGACTCGGTTTCCTACGGCAGGTGCTGGTGGCAGCGCCGGAGTTCAAGGACCGTGGCTCTTCCTCAGCCTTAGCAGGTCTAGAACTGCCGCCGGTGGCGCGCTTGTATCAACGGGTGCGGGGCGCGCTGGTGGAGACGCGCTTGGAACCCGGCGAGAGTCTGCGCATCTCCCTGCGCATGGAGTTCCCCGGTGAGGCACTCTTCTGGTCGGCGGAGGCCGCAGCTGGCGACGATGGCTGGGCGCGCATACGGGTGCCTTACGCCACCGACTTGCCGGCGGGGGAGGGGCGCCTTGCGGGTGCGATGCGTTGGCGGGTAACCGCAGCGGGCAAGGTGTCTAGGGATGGCGAGCTACACGTGACCGAAGCTGCTGTTCGAGCGGGTGATCGTGTATCTGTTCCGTAATGTGGTCCCAGGGTCGCGGTCCGGTGGGAATTTGCCGAAGCGATCCAAACTAATCGGAATCCGCATCGTTCCCCGCGCGTACTTGATACCGCTGGGCATCTAGGCCCTGTCTGCCCGCTCTCGCCTGCCAGTCCATTCCTGTCACCAGTCACTTCATCGCGCTCTTCATGTCGACGTCTTCGCTTCGCTCGCTCGCCCTCGGCTTGCTGCTCTCGGCCACATCATTTGCCGCCCCGAGCCAGCCCACAACCGTTCAAGACCTAGATCACGCTGACTTGGCTCAGCGGCTTCTGGAACGCCATCACCTTAAAGGGGCCATCGCCTCGACCTTCGACTTCACGAGTTTCCTGAAGGGGGACTTTGTGAGTATGCGTCTGGGGCTCTTCGACCTGCACATGGAGACCAGCTCCATCCGGGACAAGGAGGCAGCCGGCGAGTTCAAGGACGTGGCTCAGGCCCTGCTTGGCTTGCAAGAGGTTTGGCTCGACTGGACCAGGGATGTCTCCAAGGACCAGACCGAGGCTCGCGCCGATCTGAAGGAGCTGCAGTCCTACGTCAAGCGCATGCGCGCCGCGGGCATTGTCTCGGCCGCCAAGTCCAAGGGTGATGGTGACCTCTACGCGCGCTTGGGATCCAGCGACGCCGTGGTCGATCACTCCGAGTCCTTCGCCTCCTTCATGGCTAGCGGCGCTTGCTTGGGCCTGGACCGTCCCATCGATCGCGAGCCCATGGTGATCGTGCCCGAGCGCGGCCGCTACCTGGAGTTCATCAGCTTCGCCGGATGGTTGCGCCCCGAGATCGAGGAGGACTTCTGGCACGACGGCATCATCAATTGGACCAACTGCTACATCGACGAGTACCGCTTCCTAGCCCTGCGCTTTCCGGCCATGGACGGCTCATCGGACGGCTACATGAAGGGCCTCTCGATGAACGCTCGCACGGATAACGGCCTGCAGCAGCAGATCGCGCAGCTGGCTGCGCTCTCCTTGCTCGACAACTACTACGGTGCGAAGATTCCGCCGGCCTTGGCTGGTGGACTCTCGGTAATGCTGACCGTTGATCAGTTCGGCGAGTGCAACACCAAGGTCGACGGCGACCTAAGCGAGCGACGCACCGAGGCCTACGAGATGTTCGTACCCGGCGGTCAGTCCGAGGGCGGCATCCTAGCCACCAACTTCGCCGACAGCCGTTGGCGTAAGAAGCAGGGCGCTGACTTCTTCAAGGGCGTGCTCAGGCAGGCCCAGAAAGCTGGCGCCAAGGAAGCCAAGCGCATCAAGGGCCCCAAGAACCGTCACTTCGAACTCGAAAACGACACTAAGAACAAACGCGTCATCGTCAGCGGCCCCTTCCTAGGTTCTGGCGCAGCGGACATCTCCGACCTGCAGGAGATGTACCACGGCGAGCGCGCCGAATTCCTGCGCTCCTACCGCACAGGCTTCCTGCACTGGCTGCGAACGGCGAGCATGGGCAAGTCCAAAGCTTCCGCTCCGCAGTTCGCCCAATGGCTTCAGACCTTGGCCGATCCTCAAGAAGGCGAAGACTTTGAGGCGATGACCAAGCGCATCTTCGGAGACGTCCCCCTCTCCGACAAAGAGTCCGGCAAGGAGACCCTAGAGGGCCGCTTCTTGGCCTGGATCTCTAAGTAGGGCCTACGCCAGGCATTGCCAGGCGGAGTTAGGGCGCCTTGGGTCAGGCACAATGCGCCATAACTCCGAGCACGCCGTTAGGGCTAATTTTCCAAGGCGCGGCTGAGGCGCAGGCCGAGGTTGCTTCCGCGGTTCATGGTGGTCCAATGGATGCGGTGGGCCACATGGCTGAGCTCAATCTTTCCTCTATAGGAGCCGCCACGACGACTATGGGCCGGCCGCTCGGGGGGGCCATTGCGCAGGCCGTCAAGTGGGCGCGCCTGGATGTCGTAGTCGGCGCGAGTATCGCGCATCCACTCGGAGATGTTTCCGAGGCAGTCATGCAGGCCGTAGGGATTGGGCAGCATGCGCCCCACGGGGCTATGGTTGAGCCAAGGGTCGCGTAGCTCGGCAATCCATGGGTAGCCGGGTACGTCGTCCGAGGCGGCAAAAGTCTCGAGCGTCGTTTGGTCGGCCAGATTCTCAGCTCCTTGAAGACTGTTAATGTCGTTGCCGGTCCACCAGATGCTGCTTGTGCCTCCCCGTGCGGCGTACTCCCACTGGGCCTCGGTGGGGAGCAGCAAGCTCAGGTCGTGGGCGACGGAGGCAGCATGCTCCCAGTTCATGCTCTCTACGGGGTGGCTATTGTCCGCGTAGGGCAGGGTCTCACTCGAGCGATTGCGCGAGGTGTAGCCGCTGGGGTTTGTTGGGCGAACTTGGAGCCATTGGCCCTGGGTCAGTTCGTACTTAGACATGAAGAACGGCGCCAGGTGAACAGCGTGGACGGGCTGCTCTTTGGCGGTTGCTTGGTCGTCTACGTTGGGGCTACCCAAGGGGTGCCCGGTGCTCACGGGCCGGGACCCCATCTGGAAGGTATCGCCGGGGAGGAGTACGAGCACCATGCCCGAGTCGGGCTCGATACGGTAGCGACCGGTCTCCGCATGGCGCACAGGGCGCACACCGGTACCAGGCAACCAGAACTCGGCGAGCCCACTCTCAGGGTCGGTGCCCACGGGGATTAGGCCGAGCTGGGGCTTGAGGTTGATGTGGCTCGTGCGCGGGTCCGTGCGCACATCGTTAGCGCTCTGCTTCCACGCCGCTGCTTGATCGAGCAGGGTCAGGCGCTCAACGCTCTTTGCGAAGGCCAGGCGTTTTTTCACCGAGGCCATCAAGCTGGCCACCTGGTCGAGGCTGTGCAGGATGGCTTTGCCTTGGATCAGACGCCAGCGCAGGGGCAAGGTCTCCTCCATCGGCTGGTGAGGCTGCCCGAGGAGGAGCTCGCTCTCTGCGATCTCGGCATCTAGGCGGGCAGCGAAGGCCTCGTGGCTGGAGCGCCGCTCTATCAAAGTCGTGGCATTCTGCAACCAGGTCTCGTATTCCCGGACCATCTCGGGTGTGCGCGGGAAGAGGCCTTCGGTCTCTTCGATCAGCTCGTCAGCAACTAGCTGATCGGCGAAGCGGTTCACCTCGCGCAGGTTCTCGGCTGAGTCGTCCTCGGCCAGGAGGGCCCGCCGCAGGGACGCGGAAGTGAACCCCAAGGCAACCATAAGAGCGAGCACACCGCCGATGACAACCGTTACTAGGGCACGGTTGCGGCCGGCGAACTTGCGCACGATGTAGCCCAGGCTGGGCGGGCGGGCGACGATGGGCTCGTTGAGCAGGAAGCGCGTGACGTCGGAGGCTAGGTCTGCGGCGGAGGGATAGCGGTCGTCGGGGTCCTTCTCGAGGGCCTTCGCGGTGATCGTCTCTAGGTCGCCTCTCAGGACGCGCGACACCTCGCCCAGGCGTCTCGGCTGTTCTTTGCAGATAGCTAGCACCGCTGCAGGAACGGAGAGGTTGCTCAGGCCCAAGGGCAGCTCGCCCGAGAGCAGCTCGAACAGGAGCACGCCCAGGGAGTAGACATCCGTCCGCGTGTCGATGGTCTGGCTACCACTGCCCGCCTGCTCCGGGCTCATGTAGGGCAGGGTGCCGACGAGCTGGCCGTCGCGTGTTCGCCAGGTTTCCGTATCGCCGCTGGGCTCGACAGCGCGCGCCACCCCGAAGTCCAGTACGTGGGGCTCGCCTTCGTCATCCACGAGGATATTGCTGGGCTTCAGGTCGCGATGGACGACGCCGCGGTTGTGGGCGTGTTGGACGGCACTGCAGATCTTGTTGAAGAGGGTCAGGCGCCGGCCTAGGTCGAGCTTGCGGCGCAGTGCGCTGGCGATCAGCGGTTCGCCGCGCACGACCTCCATGGCGAAGTAGGGGAACTCGCCCTGGGGCATTTTGGCAGTACCGGCCTGCAGCACCTTGGCGATGCGCGGGTGTTGCAGGCTAGCCAGGATCTCTACCTCGTAGGCGAAGCGCCGGCGTGCAGCCTTGGACGCGAGGCCGAAGCGCAGGACCTTGAGGGCTACCGTGCGCTGGGGCTCCTCTTGCACGGCCTCGTAGACCACGCCCATACTGCCTTGGCCTAATTCGCGCAGCACCCTGAAGGGGCCGATGCTCTTGGGCAGTCGGAGCCCCAATTCATCGTGAAGGTGCGCTTGGCGATTGGCCTCCGAGTGGGTGGTCAGGAAGTCGTCGGGCTCGCACTCGTCGTGCATAAGTAGCCCGTCAACCTCCTCGCGCAGATCATCGTCACCGGCGCAGGTCTCCAAGAGAAAGCCCTCGCGAGCGTCGCCTTTGAGTTCAGCCGCCGCCAGGAAGATGTTGCCCACGTGCTCGTGCCGTGAGGCTTTGGAGCCGTGTTCACTCATCGTCAGGATGCGTCAACTCGCGTAGGAGCCAGGCCCGGGCGATGCGCCAGTCCTTCTCGATGGTGGCCACGGAGACATTCAGTTCGCCAGCGACCTCGGGGACTGTCAGGCCGCCGAAGAAGCGCAGCTGGACTACCTGTGATTGGCGTTCGTGGATCTCTGCTAGTTGAGTGAGCGCCTCGTCCAAGGCCAATACATCAACGCTCGGGCCCATGCCTTGCATGGCGTCCTCGTACAGAGTGACCCGCTGCTTGGCGCCGCCGCGTTTCTCGGCGCCCATCGCGCGCGCATCGTCCACCAGCATGCGGCGCATTTCGCGCGCCGCGATGGCGAAGAAGTGCGTACGCGAATTGATCTGAGGCAAGTCCTGGTTGGCCAGGCGCAGGTAGGCCTCGTGCACGAGAGCTGTTGGCTGCAAGGGCCCATCGCCGCGCTCCTTGCGGAACCAAGCACCGGCCAGGTCGCGCAAGCGCTCGTAGACGAGCGCCATGAGCTCGTCGGTGGGGGGCATTGCTTCGGGGCTCATCACTTGCCCCTTGCTTTCGCCGCGGGGCGAGCCAGGCGCGGGCCTGCGGCTTGGTGGGCCGCTGCCAGATCGGCCGTGAGGCGCGTGATTGTCTCGCTGTGCCCGGCTTCGCTGCCAAGGTCGTGTTCTTCCAAAGGATCGGCCTCCAAGTCAAAGAGCTCGGTCCAGGCTGCGTGCCCCGGGTAGGTCACAAGCTTCCAACGATCTGTGCGCAGGGCCAGGATCTCCGGCGAGGGACCAGCACGGCTGGGAAGGTACTCGATCAGGAATTCCTTACGCCAGTCCGCGTTAGCGGCCTGGAGCAGCGGGCGCAGACTGTGCCCGCGCATGCTGGCCGGGATCTCGACCCCGGCAAGATCCAGCAGGGTAGGGGCGATGTCGAGGTTGAGCACCAGGGCGTCCTGCACGCTGCCGGCTTGGTCCACGCCCATGCCCTCCGGATAGCGAACGATCAGCGGCACCGTGATGGCCTCGTCGTAGGCGCTGCGCTTGCCGAAGGTCCCAAGGCGTCCATTCATTACGCCGTTGTCCGAGGCGAAGATGACGATGGTGTTGCGCGTGAGGTTGAGCTCGTCGAGGGTCGCCAGCAGGCGGCCGACGTTCTCATCCAAGCCCGTGATCAGCCGATAGTAGTTGCGCAGGTCTTCGCCCTGTCCGGAGCCGCGTACCAGTTCGGTCTCGGGGATGCGCGGGCCTTCCCAGTGCTCGAGCCAATCGTCCGGCGTAACGAAGCTCGCATCGTCGGAGTTGGCGGCTTTCACGAGGCGCTCAAACTCCGGCCTGGTGGGGTAGGGCGGGAAGCGCTTGGCGGCCTGGGCTTCGGGCAGGGGCTCGTCCTTGTAGAGGCTGGCGTGGCGCTCGTCGGGGACGCGCGGTGTGTGCGGCGACTTGAAGCCCAGGCAAAGCAGCAGCGGCCGGCGCCTGGAGTCGCGCAGGAACTGGATCGCGTAGTCCGTGGCCACGTCGTCGACCCAGCCCTTGGTGGCGACCTTTTCCGTCTTCTCGCGGCCCACTAGGAAGGGAAGGTTGCGCACCCGGCCCTGGCCCGCGTAGGTGGCCGAGTAGTCGAAGCCTGGGCGTGGTCCGCCGCCGGTGCCCATGTGCCATTTGCCCACGTAGGCGGTCAGGTAGCCAGCACCGCGCAGTTCACTGGCGAAGCTGGGTAGTTCGGCTCCGAGCACTTGCGTGTTGGAGAGGATGCCGTGGGCGCGGGCGTACTGGCCTGTAAGGAAGGTGGCTCGAGAGGGGGAGCACAGGGCCGTGGTGACGAAGGCGCGCGTGAAGCGCACGCCCTCGGCGGCCAAGAGATCCAAGTTCGGCGTTTGTAGCCAGGGATGCCCGGCGCAGCCCAGATCCGTGGCGTTCTGGTCGTCGGACAGGATCAGGACGATATTCGGGCGCTGGGCCGCCTGGTCCTGCGCTTGGGCCTGAGCCACGAGGGCGAAGGCGGCGAGGAGCAAAATTCGAAGGGGCGCGAGGTGCGGGCGAGAGTCGGGCATAGGTGGCAGGGCCGGTGGGGCCGGTGGGGCCGGCCATAGGCCTCCATGATAGGACAAATGAGGCCTAGGGCTTGGCTCTAGCTCCAGCAGGGGACCCCTCAGACTTTTTAGTCGAAAGAGGTAAGGGGTTCAGGGTCCTTCTACGCGTTGCTTGTGTCCGACGGGGAGCACAAGGCTCGCAGCTTCCTCGAAGGCCGTACTCGGTGCGCCTCGCCAATCTATTTGGGAAGGGGCGAGGCGCGACCGAGCCCCTTACACGACTCCTGGGTTTCCCGGGGGACGCTGCATACGACCCTTTCGGCGTGTGTAGGTGTGGAGCGGCTGAAACTGTTTATGCCAGGGCACTTTCGGCCGCTCTCGCCACCCTCCACCACCGGCCTGCACCGGCCTGCACCGGCCTGCACCGGCCTGCACCGGCCTGCACCGGCCTGCACCGGCCTGCACCGGCCTGCACCGGCCTGCTAAGGCGCGGCGAATTGCACGCGCAGGGCCGAGCTGTGGCTGAAGCCACCCAATCCATCGCGGTAGCGCAGCTGGAAGTAGCGCACGGATCCTGCGCTGATCCCTTGGCTCGCCATCCAGGATTGGTCGAGTGCATAGCTCAGGCCGCCACTGCAATCGGGTGGACCATGGTTCCCGCCGGTGAGGACGGGCGCCAAGGTGCTCAGCGAGGCTGGGTCGAGGCAGAGCTCACCGCCGAAGGCTTGGTGGGCGGGCGCGGCCGCCATCAGGAGCAGCACGTAGGTGCGGTTCGGCAGGTCCATGGCGCGCAGGTCGAAGTCATCCGGCCCGGTCAGGGTTGGACTGCCATGGGAACGCAACTCTGCTGCGCAACCGCCCAGGTGAGTCCCGGCTTCGCAGTAGCTGACCGGCCGAGGTACGTAGCTCGCGTCGAACACATGCGCTCCAACGTCGGCGACCGACCCGTCCGGATCTGGATTCTTCAAGGGGTTGCCCGCGTCGATGCACGGGGAGCCAGCGTTGAGGTGCACGTCGCCTACCGAGCCGAGCCAGAAGAGCGGCACGGCGGAGAAGT
>JBLIOL010000151.1:0-12590 GCA_047639615.1 Planctomycetota bacterium | reverse complement strand
GTCAAGATGTACGGCGTCCTCGGCTACGTCTTCGCCGGCTTCCCGGACCACCTGGGCATCCTGCGCTTCATCCCGGGCAACTACTGGATCACGAAGGCCTTCCTGGGCATCGACCGTTTGATCTGCCGCATCCCGGGCCTGTCGCTCTTGGGCTTCCACGTGATCATCGTGGCCAAGCCGAAGGCCTGACCCAGAGCGCAATAACTCAGGAAGGATGCCGCAATTGATGGTTGCGGCTTGGGAGGTGTGCGGGTCGGGTGGGTCAGATCCGGGTCCGGCTGGCTCCCATATAGAGAGGGAGGGCGGAATCCTCTGAAGCCTCGGGGGGCAGGTTCCGATGAGCCTATCCATGTGCGGCATCGTAGGTGTGGTTAGAGCTTTTGGTGAACGGCCCAGGGTCAGTGAGGCTCAGTTTGTGGGCATGCGGGATCAGCTGCAGAGCCGGGGGCCGGATGCTGGGGAGCATCTGTTTCATCGTAATGTGGCTTTTGGGCATCGGCGGCTGGCGGTGATTGCGCTGGGCGCGGATGGGGCTCAGCCCATGGTTACGGCCGATGGACGTTGGTCGATTACCTACAACGGCGAGCTTTACAACGACGCGGAGTTGCGTGCCAGCTTGAAGGCGGGCGGGCATGAGGCGCCTATAAGTGGCAGCGATACGGCCACCTTGTTGGCGGTGTTGCAGGCCTGGGGCATCGACGGATTGACTCGGCTGCGTGGCATGTATGCACTGGCGGCACACGATCGGCATTTGAGGGCGGTGCACCTGGCTCGCGATCCCCTGGGGATGAAGCCGCTGTACTGGAGCTTCGATGGGATCGAGCTGGTCTTTGCTAGCGATCCGAAGGCGATTCTGGCGCACCCGGAAGTGTCCGCGGTGCCTGACTTGGAGGGCATTAGCGCGTACTTGTCGAACCTGCGCTCGTGCTTGGGTGAGCGCACGCTATTTGGCGGGATTAGCTGCTTGGCTCCGGGCCAGCGGCTCGAGTTGCAGACGGACGGGAGTCGCTTCCGTCCGCATGTGATCATGGACGCTACGCCGAGCGTGGCTACGACAGGCGACTGCAGCGCCGAAGAGGCGGGCGAGCAGTTGCGCGAGTTGATGGAGGATTCCGTACGTCGGCATCTTTGGTCCGATCGGCCGGTTGCGCTCTTGCTGTCGGGTGGAATCGACTCGGCCTTGATCTCGGCGCTGGCGCAGAAGATCGGCTGTGAGGCAAAGGCCTATGTGGCGGGCTCCGATCGGGAGGGCGCCGGTGGCGATCTTGATGAGGCGGCGGCGGTGGCCAAGGACTTGGGCTTGGAGCTGGAGCGCGTGGTGCTTAGCGAGGGAGACTTTGTTCACGGTTGGCAGCAGATGGTGCGCGGAGGCGGCATGCCGCTTTCGACGCCCAATGAGGTTGCCATCCATCGCTTAGCCCAGCGCATCGCGGACGATGGTGCGGTGGTGGCGCTCGGTGGCGAGGGCGCGGATGAATTGTTCGGGGGCTATGGCGCGGTGATGGATGCTGCGCATGCCTTTGAGGAAGTCGGTGTGCCCGGTTTGGGCGCGGGGCGCTTTCACTTGGAGGCCTGTGCTTGGATCGCACCGGTGGCGAAAGTCGGGGTCTTCACGCCGGAGGTGTGGGGCGCGCTCAATGGTGATGAGGGATTGGTCAACACCTGCGATCGCTTGTTCGAAGCTGGTGTGCGTGAGGCGGGGCCGGATGCTGATCCCTTGGAGGCGCACCTGCGTTTCCTGCGCCGGGTGAATCTCACGGGCTTGCTGGAGCGACTGGATCGCTCGACCATGCTCGCTTCTGTGGAAGGGCGTACGCCCTTTGCGGATACGGCTATTCGTAAGTTCGCCGACGGCTTGTGCATGTCGGCTAAGTTCACTCCGCGGGCCATCTTGGCCGGTGCCGGGGGAGGAGCAGCCTCTAGAGGCGAGGAGATTGGTCCGCCGCGTACGAAACTGGCCGTGCGGGAAGCCGCCCGGGGCTTGGTCTCGGAGCATGTGCTGCAGCGCCCGAAGACGTCCTTCCCGCTGCCCTTGCAGGATTGGATCGGTCAGTGCGGTCCCTTGCTGACCCAATCACCCTTCGCACGGGCTCTCTTCCAGGACTCGATCATCGAGCAGGTGGCAGCGGCGCCGGGCGAGAACTGGACCTATGCCTGGCCCATGCTCAACATCGCCATGTGGGGCGATCGCTGGTTCTAAAGCGGGGCTGGCGTGGTTACCCTGCGCGCTCATGCGACGCGCGAAGTTCTTGGCCCTGATTATGGCTCTATGCCTGCCGGGATTCTGGTCCTGCCAGGGTTCCGTGGGTCTGCCCCAAGCGGCGGCGCGCGCGCGCGTCTGGGAGGCAGCTGATTGGAGCGATATTGCGCGTGAGGTGACCATTCACCGGGATGAATGGGGCGTGCCGCATGTGTTCGGGCCGACGGATGCGAGCGTGGTCTTTGGTTTCGCCTATGCGCGCGCCGAGGATGAGTTCGAGCGTGTAGAGCGCGCCGTGTATCTGATGCTTGGGCGCAATAGCGAGGTGCTCGGTGAGGAGGGGCTGGCTTGGGACAAGCTGGTGCACGCCTGCGAGATTCCGCAGCGAGCGCAGGCGGAGTACTCAGCTTTGGAAGCGCCGGTGCGCGTGCTCGCGGATGCTTGGGCGGCGGGTATGAACCTGTACGCTGCGCGGCGCGCGAAGGCGGCCTTGATCGAGCGCTTTGAGCCCTGGCACTTGCTGGCGCAGGGCTACGCCTTGCACCTGCATGCACTGGCGGGGGAGCTGCGCAAGTTCGATCCGGAGTTGGCGCCGCCGAGCTTGGAGGATGGCGCGGACGGCTCGAACGTTTGGGCTTTGGCGCCGGCGAAGAGCGCGTCGGGGAAGGCCATGTTGATGGCCAATCCGCACATGCCCTTCGAGGAGGTGTACGAGGGACATCTATGCTCGGAGGAAGGGCTCGAGATCACAGGGGTGAGCGCTTATGGGCGCGGCGCGCTGCCGATGCTGGGTGCTACGCAGTCGGTGGCTTGGAGCTTGGCCGTGAACAAGCCGGATATTACGGACACTTGGCGTGTGCGCTTCGAGCGCGCGGGCGAGGGCATGGGGCGCACCTATCGCGTCGGCGGTCAGCGCCGGCAGGCGACATCGCGCGCGGTTTCGGTACTCGTGCGGGATGCGGACGGTGTGCTGCAGGCGCGGGAGTTGCGCTGGCTGGAAACGCACTACGGTCCGGTGCTCGCCATGGATGGGGATGTCGGTTACGCCATGGCGGTGGCGGGGCTTGAACGCGGCGGCGCCTTGGGCACGGCCTATGCCATGGCGCGGGCGACGAATGTAGACGGACTGTTCGAGGCCTTGCGCGGTGGCGGGCTGCTCTTTCACAACGTGCTCGCGGCGGATGCGGGCGGGCATATTGGCTTCCTCTACAACGCGCTCGTGCCGAGCCGTGATGGGAGCTTGGATTGGACGCGGCCGGTGGACGGCAACGATGCGCGCAGCGCGTGGCATGGCTATCATCGGCAGGAGGATCTGGCGCAGGTGCGCGATCCGGAAAGTGGCTGGCTGCAGAACTGCAACAGTCGCGCGGAGAGCACCGTCGGGGCGGCAGGTACGGGCCTGAGCGATCCGCCGAGGTATCTCGCGGGCTACGACACGGACGATGGGCGCGTGGCCATGTCCCAGGAGATTCTTGGGCGCGAGCAGGCCTTCGATTTTGAGGAGTGGTGCGCGGCGCCTTTCGATCGGCGTGTGTTCCGGGCGCAGGCTTGGATTCGGGCGCTGGCGGGTGAGCTAAAGTCCGTGGCTGCGCGCAATCCTGCGCGGGCGCGGGTGCTGGCTGAGCCACTGGCTTTGCTCGAGGCATGGGACGGGGTGGTGAGCGTGGAGTCGGAGGCGGCGACGCTCTTTCTTTGGACCTACGAATACCTCGGCCGCAATGCGCAGTCGGGGCCGCCGCTGGTGTCGGCCTTGGAGTCGACCGTGCGGCAGTTGCGGCGTGCCTATGGAAGTTGGCGCGTGGCGTGGGGCCTCGTCAATCGGCACCAGCGCGCGAGCGGGACGCCGGCGCGGCACTCGGATGATCGTGCTAGCTGGCCCGTGGCGGGCGGGCATGGGGCGGCGGGCTTGGCTTGGACCTTCTTGGCGCGGGATACGGAGGGCACCCGGGCGCGCTATGGCTATCACGGGCACTCGTACCTGGCGGCCATCGAGCTTGGCAGCCCGCCGCGCATCCGCTCGATCGTGCCCTATGGAAGTAGCCGCGATCCAAGGTCGCGGCACTTCCAGGATCAGGCGCCGCTGTTTGCTAGGGGCGATCTGAAGCAGGCCTGGTTCACGCGCGCCGATGTGAGGGCTCACGCCCAGCGCAGCTACTCTCCGGGATCGCGCTGATTCGTACACGGGCCTGCTAGGGCCGGTCTCGGGCTGAGATTGTGGGTGGGGCGGCGATCGCGGCCCTTCCAGGGGGCTGGAGCGGGTCTTGGAGGCCGATTTGTAGGTCCGGGGCAAGGATTCGAGCTGCGCCGGCTAGGCATGTGGCGCCCACTCACGGCTTGCCCGCGTTGACAGCCCAGCGGGGCTGCTTTTATCCTCCCGGCCCCCTTCTCTCCTCCGAAGGGGCGGTAACCGATCCCGATGGGGCCGGTAACCACACTAGCCCGGAGGCACAGGCTTCTCCGGGCCCCCAATCGAGCCGTCTCAGGACCCCATGCGCGCACTTCGAACCAACCTCATTCTCCCCTTCCTCGGCACCCTTCTGTTTGCGGCGGTCGCCCAGGCAGACACCATCTACAAGACCGATGGCGACGCCATCGAGGATGTGAAGGTCACCAAGGAAGCCCTGGACCTTGTTACGTACCGGGCTGAAGGCAGCCGCAAGGAGGCCACCATCGCCTCGGACTCTGTGCTGCGGGTGGAGTTCAGCAAGAAGCCCGAGCTGGTGGACTCCGCGGACGGTGCCGCGCTGACGGACGCCTACTTCCCGGCCATCAACGACTTCGAGTCCTTCCTGGCGGACGCCGGGGGCAAAGCTCCCAAGGGCTTCGCTTGGTCGATCAACTACTCCTTGTACCGCTTGGTGCAGATGAACATGGTCGTAGGTGAGTTGGACAAGGCCGTGGTGGCCGCCGACCGCTTCCTGACCGAAGCGCCCGAGTCGCGCTACGTGCCGCTGGTCTACCTGGCCAAGGCGCGCGCGCTCTTCGACTCCGGCAAGGGCAGCGACGCAGGCGCCGCCGTCGGCCAGCTCATGGCCATGTCCGACTCCGGCAAGGTGGGCGCACGCTGGGGCCTCGAAGCCGAAGTTCACGCGGTGATCTTCAAGGGCGGCAAGGGCACTGCGGACATCGCCAAGTACAAGTCCCTGGCCACCAAGGCCGCCAAGGACTTCCCGATCGTCGCCAGCCGCGCGCGCATCGCCGCTGCTGAGGCGCTCATGAGCGACAAGAAAGTGGCCGACGCTGAGAAGCTCTGCCGCGAGGTCATCAAGTCTGGGCAGGGCGACGCCCGCACCTTGGCAGGCGCCTACAAGACCCTGGGTGACTGCTTGTACCAGCGCGCCTCAGGCGATGGGAAGCTCCTGAACGATGCCGTGCTGGCCTACATGCGCGTGGTGGTGGTCTACGAGAAGGAGTTCGCCTACTCCCCGCACAGCATGCTGTACGCCGGCCTCGCTTTCCGCGCCCTGGGTGGCGACGGCAACGAAGAGCGCGCCCAGAAGATGTTCACCACCGTGCGTCGCCGTTTCCCCGGCACGCGCTACGCCGACGAGGCCAAGAGCTTGCGCAAACGCTAGTTTCGCAGGGGTGAATGGGGCTTCGGGGAATCCGAGGTCACAGGCACTCCACTCTGCTCCGGTTTCCCCGGGGCTAGGAACTAGGTTGAGCTCCAGCGGCCGCCCTCCCTATGCGGGGAGGGCGGCCGCTGACGTTGGCAGGCGCTCGGGGGAGGCGCATTCTGCGGAGCGCGTGGCGTCGGATGGGGGGCGGCGTTCTCCACCCTGGCGCGGCATGCGACCGGCCCCTGAGATCCCGTGTCTATGGGCACCGCCGGCGAGCTTTGCCGGCAGATCCCAAGCCCCGGAGAATCCCCATGAGTGTCGCCCTCGCCGCTGCCCCCGCTCCTAGCCCCGCCCCGCAATCGCCTAGCTACGACTGGCGTGGTCTCGAAGCTCTCGTGAAACCCTTGCAGCGTTATCTCAGCGCGCGCTGCTTGTGTGCCCATGATGTTCAGGACGTACTGCAGGAGACGCTCATGCGCGCCGCCCGCTACCGGCACAGCGGGGTGGACTCCGAGCGGCTGCGTTCGTGGACGCTGTCGATCGCTGCCAACGTGCTGCGTGATCAGGGCCGGCGACGGCTGCGTAGGCCGACCGTCGGGCATGAGGACCTCCTCTTCCAGCAAATGCCCGGGCGTGAATCCGAGCCGGGCTGGAGCGAGAAGCGCCAGCCCGTGTTAGTGCATGAGCGCAAGGTGGAGCTGGATTGCATGCTTGAACACCTCGAGCTTGCGATGACGCATTTGTCTGACCACGACCAACTCGTGCTCACTTCCTACTACGCATCCGGCGGGTCGACGCGTAGTGCGGCGAGTGCATTGGCGCTCAACCCGGGTGTGATCAAGGTGCGTCTATTCCGCGCTCGGCAGCGCTTGCGGCGTTGTATCGAAGCGTCGATGGCACATCGTGTGGCCATTAGGCTGCGGGCTGTAGAGCAGCGCATTCAAGCGTGCAGCTAGGTCTAGGCAGGCGCGAGCGTTGTCGCTTGGTCGTGGCGTGCCTTGTGCTCGTTGGGTGGTGCGCGGCGGGTTGGAGTGCTCCGGAGAGGCCGGAAAAGCGTGCTTTGAGCCTGAGCAAGGAGCTCACGTGGGCCTTCACAACCCTGCGTGAGCAATTCCAGGAGGACAATGCGTTGCGGTTCGAGGCGCGCTTGGTTGAGTTGGAATCGCATCAACCCGAGCTTGTGCGGCCCTTCTTGCTGCGGCTGGGCGCGTTGCGTGCCACGCGTGGGCATGTGGCAGCGGCCTCGTCGGGTCTGCGTGCCTTGCGTGTGCGCGCTGCAGGCACTGCCTACGAAGCGCGCGCGGGCTTGGTTCTCGCCCATGTAATGCGGCGCGCGCAGCAGCTCATGAATGCACAAGCTACGTACCGTGAGGTGTTCTTATGCGCCTCTGGGCGCCCAGAAGACCGTGACGAGGCCCGTGCATGGTGGATTCGCGGCCTGTGCGAGCAAGGTCGTCATGCCCAGGCGCGGGAAGAGTGGCGAGCGTTCGAAGCGTGTGCAGTGACGCTGCGTTGGCGCACCTACGCGCGCGATTGGTTGCATCGTTGTGTCGATCGTCACGCATGACTGGCGCAGCGCCCGCCAAAGTTTTTTGCATACCAGCAGTGTCTTTTGTTCCAACCGCGGGCCCCGTTCGGTATCACTTCACTTGCAGTCGAACCGGTTCGGACGATCAGGGTGCCGTCACATGTGTGACGCAGGTCGCTTGAACGGAGCGAAAGCCAGTACGACCGCGACATCAGTCGAGGCGGCTCATCCTTTCGGATGAGCCGCCTCGATCTTTATTACATCGGGTTGTCGGCGGGTGGCCGCGGGCTGGAACTAGCGTCCGACGCAGTAGTAGGTGAAGCCCATCTCTTTCATAGAGGCGGGCGGCCAGATGTTGCGGCCGTCGAAGATTACCGGCTGCTTGAGCTGGCTCTTGATCACATCGAAGTCGGGGCGGCGGAACTCGTTCCACTCGGTGACCAGCACCAGCGCGTCCGCGCCGGGGATGGCTTCCATGGGCGTGCGGCAGTAGGTGACGCGGTCCTTGAGGTAGTGCTCCTTGGCCTCGTCCATGGCCTCGGGGTCGTGCACACGAACCTCGGCACCGGCGGCGACCAAGTCGTCGACCAGTGCGAGCACCGGAGCCTCACGCATGTCGTCGGTGTTGGGCTTGAATGCTAGGCCCCAGAGCGCGAACACGCGGCCTTTTAGGTCCTCGCCAAACTCCGAGAAGATCTGACGCGAGAGGTGGCGCTTCTGGTGTTCGTTGACTTCCTCGACCGCTTCCATGATGCGGAAGGGGTAGCCGTTTTCGGCGGCGGTGCTGATGATGGCCTTGACGTCCTTGGGGAAGCAGGAGCCGCCATAGCCCACTCCGGCGAAGAGGAAGCGCGAACCGATGCGCTCATCCGAACCGATGCCGCGGCGCACTTGGTTGACGTCAGCGCCCACCAAGGCGCACACGTTGGCGATCTCGTTCATGAACGAGATGCGTGTGGCGAGCATGGCGTTGGCGGCGTACTTGGTCAGCTCCGCGGAGGCCACGTCCATGTGGATGATCGGATTGCCGGTGCGCACGAAGGGCTCGTAGAGCTCATCCATGATGCGCGCGGCGCGCTCGGAGTTGGAGCCGATGACGACCCGGTTGGGCTTCAGGAAGTCGTCGATGGCGGCGCCCTCCTTCAGGAACTCGGGGTTCGAAACCACGTCGAACTCGTGCTGCGTGTTGCCGGTCATGGCCTCGACGACCTTGACCGCGGTGCCCACGGGCACGGTCGACTTGTCGACGATGACCGTGTAGCCGGTCATGTTCTCGGCGATGGATTTGGCGGCGGCCAGCACGTAGCGCACGTCAGCTGAGCCGTCGTCTCCGGGGGGCGTACCCACGGCGATGAAGGCGATCTGTGCGTCCTTCATGCCCTGCGCGTAGTCGGTGGTGAACTTGAGGCGTCCGTCACGCACGTTGCGCTTGAGGAGCTCCTCGAGGCCGGGCTCGTAGATAGGCACGACGCCCTCGTGGAGCTTTTGGACCTTGTCCGCATCGATATCGATGCAGGTGACGGTGTTTCCGCTCTCGGCGAAGCAAGTGCCGGCCACGAGGCCGACATATCCGGTGCCGATGACAGCGATACGCATGGGATGGGTCGAACTAGGGTGAAGGAATAGAGGCGGCTGGGTAGCCGTAGGGAACTCGGCAGGATACTGTCTCCACCCGTAGCAAAAACGTCCTCAGGGGAATCCTGGGGCGCCTTGTTCACGAAGGGCGATTAACTCAGCTGGCTAGAGTGTCTCGTTTACACCGAGAAAGTCGGGGGTTCGAATCCCTCATCGCCCACCAAATCACCCCTGCCGGCCGTGGGGGCCTCCATTCGAGGCCCACCCAGCGCCGGAGGGATCGGACGATGCCCATCTCCGGGCTCGAGCAAGAGAGCCAGATGGCCACGCTCTAGACGGGCCACCGCTAGGTGGCCGAGGGCCTCGCCTGGGCCCGCAAAACGCTTGGCCAGGGCCTCAGCAGTGTCGGGGTGACCCCGTTTGCGCACGTGTAGGGGACCGATTCCGTGCTCAGCGAGCATGCGACGCACCTTCTTACGGTCTAGCGGCGAGGTCCCTAGCACCTTCCAAGCCCTCAGGAAGGGGCCAGGAGGGGCCTCAGGACCGCCTAGGTAGGCCAATTGGGGGCCAAGGGGCTGCATTCGGAGGGCTATGGCCAGAGCGCCTAGCAGGCCTGAGCGGATAACAGCGGGGTCGGGCTCGGCTAGCCAGGCCGCTTGGGGGGCCTCGTCGGGGCTGAGGGGCTGCACCGAGCGGGGTTGACCGTGCAGGCGCTGGGCGCTGCCGTCGCGACCTAGAAGTAGGGCAGCCCGGCCCGCGGGGCCCGTGGCCCAGGCTCCGAGCCAGAGGCTGACCTCGGCTAGAGCTCCGCCGAGGCTGGTCCACTCCGCGCGGCAGTTTGGAACGGCGTCGGTCAGGGCTGGGTCCAGGGCCGGGGCGAGTTTGAGGCAGCCGGCTCCGAGCTGACCGGCCACGGCCAGGGCGCTCGAGAGGCTGGGCGACCAGCGCTCGGGGTCTAGGCTGCGAGCACCAGAGACGCGTCGGTCGGGGTCGATCAATACGCCATCAGGGCGCTTGCCGGAGTGGCGGAAGGGGGCTCTGCCCGCGTCAGCACGGATCACGGGCGCACCGAAACCGGCTGCGCGCAGGTTGGCCTGGGCGCAGGCTGCGGTGTGTGGATCGAGGTCGGAGGCCACTGCAAGCACCCCTAGGCGGGCCAGAGCGAGGCTGTCGAGCCCGATTCCAGATGTTGCGTCCCAGATCTGGGAGGCTCGTGAGGCCATGCGCCGCGCGCGGTTCGCGGCTAGCGTTGGCGCCGTCGCTTGCTCCAAACCCTTGCGTGTCAGAAAGGGCACGCTTTCGGAGCCGAGCTTGCGTACAGCTCGCTTGCGCAACTCATAGAGCTCTGCAGCCTGACGCCCGAGCTCATCACCGAGTGCACGACGCAAGCGCCCGTGCACGCCCAAGAGGGGCAAGTCAGGCGTCAGTTCCGCGAGCGCCTCGGCGACGCGCGGGGTGAACAACTCAGCAGAAGTCATGGGGAGCGGGTTTCACTTTTCCATTTGTGGGAAGCGAAGCGTAGCTTGTCGCTTCACTCGAGCAAGTCGAAGGGAGGGCAGCTTCTGCCGTTTTGGTGCGACTCGCTCGGGATCGTTCATACAACTAGTTACATAGGGAGTTCATCATGACTCGCATCCTGTTGATCGAGGGGGATCCAGGAGAGCGTTTAGTGCTCAAGAGCCGCCTAGCGGATCTTGCCTACGAAATCGTGGCCGTCGAAACGGGCGCCAAGGGGATCGTAGAAGCACGCGCAGGACTGTTTGAGGCTGTAGTAATTGCAGCAGGGCTGACCGGAGGCGTCGAAGGCGCTGAGGTTTGCAGGCGCCTGAAGTCAATTCCGCAGTTGGCCGCCGTGCCGGTGGTGATGTACGCCACCTCGGCGACCACTCCGGATGTGGCTGAGCGCATGTACGACGCGGGCTGTGACACCTTCTTGGCCAAGGCCCAGTTGGCGCTGCTGCCCAGGGTCTTGCAGGTCCATCACCGTCACCAATCTCGTTTCGACGAGTTGCGTGACCAAAACCGGATTCTGGAGGTGGAGGCTCGCAAGCTGGACGAGCAGCGCCAACGGATCGCGGATCTGGAGGTCTCCAGCCTAGATAAGGGCGCTTCCTCCCTGCTCATTCGCGAGCTAGCGGCGGGTCGCCCTGATGGGGCGGTGCTGGTGGATACCAACGGACGCGTGTGTCACGCGGATCGGGGTGCCTGCGAGCTGCTCGGCGTCAATATCGTGGGCCAGAGCCTGGGGCAAATCGCCCCTGGCGTGGGTCTGGAGGCATTCGTCCGCGATGCTCGCACGGCCGCCCGCGAGGGCTTCCGCTTCGAGATCTCGGCTCGCAAGGACCGCGTCAAGCGCTCCTTGGTGGCCTCGGTGCTGCCGGTGCATTGCGCGGACGAGAGTCAGCGCAGCCTGCGGGTGCTGCTGGTGCTCGACTTGGGCAAACGCCGCATCGCGGAGGAGCTCCTGCGTGCCAAGCAGACCGGCATCCCGCGCCAGCAGATGGGTCCCTTGCTAGAGGCCGCTCACTCCCTGTACACGCCCGAGGCGATTACAGGCCGTGGCCAGGCTTCTTCGGACCTGCGCAGTCGCGTCTCGACCATGGTCAAGCGCCACGCGCCGATCCTGGTGCACGGGCCGCGCGGTTCGGGCAAGCGTCACGCAGCCAACGTGTTGCACTTCTCGGGCAAGGCCACGGGACCCGTACTGCAGCTGCGCTGCGGTTCGCTCTCGGAGACCGACCTCGATCTTGAGCTGTTCGGCTATCGCAAGGGTTCCACCCCGAGCGCCTTGGCCGATAGCCCGGGTCTGTTGCTCCTGGCGCAGGACGGCACCGTGCTCTTGGACGAGATCGGCGACATGCCGCTCCCGATCCAGAAGAAACTCGTGAAGGTCATCAAGGATGGCTATCTGCAGCGCTGCGGCTCACGCAAGGCCGAGCGCGTTGAGCTGCGCCTGATCGCCACGACAGTGGACGACCCGGATGCTCTGATGGAAGCCGAGCAATTGGATCCGGGCCTACGTGCTCTGTTCCATAGCGGCGAGATCCGTGTGCCTAGCCTGTTCGAGCGGCAGGAGGACGTTCCGCTATTCGTGGAGCAGTTCCTCGATCGCTTTGGCCCCGGTCACGGCGTTGATTGTCTCTCCGATCAGGCGGCGGTGGCCCTGGCCCAGTACAACTGGCCGGGCGGCATCTCCGAGCTCGAGGATTGCATCGAACAGGCCTGCGCAAAAGCTGGTGGAGATGCGGTCGATGTACCGCACCTGCCGCGCCCCTTGCGCGACCTGGCTTCAACGATTCCTACCCACGAGCTGATTCCCGTGGCGCGCCCGGAAGGGCACTTGCCGGCGGGTACCTACTCGGCTGTCATGAACGCGCCCCGGCGCGAGATGATGCCCTGGGATATCACCGAAGAGGACCCCATCAGTCTTGAGCACTACGAGATGAAGGCGCTACTACGCGCGCTCGACAACTGCGAAGGAGACAAGCTGGCTGCAGCCCGTCTCCTGAAGGTTGGCAAGAGCACCCTCTATCGCAAACTCAAGCGCTTCGGCATCACTTGATCGGCTTGTCCTAGGCTCGGTCTAGGACGCCAATACTCACGCACCGTGAGCGGTCATGCACCGCTTGCGGTGCGTTCGTCTTGGGCGCCAGCGACAATACTGAGCCGCACCAAATGCCGCCACTTGGCGCCCGTTGGTTCGACTAAGTAGAGTTTTTGGCGCCAA
>JBLIOL010000150.1:0-12658 GCA_047639615.1 Planctomycetota bacterium | reverse complement strand
GCGAAAAGGCTGCGTCCAAAGCGCTCGGCGTGGCGATGCGGCTCGCGTTCAGCACGAGCCGGCCCCCCGGCGCGAGGGCCAGGACGTCGCGTTCGGTGACGAGCTGCTTGCCGGGCACGGGCGAGGATAGATCCGCAGACTACGGACTAGAGGAAACGCACGAGGTCCGGGTGCGGACGAGCGATGACGACCTGGTGAGCCAGGTGTCCACCGCGCTCCGCTTCCTGTGCGCCGCCGGCCACGGCCGAGCGCACATCGCTGACCTCGCCGGTGAGCGTGTAGAAGCTCTTGCCGCCGAGGCCGTTAGCGATACGCAGCTCGAGCAGGTCGACGGTGGCGCCTTTCAGCGCCACATCTGCGGCCAGGATCGAGGAAGCCACCGTAGTGGTCTCTACCACGCCGAGGGCGTCGATCGAGCCTTCCACGTGACCGTCGCTGCGGCGCAGGGCGGCTTCGATCTGCGGGTGTACTTGGGGAATCAATAGCTGGTCCACCAGCGCGCAGCCAGCCAGCTCACTGCCCTGGCGCACGGCGGAACGCAGGTCGTCAATGGAGCCAGTGAAGAGCATCACGTACTTGCCCGGTTGCACGGTGCCGGCAAAGAGCATTTCGATGTCGGCCTCCCAGAGGATGGCGTCAGCCACCTCCATGCCGCGGGCCACGGAGCCCAGTTCCAGGAGAGCAATTGCGGGCCCCACGGGCACGTCGTCGCGCAGGCTGGGGTTTGTGTCGTTGCGTGTCATTGCTTCGGAGCTTCGGGCTTGAGGGATTGGCGTGCGGGTTACGAACCCTGGGGGTCAGAGTCTTCGTGACCCGCGATGGTCTTTCCGCGGAGTTCCATTCGATCGATGATCGCGGCGATGGCGGTTTGGAAACCGATGTCGTGGCCGCGACCGATGGTGTGTCTGGCTGCACGCCCGTGAACCACGAGCACGCGCTCGCCGATGCCGGCGCCGATGGGGTCGACAGCTACGAGGGCCTCGCCCATATCGCGGCCGTGGCTGTCCAGGGGCTGCACGATGAGGAAGCGCAGGCCGCTCAGGCTCTCGTCCTTGATGGTGGACCAAACGTTGCCCACTACGGTGCCGATCATCATTGGGAGCCTTCCTCGTGCATGCTGTGCTCTTGTTGCCAGGAATCGGGTCCGTCCGGCGCCTCGATGCCGTCGACAATGCCGACGATGGCGGCTTCAAAGGCGTAGTCGCCATCTCCACCGCAGGCCACTCGCGCGGCCTTGCCGAAGGCGCAGATCACGCGCTGGCCAATGTCGGCGCCCAGGGGATCAGCGACGATCACCGGGGTCACCACGGGCTGCCCGCCGTTCTCGCCGGCGGGATCCTCCAGGGGCTCGATCACAAGCAGGCGCTTGCCGTCCAAGTCGGCCATTTGGCGCGTGGCCCAGACCTGTCCAACGACTCGTCCAAGGAACATTAGCGCGCCACCTTGCGGCCAGGGATATCGGCTAGTGCGCGGCGCACGGCGGCCACGGCCTCTTCGATCTCGGCGTCGCCGCCAGCCAGGCGCAGACGCCCGACGGCGCCATCGGCGCCCAGACCTACGAGTCGCACTGGAGAGGCTTTCTCGGCCTCGTTCGCAGCGCGCACCACGTGCACGGCGGGCGACACTTCCAGCGTGTAGAGCGTGTCATCCCCCAGCACCAGCATGCCCGCCCGCGTACGGTTGATGAGCATGGCGTGGTGGGCCGAGATCTTATGGATGGTCTCGTCCGTGAGGATCGTCGGCGCCAGTTGGTCTTCCAAACGCCGGCCACATGCGGCCAGCATCAGTTCGCCCGCGCGCAGCACCTGGCCCTGGTCGGGACCGTGCACCTCGAGGGTGCCGTAGTGGCGCTCGGTGATGAGCGCCCCCGGGGTCACGTCGCAGGACTTGAGCGCCACATCCAGCAGCCGGTTGACCACGATTCCGGGCTCCACCTCCAGCCAGAACGAGCTCTCCCCCGCCACGGGGAAGAAGCCGTCCGAATTGGCTGCGCAGGTAGCCGCGAACTGGGGCTGCATTTGGTCCAGGTGGACCGCTGCACGCAGTTCGATGGAAGCGTTCGGTGCGGGCACGAGAACTCCTACTCGCCAGTGCCGGGCAGGTAGCCCTCAAGGTCGTCGGCGGGACGCGCAATGACGTGCGTTCCGACCAGCTCGCCAACGCGCTTGGCAGCGGCCCCTCCAGCTTCGACGGCTGCCTTCACAGCACCCACTTCGCCGCGCACCATGACGGTGACGAGGCCGGCGCCAGAGATCTCGCGCTCGAGCAGGTTGACCTTAGCGGCCTTGCACATGGCGTCGGCGGCCTCGATGGCGCCAACCAGTCCTTTGGTTTCGATCATCCCCAGGGCGATCTCAGTGTCGTTCGGCATCGTTGTTCTCTAGTTTGGTTGCAGGAGTACTTGAAAGGAATCAGGCGTCGCAGGCGCCTGTGGAAACGTTGTGCTGCGGGCAGCCCTTGCAGGGTCCCATGGGGCATCCATCGCCGGCCTTGGCCAGGATCGATTGGATGTCGCTGGGGCCGAGGCCGACGCGCGCCGGAGGGGCTTGGTGGCCGCTCGGGATGTTGATGGGAGGGGCCGCGTGAACCGTCGGGTTCGGCAGCTTGGGGCGCGCCGAAGGGCCGCCGGCGGGAGCTGTCGAGGGGCGCGTGAAGGTCGGCGCTTTGGTGACGACCGGGCGCGGCACGGGCGCGCGCGCAGCGGCCTGACGCACGGGTGCCGCAGGCATGCTCGGCATGCTCGGCGTGCTCGCGGCAACACCGCGCACGCTACCTTCCATGCCAGGGTCGCCGGGCATGCCGGAGCCGCGCGGTGCCGGGTCGCCGGTGAAGGCGCTGGCGCGGGCGTGGTAGCTGCGCTCGATCTCTTTCCAATCGCGCCGCGGGAAGGCCACGCGCTTGAGGTTGACCAGGTGCCGGGCGGTGATGTTGTCCGAGGTGATGTTGCCCGCTTGCGGGCCACAACCAAGGCTGAAGCTGGGTACCAGGTTGGTGCTGAATCCCACGGCGCCCATGGAGCTCGGTCCGTTGGCCACGATGCGGCTGGCGGGCTTCTGCAGGAAGAAGGCTTCCAACACGCTCTCGTCACCGGCGTGCACGGCCAGGGTGTGGCCGAGTCCGCCGTAGTGCAGGGTCTCCATGGAGATGCGGCAGCCCTCTTCCCAACCGTCGACCACGTGCACCGAGAGCAGCGGGCAGAGGATCTCAATCGAGAGCGGGAAGGCCTTGCCCACGCCGCCTTGATAGGCGAGCAATACCGTGGTGCTGCGGCTCACGTGGAAGCCGGCCTTCTCAGCGATGCGCCAGGGGTCGATGCCGACGATGTCGGGGTTCATGTGACCGCCGACGTTGGCGTACTTCTCGAGCAGCTGCGTCTCTTGGTCGTTGCACAGGTGCGCGCCGCGCTGGCGCAGAGCGCTCATCAAGCGCTGGGCCACGGGGCGGTCCACCACGATGGCTTGCTCGGAGCAGCACAGGGTGGCGTTGTCGAAGCTCTGGCTCGATACCAAGTCTTCCGCCACTTGCTCGACGTTGGCCGTGCGGTCCACGTAGGCAGGTACATTGCCCGGTCCGACGCCATAGGCGGGCTTGCCGGAGCTGTAGGCAGCTTTCACCAAGCCGCCGCCGCCGGTGGACAGAATCACACCGATGTCGCGGTGCTTCATCAGCGCGCCGGTGGACTCAATAGTCGGATTCGATAGCGCCACCACCAGGTCCGGCGGGCCGCCGGCGCGCGCGATGGCGCGGCGCAGGATCTCGACAGCTTCACCGATGCAGCGCTTGGCGCGCGGGTGTGGGCTGATCACTACGGCGTTGCGCGCCTTGACCGAGATCAGGGCCTTGAACATGGCCGTCGAGGTCGGGTTCGTGGTGGGCACGATGCCCGCGACCACGCCCACCGGTGTGGCCACTTCGATCAGACCCAGACGCTCGTCGCGGGTCACGATGCCGACGGTCTTCTCGTCCTTGATCGAATCCCAAACACCCTCGGAGCCGAGCAGGTTCTTGAGCACCTTGTAGTGCACGCGCCCGATGCCGGTCTCGTCTACAGCCAAGCGTGCTAGGTCGAAGGCAGCCTTCGCTCCGGCATCAGCCATAGCCTTCACCAGCCGATCCACTTCGGCTTGGGTGTAGTTCGCGATGACTTTCATGGCCGCCTTCGCGGCGGCCACGGCATCACGCATTTCCTGCAGGGCGCGCAGGTCGGGATCGAGACCCTTCACGGCTGGAAAGCTCCCCTACTTTTTCTTGGAGCTTGTGACCGGCTTCATGGCAGGCAGGATGCGCTCCAGCTGCTGGTGCGGACGCGGAATCACGTGCACGCTGACCAGCTCGCCGACGCGCCGGGCGGCGGCAGCGCCGGCGTCCGTAGCTGCCTTGACGGCGCCGACTTCTCCGCGCACGAAGAAGGTGACGAATCCACCGGTGACCTTCTCCTTGGAGAAGAGCTCCACCTTGGCGGCCTTGACCATTGCATCGGCTGCTTCGATCGAGCCGATGAGACCCTTGGTCTCAACCATGCCTAGTGCTTGTGCCTTCATCGTTGCCCACTCCTTGTGGGGAATGTGATTGTGGGTTGTGTGTTCTGGGGGTTAGCGCAGCCCTACGTGGGCGTGCGCGAAGGCGGAGTGTAGCGTTCCCGAGTCGGCAAGACACTCCAGACTCGCCAGAAGTCAACTAGGTAAACGTTAACGGTAAGATGATCACCATTTAAGACTGCCGATAACAGCCCTACCTGCACTTAATGACCATTTAATGCCCAATTAACGACCCTTCAGCAACCATCCATCACGCTCCAGGAACACCGAAGCCGCAAAACTACGCCCACTCTTGGCATCCCGCAGGGACAGCTTCAGCACCAGGTCGAAGAGCAGCGGATTGAAGTCGTAGACCTCACGCAGGGGCTGCACGTCCGCCTCATCCAGCAGCCCCGCCGCGCGCAGGGGCCCGATGCGATAGAGCACATTCACATTGGGCAGGGGCCAGTCGCTGCCGTTCACCAGACGCCCATGCAGGTCCTCGCGCCGCAGCAGCTCCGCCAGCACCCCGCCAAAGCGATTGACCTGGGTCACGGCCGAGATCTCGCCGAAGAGCAGACCCTCGTACGCCGGCTCGTCCATCAGCCGCAGGAACAGCTCGAAGCTCAGCGCCGGCTCCGCGTCCTCAGCATCTAGGTCCTTCGACATGCCCAGGGACCCGCAATGGGCCGCCACCACCATCACGCCCGCATCCAGCGGACCGCGCAGCCGCAGAGGATTGCCCAGCCCGCGATCCGCCTCCGCTTCCACGGCCTTCTCGTCCCCCACGTGAACGAGCAGCGGAATCCCGAGCCGCGCCGCCGCCGCATAGAAGGGCGCGCAAGCCTCGTCCAGAGGATCGATGCCCTGAGCCGCCGGCAGCCACTTCACCAAGCGCGCGCCATTCGCCACGCAGCGCTCCAACTCCGCTACAGCGTCCGCACGGTAGGGATGCACCGAAGCCGCCCAGCCAAAGCGCACACCCTGGCGCGCGGCCTCGTCCCGCGCCCAGTCGTTAGGCACGTGGAACTCCGAGTGTTCCAAGTCGCGCGTGCCATCTTTTCGGTAGCGATGATCGAAGGCCAAGAACAGGTGCCGCGAAGCCAGCGGCAAGCCACGCGCCAGCCGCTCGACCCCATCGCTCCAATCCCGGTCCTGCCCCCCACCTAGCTCCACACCCGCAGCCGACGAGTAGATCCGCATGCGCAGCCAACTACGCGGATGGGTCAGGCTCTGCATGTTCGGGTTCACCCAGCAATCCGAGCCCTCGCCCGTACCACCCAGATGCATGTGCACGTCGAGCAAGGTCCCACCTTCCAGTGGCGCCAAGCTCTCATCCAACCAAGCCTGGGTGCTAGCACTCAAGACCGCGCCCGCGTCGGCGCCGCGCAAGGCGGAATCCCCACCTAACCGATCCACAAGCCAAGGCACGCTGGCCATGGAAGCGACCAACAACGCACCTAACCCAAGACTCCATCGCCATCGCCACCGCATCCCCCGAGAATACGCACTAGCCCATGGCGTGGTGGTACGGTGCCAGGAACAAATCCACCACGCGCCGGCCGGCCTCAGGGTGTGAAACTCACTTGCAAAGCACTGGTGTAGTTGAACGGGGCCCCACAGGGACTGCCCACGGGATCGCGATAGGCGACTTGAAGAACGCGGGTATCACCAGCCATGACTCCGGCTTGAGCCGCGAGGCCTAGGCCCCAGGTGGCTTGGCCGGCCGGATTCGAGGCGCGCACACCGAGTCGCAGATTCGCGCCACCCGCGCAGAGCAGGCCACTGCCCACGGCCGCGCCGGATTGACTCTGGGTACCGCTGAAGAGCAAGGCGAAGGTGGAGGCGGGCAGACGGCTGGCTTCCATGAGCAGATCGTCCGCCGTCACACTCATGGAGCCGTAGCCCGATAGCCGTGCGCCCAAGCCGCTGCTGTTGACGCAGCCCTCGCCGCTGCCGGCCGCGCTGGAGTTTCCGCAGGGACAAGCTCCATCGCCCCCATCTCCGAAGCAGATGCGATTGCCGATCGTGGCTCCCGCGATCTCGAAGAAATAGGCGGCACCGGTGGCGCTAGCGCTCGTGCCTGCGTTGACCCAAGGGGAACCCATCAGAGCCGTCGTTCCATCGAGTGCGAGCCCCCTTCCGAACTGATCTCCGAGCACAAGATCACCAGGTTCAAACTCGGTGGTCTGCGTCCAGAGGTCTCCGTTGCGTTCGAAGATGTAGGCGGCGCCACCGAAGTCCACCACGGCCGCGTGCAGCGGGGCCGTGATGATCGCGATGTTGCCGTTGGTCGCGACTCGGGTTCCGAAGGCATCACCCCCAACGCCGTCATCCGCCGTTAGGCGAGCTACTTCGCTCCATGTGGTTCCGCTACGGGAGAAAACCCACGCGGAGCCCGGCCCTCCATTGACTTCCTCGCGAGCACCCACGACCAAGGTGTTTCCATGCAAGTCAACGGAGGAGCCAAAGTGATCCCCAAGTGCGGCTGCCGCCGGCACGAGCGCGGCCTCGTGCGTCCACCCGAGAGCATTGCGGCGGAAGATGTTCACGTCACCGGCGACCAAAGGCGCGGCCGGGTTGGACGGTCCGGGAGAGCCAATGGCCAGCGTGTCACCGTCGTAGTCGATCGAGAACAGACCAAAGCGGTCGCTCATCGACGGGATTGGATTCTTTAGCTTGGCGGTTTGCGTCCAGACCCCGCCCGAGCGCACGAAGACATACACGGATCCTGTGAAGAGCGGGTCCCCTTGATCTGGACCAGCTGCGACGAAGAGCAGATCCTCCTCCATTCGTGTGCTGACCCCAAAGGACTGACCACCCCCCTGCGAGGCATCGCCGGCAAATAACTGTGCGACCTCAGTCCACGCGCTACCGCTGCGTTCGTAGAGGAAGACGCTCCCCTCTTCGCCGTTAGGTCCAGTGTGACCTTGCGCGCCAATGGCGAGGGAGTCTCCCGCGAGACTCACCGCCCCGAACCAGTCCAGTGTTTGAGAGACACTCGGTAGCAAGTGCGCCTGCATGCTCCAGGTTCCGCCGCTGCGCACATACACCCAGGCGTTGCCCGGCATCTCCGGAAAGATCGAGTAGTTGGCTTCCCCAACCACAGCCGTGTCCCCGCAAATATCCACATGAGTCCCGAACTGGCCAAGGACCGTGGGATTCGGCGAGGGGAGCTTCTGTATTTCACGCGCGTCGACCTGGGCCACGGCCAGATTCGACAACAGGCCGGACGCCAGAATAAGTGCCGTGGCAGAGCGGGAGAGTGAGAGTAGATTCCGCATCAGAAAATTGGGCTGGAGAGAGCAATATGGTGGAGAGAGAGATGCCCCAAGGCACCCGGGATAGGGTAGCAAGGCGGGCAAATTCGTGGCGTAGTGCTAACGTGACGGGCACGAGTCCACCCTTTGAGCAATTCCGACCCCAAGGCCAGCGCTCTGACCGCGCGCATTCTGTACGAGGCTGGCGGACTCCTGGTCATCGACAAGCCGCCGGGTTTGCCCACCAGCGGGCGTACGCTCGAGGATGCCGATAGCCTGCAGTACGAGCTGATGCAGCACTTTGGTGGGATGGTGTGGGCTGTGCATCAGTTGGATGCGGACACCTCGGGAATCAATGTCTTCGTGCGCGAGAAGCGGCTCGTGCCCCATTGGCAAAGACGCATGCGCTATCCAAACGGCACCAAGACCTACCTGGCGATCGTGCACGGCGTGGTGGAGTTTGAGCAGCGGCGTGTTGATGCGGCCATCGGTGTAGTCACGGACGAACCCACGCGGCAGTTGGGTTTGGTTGCCGACGGAAAACGTGCGGTGAGCGAGGTGCGCGTGCTCGCGCGCGGCGCGAATGCGAGCTTGCTCGAGGTGCGCATCGAGACCGGACGCACACACCAGATTCGGATTCACTTGGCCTCTCTCGGGCATCCCTTGATCGGCGAGGACTGGTACCGCGAACCCAAGTGCGAAGTGCACCCGCGCCAAGCTCTGCACGCCTGGCGGCTGGAGTTCGCGGATGAGGAAGAGCCGCGGCGTTTGGAATGTCCGCTGCCCCACGACATCGTAGAGCTCATGACTAGCCTCGGGCTGGAGCTCGGCTAGGCTTCTGCTCCTCACGACCCGCAACCGCTTCCGAGCACCTGTGCTACCCTCGGCGCAGTGAGCGACTCCCCCAGCACTGAATCCGGTGGCGCCAGCGCCGCGCGCCTGTCCCTATTCGACGCGACCATGCTGGTGATGGGCGGCATCATCGGCGTGGGGATCTTCTTCAAGCCCCACTCCCTGGCGCAGATCGTCCCCTACACAGGGCCCTACTTCGCGCTCTGGATCATCGGTGCCATCGCCGCTCTGGCCGGCGCAATGACCTTCGCCGAGCTGGGCGGTTCCTTCCCGCGCACGGGCGGCTGGTACGTGTTCCTGCGCGAGGGCTTCGGCCCCATGGTGGCCTTCCTCTTCGCGTGGATCGTGCTGCTCGTAATCTCCACCGGGGCCTGTGCGGCGGTGGGCGAGTTCGCCGCACAGAGGCTCTGGGCGCTCTGGGCGCCGGATCAAACGCCAAGCTTCGCGCAGACACGTGGCATTGCGGCGATCATGGTCCTTGGCGTCACCGCCCTTGGCATGTGCGGCATCAAGACCAGCGTCATCTTCCAGAACATCTGCATGCTCACGAAGCTGCTGGCCATCGGCGCTTTCGTGTTTGCAGGCCTGGTGCTCTACAAGCTCCCGCCGGCCATTCCGACCCCTGCGATTACGGATGCCGCCTCCAGTGGCATCCCCTGGGCAGCCATGATCCGCGGCCTATTGCCCGTGCTCTTCACCTACGGCGGTTGGCAGTTGGTCACCTACATAGCCCCCAGCCTCAAAGACCCCGAGCGCAACTTGCCGCGTTCCATCGTGCTGGGTGTGGCTGGTGTGGGCATCGTCTACCTGATGCTTAATTGGGCCTACGTCCGCGTACTCGGCATCCAGGGCGTAGCCCAGATGGAGGACGTGCCTCTCGAGCTCGCCCTGCGCACCTTCGGCGAGAGCGGTGCCACCTTCCTGACCGCGGCCATGGCCATATCCGCCCTAGGCTTCCTGGTGGCGACCCTGATCGCGACCCCCGGAATCTACGTGGCGATGGCCGACGAAGGCCTCTTCGTCAAAGCTGTTGGCCGACGCCATTCGCGCACGGGCGCGCCGGTGATAGCCCTCGCCTTGCAAGCCATGATTTGCCTGGGCTACATCGCGCTCTCCAGTGATGTGGTCAACGCACTGGCCGACTCCGTAGTCTTCGCCGAGTGGATCTTCCACGGACTCTGCGCCCTAGCCCTACTGCGCCTGCGCCGCCGCAAGCCAGAGCTACCGCGGCCCTTCACCAGTCCCCTCTACCCCTTCTTCCCGGTGCTCTACGCCGGCGTGGCCATAGCCGTGGTGGTGGGTAACCTCTGGGCGAGCGACATGCAGACCTCAGGCCTGGGCCTCGCCGTGCTCGCCCTGGGCGCAGTCATCTACCTGCCCTGGTCCCGGGCCGCCGGGATCAAAAGCTCCTGAAGGCGTCCGAGTCGAGCCGCGTCTCGTGATGGCAGCCCAAGCCCAGGGCTAGGCCTAAGGCCCAGAAGGTCGCTAGCAAGGAGGAGCCGCCGGTCGAAATAAGCGGCAAGGTCAAGCCGGTCATCGGTAGCAATCCGATGTTCGTGGACACGTGGATGAACACGTGCGCCGCGAAGTAGATCGCGATGCCCCCGAGTACTAGTCTGCCGAAGCGGTCGCGCAGGCGTGCGGCGGAGCTCATGAGCAGCAAGACCAGCAAGGTGTAGATCACGAGCACGCCGGCCGCGCCGAAGAAGCCGCCTTCCTCCGCGATCACCGCGAAGACCGAGTCCGAGTCGCGCTCGGGCAAGAGTCCAGCACCGTTGGCAACGCCGCGGCCCAAGCCTTGCCCCCACATGCCACCGTTTCCGATGGGCGTGCGCGAGTGATACATGTGATAGCCCGAGCCGGTCTTGATCGCCAGCAAGCCCTCAGGCTCGTAGGTCGCTGCCCAAGTCTCGATGCGCTTCCACTGGTACTCCTGCACCATGCCGAGCTGGCTGCCCGCTCCGGCGAGCAAGACGCCCGCTAGAACCAAGCCCGTCAGGTGCCGCGCGCGCGCACCGGCCAGGTAGAGCATGCCCAGAGTCACCGGCACCATAGTCATGGCCGTGCCAAGGTCCGGCTGCCCGGCCACCAAGAGCATCGGCAGTCCCGCCGCCGCCAAGGGCAGCACCCACTGGCGCGGAGACTCGAGCCGGTTGCTAGCCAGAATGCGCGCCAGCACGAGCACCAAGCCGATCTTCACCAGCTCCGAGGGCTGCAGGTCGAAGGCCTTCAATTGAATCCAACGGCGCGCGTTGTTGCGTTCGTCGCCAATGAAGATCACGGCCACCAGCAGCGCGATGCAGCCCGCGTAGATCGTGCCCGCGTGACGCCGCAGCCAGCCAGGTCGCGTGATCATGCCCACCAGAATCAGCGGCAGGGTCAGCAGCACCTTCTGGCGGTGCCCGGCGAAGTTCACACCGCCGGCCAAACGCAGGGCCTCACCCTCCGCATCGTCCATGGCCCACTGGAAGGTCAGCCCGATCCCTAGCAAGATCATGGCCACCAGCAGCACATGCCAATCGACCTCGCTCCAGCGCACCTGCGCTGCCGAGAAGATCCGTCCGAGGGGTCCCTGCTCGCGCTCCATCAGTCTTCCTCCAGGAGTTGGTCTAGGAGCGGATTCGATAGGAATTGAGCAGCCAAGTGCACCGCGCCGTGGCCCGAGGTGGTGGCCGTGTCGTGCAAGTAGAAGAGTGCCACGTAGCGCGGATTGTCCGCCGGAAACCAGCCGGCTATCCAGGTGTGCTTGCGCATGCCATGCACCAAGTCCTGCTGGTCCCCACGAACATAATTGTCGGTGTAGGGAGGAATCAAACCCTTGCGGTAATCGGCGCTACCCGTCTTGCACGCAAAGGTGAATCCCAGGCTCGCTTCATCCAAGCCGACGCCATGCGCGCTGCCCCCACTCTTACTCACCACGGCCCGCAGCGCGTGCCGCACCGTGCTCAAGTGGCGCTCGGAAATCTTAATGGGGATGCTCTGGGTTGGCACAACTCGACCGCCCACAGATTGCACCAAGCGGGCCTCAGGTAGCTGCCCAGTGGCGAGCCCTGCGTAGGCCGTGGCCATGGCGAGGGGCGTCGTAGACATCTCGGAAAGCCCGTTCGCCAGGCGCTGGCGGTCCACCACGGAGTAAGAGCGCTTCTCCTCGAGGCCCCATTCTTCCCGCAGGCCACCACGCCGAACCGAGTCCACCCCAGAGAGGAAGCGCACGCCGCTCGGCTGGCCTAGGCCAAAGACCCTGAAGAGTTCGCGGAAATCATCCTCGTCGTAGAGCCGATCGCCCATGTTCGCGAAGTAGGTATTGCACGAGACCAGCAACGCCCGCGCTAGGGTGATGTCCTTGCCCCCGATCTTGGCGAAGTTTGTCTCCGTATGCCCGTAGCGTCTGTGACAGTCGACCTTGCCCCAACCAGCAAACTTCTTGGACTTGTGCTCCGTCACCCAGGAGCAAGCGACGCGCGCCTCCTCCGGATTGAGGCCCAGGTTCTCGAGGGCGTAGGCCGCCACTAGGGGCTTCAGGATAGAGCCAGGCGGGAGAAAGGTTGGTTGACGCATGGTGCGTTCCAAGATGAGAAGGGCCTGTCCATCCGCTCCGCCAACTTGCTTGCCCGGCACCAGTGGAGCCGACGCAGCGGCGAGCACCTCGCCCGTGACCTTCATCAGGACGATCGCCCCCACCGGATTCTCCACCCAGGCGTCGTCCGGCTTCTTCTCCGTCTCCGGCGCCGCCTTAGGGTGATTGATGACCCACTCCGCCCACCTCTGCAGATCCAGGTCGAGGGTCAGCTCTACGTCCTGCCCGTCCACGGGCGGGTGGTACAGAGCCGGACGACCCTGGCCGTTTTGCTCCTCCAGCCCCACCACCTCGCGGTAGCCGTTGCGGCCGGTCAGCTCGCGATCCAAGTAGCCTTCGATGCCGGTGCTGCCCACCGACTGGTCCGGGTGGTAACGAGCCTCGACGATTTGGTAGATGGCGTCCTGTTCCTGGTCCTGAAGCTCGAGCTTACGCTGCAAGCGGCGCAACTC
>JBLIOL010000149.1:0-12713 GCA_047639615.1 Planctomycetota bacterium | reverse complement strand
AGTATGGTCGCGGGCGCCGCGGCAAAGCCGGGGCGCCCGCGAGCCGTACTACTCGGCGGCCCCGATGTCCTCGGCGCCGTGGGTTAGGCGGTTGAGGGGCTTCAGGAAGACCAGCAGGCAGCCACTGAAGATGACGGTGAAGACCGTGATGCCCAGGAAGATGCTGAACTCAGAGAAGTTCTCGACCCGCGAGCCGACCACGGCTGCCAACTTGTTGCCGATACCCGTCACCGCGAAGTAGACGCCCATCATGAGCGAAGCGTACTTGGCCGGGGAGAGCTTCGTGATGAAGGAGAGCGCGACCGGGGAGGAGCACAGCTCGCCAATGGTGTGGAAGAGGTAGGCGAGCACGAGCCAGAACATGGCGGTGCTGGCGTGCACGGCCGAGCGGTACGAGGCTTCCGCCACACCGGTCACGGCCTCTGCGCGGGCAACCTCATCACCGGCCTCGATGGCGTCCTCGGCGGCGGCCATGCTGACCAGTCCTCCGTGGATGGCGGCCCGCAATAGGGTTGCGTCCGCGCCTTCCACGGCGCTGACCATGATGCGGTCTGCTTCCACGTCGGCAGCTGCAGAAACAGCGTTGTCGCCAGCGAGGGTGATGGCTTCATCGTCGGAGCCAGCGGTCGCTGCGCTTTCTTCAGCTACCTTGCGGGCAGCATCAGCCACCATCCAGAAGGTGCTGTCTTCGGAGGGCGAGCCAGCAGCTTCCACCGTCTCCTTGGCCATCACGCCCAGCTCTTCCTGGGGTGCGCCTTCGCGGGCGGAGAAGACCATGAAGATGAAGCCGAGGCCCATGATCATGGTGCCCACAGCCATCTTGAAGATGGCCGAGGCTTGCTTGCCGGCGAGCTGGCGCTTGTGCCAGAAGCCAGCGACAACCGTTGCGAAGAGGATAATGAAGGCCGGGTTGAGCGACTGGAAGACGCTGGCCGGGATCAGGAATCCGCCCAGGGTGCGATCGACCTTCTCGTTGGTGAAGATGCTCATCAGGCCGCCGGCTTGCTCGAAAGCGCCCCAGAACACGACCACGATCAGGAAGGACACCAAGAGCACCAACACGCGGTCCTTCTCGACCTTGGTCAGCTTGACGGAGTGATCCACTGCGCCTTCCTTGCCCGTGTCCTTGACCCGGTTGCCCACGTGAGTGAGGTAGCGCTGGCCGTACATGAATTGAATCTGGCCGAAGAGCATGCCGATGCCGGCCAGGCCGAAGCCGTAGTGCCAGCCGTAGGTCTCACCGACGAAGCCGACGATCAGCGCCGAAGCAAGAGCACCGATGTTGATGCCCATGTAGAAGATGGCGAAGCCTTGGTCGCGGCGCGGATCGCCGGGCTTGTACAGGCCGCCGACCATGGTCGAGATGTTGGGCTTGAGCAGACCAACGCCGATCACGATCAGAACCAGCGCCGTATAGAAGGCCCAAAGTTGTGGAACGGCCATGATCCCGTGGCCGGCCACTAGGAATGCGCCCCCCAGCATCACACTCTTCTTCTGACCCAGCAGACGGTCGGCGATGATGCCGCCGGGGATGCCGCAGACGTACACCATCATCGTGTAAGTGCCGTAGACACCGATGGCCTCCGCCTTGCTCCATCCCAGAGCACCGGCAGTAGTGGAGCTCATGTAGAGCACCAGCAGGGCACGCATGCCGTAGTAGCTGAAGCGCTCCCACATCTCGGTGAAGAAGAGCGTGTAGAGCCCCTTCGGGTGTCCGAATAGGGTCTCTTCGTGGGGTTCGATCGTGCTCATGCTGGGGGTCTGGGCCGTTACGAAAAACGGATCCGCCTAGCGAATCCGGTAGATGTGCCCAGACTACCGGCAGCCCCCCACTTCGAGCTACTGCCGGCGTCAGGAATTGGGTGATTGAGCGCCTTAGGAGGCCCTGTGCTTACCTTTGACCCTGTAACTCGGGCGCATCCACCGGCGGACGCTCGCCAAGAACCACGTTGAAGTTAAGAATGCGACCTCCTCGAAGCACCTGCAAGGGCACCTGCCGGCCCGGGTCAAGGCGCGCCACGCGCACCAGCAGCTCGCTGAGTTCACCGACCGGCTGGCCGTCCAAGCTGTGCACCAGGTCATCGATCCGCAGCTGAGCCATCGAACCCGGCCCGCCGGGAACCACGCCACTGATAAAGACCCGGCTCCCGCCCTCGTAGTCCAACTTGGCCAGACCGAAGGGCGTGTACTCGCCCAGGTTCACGCCCAGGTAGCCACGCTTCACACTGCCACTCCTGAGGATCTCCTGCAGGATCTCGTTCGCTTGGGCAGAAGGAATGGCGAAGCCGATTCCCTGGCCTCCCCGGCGGCCATCCAGGATGGCCGTGTTGACGCCGATCACGCGCCCGCGGCGATCGATCAAGGGGCCGCCAGAGTTACCGGGATTGATGGCGGCGTCGGTCTGAATGAAATTCTCGTAGGTCGTCAAACCCAATTCGCGCCCAAGCCCGCTGATGATGCCAGCCGTTACGGTGTGGCCCAAGCCGAGGGGATTGCCCACAGCCAAGGCCCACTCCCCCACGCGGCCGCCGCGCTCGCGCAGCACGAGCGCCGGCAGCCCATTGGCCGACACCTGCAGCACGGCCAAGTCAGTCTCCGGATCCGTGCCGATCACCCTGGCTGCGAGCACACGCTCGCCGTCGAACACCACGCGCACCGACTTGGCCACCGCCACCACGTGATTGTTGGTGAGCAAGATACCGTCCTCGCGCACCACGAAGCCCGAACCTTGACTCACCTGCCGGCCGTTTTCATCCAGGGACTCAATGCGCACTACCGAAGGACCGACCTGATCGCTAAGTCCTTGGAAGTCATCCTCTAAAGAGGAACCCGCAAGCGGCGCGGCCGTTGCCGGCAGTACCGGCGGCAGGAAGCGCGCAGCGGCAACTCCGAGGGCGATCAGAGTCAAATTGGCGATAGGCTTGGTATTCATGGGGCGTGGTCCGTCGGTAGGCAGAAGGGAGTAGCTTTGCGGGCAGGGCTCCGCTCTCTTCGTACAGACTAGGGATCCCTAGGAGCGGCTTACACAAGCCTTGCCGCTTCCACCGCCTCCTGCCCACGCGTGGGTCTCGACCTGGGTCAGGCGTCCGGTTTCAAACGCGCAAGCACGTCACTACCCACCACCTGGCCCTCTTCCCAGAGCACGCGCCCCTCCATGCCGCCCGCCACGGTCAACACCTGGCCGCTTACATGGCGCGCACTCACCGGCGAAGCCAGCATCACCATGCTGCGCGCAATATCCACCGCCCGCGCCAGCTGGCGTACGGGCATGGTGCGCACCACGCGCTCGACCACGCTGGGGTCTTCGATGTTGCGGCGCGTCATGTCGGTCACGGTCCAACCGGGCTCGACTACGTTCACGCGACCGTAGGGGTCTACGTCGACGATCTCGTTCTTGAGCGTCAGCATCAAACCAACCAAGGCCGCCTTGCTCGCGGCGTAGTCCGCGTGCCCTTTCTCGCCGAAGCGACCAGCCGTGGAGCCGGTGAAGAGCAAGCACGCCCCATCGCCGTCCTCGCGCGGCCCAACCTCCTCCAACTGCTTAAGAAAGGCGCGGGCAGTCCAGATCGATCCCATAAGATTGACCTCCACCACGCCCTTGATGCGCTCCTCCGGCAGGTCCGCAAGCGGCGCTTCCAGGGGCGGCCAGATGCCTGCATTCGCCACGCATACATCGACCCTACCGAAGGCAGCACGCGCCGCCGCAAAGGCCGCCTCCACCTCCGCCGGCAAAGTGATATCCGCGCGCACAGCCATCGCTCGCTCCTTCCAAGGCTGCTGCTCCAACCACTCGGAGAGCTCCTCCCACTGGCGCTGCCCGTGTAACACCAGCCGCGCGCCCTCCGCAGCAAAGGCCTCCGCCGCCGCCCGTCCAATACCACCGGACGCGCCGGTCAGAAACACCACCTTGCCATCGAGTCCCAAATCCATAGCCCAGAGCCTACCACCGCCGAGTTATGACGAATTGGGTCAGGCACAAAACCTCATAACTCGGGCCCGATATCAACGCGCACGCTGTACTGGACACTGCCGCTGCCCAGGTCCGAGGTCTCGGGGCTGCCGAGGGCGTTGATACCGATTCCTTGGGGAATGTCGGCCTCGTTCGGGAAGCCGTCGATGCGCACGAGGCCCTTGGGCATCTGCTCGCAGAGCGACACCGGCATGCTCAGCGCGCCGTACACGTTGTGCACGCGCACGACTTCGCCGTCTGCAAAACCCAATTGCTCAGCATCCTCAGCGCACACCCGCACGCAAGCTTTGCCGGCCCGGGCCACGTGTCGCTCGGAATGTGCGTAGGTCGAGTTGTGGGTCGCCTTGGATGGAGCCGCTACGAGCCAGAAGGCGCCGCTCAGTCCTGCGCCATCGTCCGGCACATATTCGGCGCGAATCGGCTGGCCCAGTTCCGCGAGCGCTGGGTCCACCAACTGCACGCGGCCGGATGGCGTGGCGCGCTTGGCCGTAGCTTGCCTCGGCGAAGGCGCCAACTGGGTCGGTTCGTCGGCGTGGATGCTGGTCCATTCCATGTTCGTGAAACGCGCGCGGTTCTGATCGAGGATGGCCTGCACCATGCCCTCTTCGGTGTGATCCCAAACCTCGGCGTCCAGTTCGAGACGCTTGCCCAAGGCCGCGAAAGTCTGCAGGTTGCTGCGCGCTTCGCCGCGCGGCATGCAAGCCGCGCGCGTCACTTGCAACACGCGCTGTCCATAGCTCAGCAGCAGATCCGTTTGCTCCACCAAACTGGCCGCCGGCAGGATCACATCCGCCAGCTTCGCCGTCTCGGTCATGACCAGTTCATGCACCACCAAGAAGAGATCGTCGCGCGCAAGCCCCGCTCGCACGCGATTGGAATCCGGCACGGTCACGGCCGGGTTGTGGCCCCAAACTGCCGCCGCGTGGAAACGCCCATCCATGAGCTCGCGCCCGAGCGCCACATGCACCACATCCTTCGGGCGCTGCTCGCCCTCGGGCCTGAACTGCTCCCCGGCCAGGTACTCGCGGTCCAAGTCGAAGTGGTCGGCGCTCTCCCAGTGCACACGCTCAGCCTGGCCGAGCACGGCCGCGTAGCTGCACACGGAGCGCACGCTCATGGCACCGTTGCGGCGCCGGCCAATGCCAATGCCAACCTTGAACAGGGGTTTGCTCGAGCCATGAAAGTCGCTGGCCATGGCGAGCACCAAATCCTTGTCCAAACCGGTGCCCGCGCACACCTCATCCATGCCATAGCGCCCGGCCACCTCGGCTCGGAATTCCGCGCCGCCAGCGCAGGCATCCTTGAGATAGGCCAAGTCCGCCGCGCGCTCGTCAAAGGCTAGGGCGCACAGGCCCAAGGCTAAGAGCGCGTCGCTGCCGGGCTTCAAGATCACCCCGCGCCCGCCCCACTGCTCCACCAAGCGCACGGTATCTGTGCGCCAGATATCCACCACCCAGACCTTGGCGCCGCCCTTGATGGCACGCTTCACCCGCGGCATCAGGTGCTGCATCGTGCGCCGCGCATCGCAGCCCCAGATCACAATCACATCGGCGTCCTCAACAGCACTCGTAAGATCCGCACCGATCACATCACCGAGCACCGCACGCACACCAGCCTCGGCGCCCGCATCACAAATCCCGCCGTCGGTTTCCGCTGCGCCCAGGGCATGGAAGATGCGCATGGGAAACTTGCGCGCCACCTGGCCCATATTGCCGCCGTAGGGCAAGGCAAGCATGTCCGCACCAGGCAACTCACCCAGCTTGTGCGCCACGATGCCGAGTGCGCGATCCCAACTCACCTGATCGAAGCCCCCGCGCGCGTTGCGCAGCAAGGGATGCAGCAAACGTTCCTTGCCCAGGATCAGATCCCCCATGTTGGCGGTCTTGCCGCACAGGGAACCCTTCGACCAGGGATGCGCCGGGTTTCCGCGCAGCTTGGTGAAGCGACCCTCCTGGTCCGTCTCCACCAGCATGCCGCAGGCGTCCGGGCAATCCAGGGGGCAAGCGCTCTTGGTGATCGGCATGACGACTCCTAGTCTTCGATGAACTGCGGCCGGGGCCTGGCTTCCGGGACAATCTCCGCGAGCCAGCCACGCTTGACCTGCTCCAAAATCAGCTGCTCGTCAAAGAACAGCACCACGCCGCGATAGCCGAAGTGCTCGCGACTGAAGCGCATGGTGCCACCCGCGGAATCGCTCAAGGGGATGTTGGCGGAGACATTCCAGCCCACATCCCGCCGCGCACCCCAGGCCATGACCGCACCTGCACCCAACTCGATGACCTGCAGCGGCGCCCCGAGCTCGTCCAAGCACGTGGTCAGATCGGATTCGCCGATCATCAGGCGCTCGATGGCTGCTTCCTTCGGCGGCATCTCCGCGTCAAAGCGCTCGTAGTCTCCGCTGAGGCAGCTGGAGACCAGCAGCGTAATCAGCGCAAGCGCCAGCCTCACTCGTCGTCCTCGGTCAAGCCAGGCAACTCGTACTCGGCTTCCGAGGCCTCAAAAGTGGCGCCCACGTGGGTCAGCACATTGTTCTCGTCGAAGAAGACCCAGACCCGATCGGAGCGCACATCGTCGCCGGCGATGCCGAAGATGATCAGCCACAGTCCCGTGACCTTCTGGGTGCGGTGGTCGTAGAGGTAGGCCGAACGCTTGCCCAGCTGCACGACTTCCACGGGACCGCCTAGCATGCCGACCACATCCGCAGCGTTGTGCTTGCCCGGTTCAAGGAGTTCCACCGTTTCACGCGCGATGGGCGAGTTCGCATCCGTGCGCGAGAAGAGACAGCCGGAGAGGAACGGGAGCAGAAGCGCGGCGAGGCAGAGATTTCGTTGCATGGTTGATCGGTGACGATGGGATTGCGGGTCGCGCGTATTCTCCGCTGCTCAGCGCCTCTGGGAAGGCCCCAGTACGGAACTTATTCGGTCGCCCCGTTTAGGCCACGGCAAACGCGGGCGACCTCTTCCAACCAGACCTCTGCCCCGCGCTCGAGCACCGTTCGGCGAGTGGCTTCGCGCTCCGCCGTATCACCCTCCTTGCCCAGCTCCTCCGCCAAAGCGCGAGTCCATTCCGCGCGGGCATTAGGCGCCGCGAGCACCTGACCAGCGCCGCTCCCGACGAGCAAGTCCGCTGCCCCCGCGAAGCGTGTGGTGAGCACAGGCGTGCCGCAGGCCAGGGCTTCGAGCAGCACCAGCCCGGAGGTATCACGCCAGGTGGGTAACACGCAAAGATCGGCCCCCGCAGCGAGCTCCACCGAGTCCATATCCCCCACTACGCTCACGCGCGTGGCGAGGCCCTTGTTCGCAGCCAGGCGCTGCCAGCGGCTGCGACGCTTCACACCCGCCAGCACCAAACGCCAAGGCAAGTGCTGCAGGGGAGCCAGCGCCGCCAGCATGTCCGGAAAGCCCTTCAGCTCCGGATTGCGCGCCGCCAGCACCACCAGCTTCTCATGCGCCGCCGCACCGACCCGCTGGCGCAGGCGCTGGGTTGCTGCGTCGCGTTCGCGCGGATGGAAGCGCTCCAGGTCCACGCCGCTGGGTGCCACCACCAGGCGTGGCTCCGCACTCGGATAACGCGCGAGCACCTGCTGGCGCACCAGCTCCGAGGGACAGATTACGCAACGCGCGCCGCCCTCCAGAGCCGCACGCTCAAAATCCACAAAGGTCCGATGACGCCCGCTGAGTTCCAAGCCGCCCGGCGGCAACTCGCCCCCGTTGCGTGCTCTATAGAGCGCCTCCTGTGTATCCGCGTGGCAGCCACCATGCAGCCAGAGCACGTCAACCTTATCCAAGTGCCGCACGCCAAGGGTCACGTGCGCCCCCGCGCGCTCTGCGGCGCCCATGAGCGCACGCCCACGCGCACGCTCCATGGCCCCACGGCCAAACAGACCGGTCACCCTTCGAAAGCCCACCTGCACGAACTCCGCCGCCGTGCTCTCCCCCGCACGCGGACCTTCGCATGCGAAGGCCAGCACCTCGTCCCCGGCGCGCAGCATGTGCTGCGCCAAAGCCTCGAGGGCTACCTCCGCGCCGCCGCGGCGTGGCTGCCAGCGATCGATCAAGAGTGCTAGGCGCAATCGAAGAGAGCTCCGCCTTGGGGCAGGGGCGCACCGTCCGCCAACCAGCTTTCGATACGCGCTCGAATCACATCGCGCACGCCCGCGAAGACCGCCGCGATCTCCTCAGCGCTGCCGCTGGCGCCCGCCGGGTCCTCGAAGGGCCAGTGCATCTGCGCCGTACGCGCCGGCAGGACCGGGCAGCTCTCCGCCGCCGCAGCACATACGCTAATGACCACCTCGGGCGGGTCGGCCATGTAGCTCTGCATCGTCTCCGAACGCTGCCCACGCAAGTCCAAGCCGGCCGCGTCCATGCTCAGCAGCATCTCTGGATTGAGCCCATGGGCTTCCGTTCCAGCGGACAGTGCGATCAGCTTATCGCCCGCTAAGTGCCGCAGCCAACCCTCGGCCATCTGGCTGCGACAGGAGTTGCCCGTGCAGAGGAATAACACGCGCGGCAGGGCCTTTGCTTCCGTTCCGCTCACCTACTCCGACTCCCCATCCAGAAGGTCGAGCACGCCTTGTTCCTTGACCAGCCTCTGCACCTCGTCCAACTGCTTGGGGCAAGCATCGGTAATCACACGATGGCCGTCCTTAGTGATCACGACCACATCCTCGATGCGGATGCCGATACCCGTAGAGGTCTCGTACAAGCCGGGCTCCACGGTGAAGGCCATGCCTTCCACGAAGGGACGATTGCGCACGCCCGGATCGTGTACTTCCATGCCGATCCAGTGCACAGCGGAGTGTGCCATGAGCTTCTCGAAGCCGCGCTCCTTGAGCACCGCCGCGCAGGCCTGGTCCACCTCGCTCAAGGTCGCACCGGGCATGGCGACCGCGATACCTGCCGTCTGCGCGTCGAGCACAGCCTGGTAGAGCTCCGCCTGGCGCTTGCTAAAGGTGCCGGTCACGGGCCAGGTGCGCGTGATATCGGTCACGTAGTGGTCGACCTCGGGCCCGAAGTCCGCGAGCACCACCTCGCCCGCGCGCATGCGCCGGTTCGAAGTGTTGTAGTGCAGGATCAGAGCGTTGACGCCCGACCCGACGATGGCCGCGTAGGCTGCGCCGTCGGCCCCATGGCGCTGCTGCACCCAAGTCATGAGCGCGTCCAACTCCCACTCGCCCAAGTCAGGCCGCGTAGAGCGCATGGCCTCCGCCAAGGCCAAGCCGCCCGCGCGACCGGCACGCGCCATGGCCGCCACCTCCTCGGGGGTCTTCACCAGACGCAGGTCGTAGAGCGCGTCGGTCGCGTCCTGAACCTCGACCTCGAAGTGTTCGCCGAGCTTCGCCGCCAGCGCATCCTCGCGCGAGGCGCGCCCATCGAGCTTGTCGCGCTTGCGCTTCTTGACGTAAGGCACAGCCGAGTCATAGGCACTGGTCAAGGTCACCCAGGGCGCGCCGATGGTCCAAATCGGTCCGTCATCCGTGCGCAGCTCCTCGATCGTGTCCAGCAGTTCGCGACTAGTCCGCAGATCTTCGATGCCCGTGATGTTCGTCACCCAAGCGTCGTCCGTATCCCAAATCTCACCGCGCCACTGCTCGGCGAAGGCGCTCGGCCGCGACACCAGCAGCACCTCCTTGCCCGTCTCCAGGTTCATAACGAAGGCCACGTTCGGGCTCTCCACCCCGGTCAGGTACCAAAAATTCTTGTCCTGGCTGAAGCTCTTGTAATCGCGCGGGTCGGGCAAGCCACGCAGCACGAGCACGCCCTTGCCCAAGCTCTTGGCCAAGGCCGCACGCCGGCCCGCATGGAATGCCTTGCCGAGACCGCAAACCGCCTCGCCATCAGCGGCACGTGCCAGGTTGCCGCCGCCCAGGGGCGTGCCGGATAGATCGGGCACCGTGTTCTGGGCCAGAACGGGGGCACTGATAAGCAGAAGCACAGGAAGAGCGCGGGGCATGCAGCGGTAGAGCATGGCCACAGAGTACCGTACTCACATGCGTGTCGGCTTCGACTGCTCCCCCTTGGTTCGCCCCTTTCCACGCGGCATTGTACGTGTAGTGCAACAGAGCCTGGATGCTCTCGAGCAGGCGGGAGATCTAGACGTCATACGTCTCTCGCCGAGCCCCAGCGAAGACCTGCGCCGGTGGCGCCACCAGAGCCTGCCCCGGGCCGTTTCCGAGCAGAAGCTGGCCGGCATCCACTCCTTCCTCTCCGCCTTCCCGCGCAAGGGCCCCGGCCTGCGTGTACAGACCGTGCACGAATTGCCGTGGAAGCATGGGGTAGCAGAAAACGCCGACTGGAAGCACAAGCTCTGGGCGCGCTTCGGCCAGCGCTGGGCCGACGCCGTGGTCACGCCCTCCGAGGGCACGGCCAAGGACCTCGGCCTGCGCCGCGCCAGTGCAGGCGGCAAGCTGCACGTGCTGCCCTGGGGCGTGGAGGATCGCTTCGAGCCCGAGCCGCCCCTAGGAACCGTCGACGAGCCGCTGCTCGACCGCTACCGCCTCCCTGACGCGCCGCTGATTCTCGCCGTGGGCGCCGTACGCGCGAAGAAGAACCTGGCCGCAGTCCTACACGGACTCGCACGCCTGGCCGCAGCCGACGGCCCGACACCGCACCTGGTGGTGACCGGCTCCGACAGCCCCGATCTGCGCCGCGACCTCGGACTCGTCAGCCGCCTGGGCCTCGCGCGCTACGTATCGACGCCGGGCGCCGTGGACGACGCCGACCTGCCCGGCCTGCTGCGCCTCGCCGCGGTCGTCCCGATCCTCTCCCATTCCGAGGGCTTCGGGCTGCCTGCACTCGAAGCCATCGGTTGCGGCACACCTGTGGTTGCCCCCACAGGCAGCGTGCAAGCGGAAGTCGCCGGCGAACACGCCTTCCTCTGCGACCCCACAGATCCTGACTCCGTGGCCAACGCCCTTCGCCGCGCCATCGATGCGCGCGAGAAACTGCGCTACCTACTGCCCGATCGCGCGCGGGAGTATCCCTGGTCGCGCACCGCCCAGAGCCTAGCCGAGCTGTGGCGCTCCCTCGCGTGAGCGCCCTACGCGTACTCGTATCGGGCCTCGTGTTCGATCTAGGCCCCGGCGGCGTGCAGCGCCACGCCGCCGAGTTACTGCCCCGCGCCGCCGCGCGTTTGGAAGCCCATGGCGGCTCGCTCGCGGTGCTACTCGGCAGCGGCGGGCTCACTTTCGAGCTACCCGACAACATCGAGCGCATCCAAAGCGGCGCCCCCGGCCACCCCGCCTACCGCCGCGCGAGCGCCGAGACTCCCGCTCTGCGCGCGGCCATCGCCGCAGCTAAGGAACGCGCTCGCCCCTTCGGCCTGGTCCATACCGCGCACCTGCCCACCCCGCGCGACCTGGGCCTGCCCCTGGCCTGGCTCGTGCACGACCTGCGCCGCATCGAAACCGGGCCCCGCATCCTGCGCTGGCTCGCCAAGCGAGAAATGACCCGGGCCGTACGCAAGTCCGCCGGCGTACTCACTGTCAGCTCCGCCACTGCCGCGCGCCTGGGCTACCATTTCAAGGTCGAGGCGGACGTGATCCCCAACGGCGCGGAGCATCTACAGCCCGTGCCGCGGGCCCCACTTCCCAACGCGCCTTTGCTCTACGTCGGTCACGTGGAACCGCGCAAAGACGTAGCCACCCTCGTGCGTGCCCTAGCCCTCGACACCAGCCTGCCCGATCTCTACATCGCCGGCATCCCCAAGGGCGACCACCAAGCTCGCCTGCAAGCCAAAGTAGAGCGCCTCGAGCTCGGTTCGCGCGTGCGTTTCCTGGGCGCCATCGACGAGCTCGAACTGCGCGAGCTCTACGCCACCTGCGCCGCAGTCGTGCTGCCATCCACCTACGAAGGCTTCGGCATCGTCGCCCTCGAAGCGCTTGCCAGCGGCGCGCCCCTGGCCTGCTCGGACCTGGCCGCCCACCGCGAGGTCGCCGGCGACTGCGCGAGCTACTTCCCCGTCGGCGACGCCGCCGCCTGCGCGCGCGCCATCGGCGCGGCCATCAGCCAGGCCATCGACCAACCCAACTCTCAAACCGGCCAGGAGCGCAGCCAGAGCTTCTCCTGGAACCGCTCCGCCGATCTTCTGGTAGACACATGGCAGCGCCTCGCGCGCGCTGCTCGTTCCTAATCAGCTCATGAAAGCCATTCTCCTCGCCGGCGCCAGCCTGCTCCTATCCTGCTCCGCTTCCGCCATGCCCGTGCAAGATCCCGCCAAGGCGCCGATCGAGTACGGCACCGTCAAATGGGAGCGCCGCCTAGAGCCCGCCCTCGCGCGCGCAGCCAAGAGCAGCAAGCCGGTGGTGCTCTGCTTTCAAGAGGTACCTGGCTGAAGCACCTGCACGGCCTTCGGTGAAGGCCCCCTCTCCACGCCGCTCCTGGTCGAAGCCTTCGAAGAACTCTTCGAAGCGGTCCTGATCCACAACAACGACAAGGGCTATGACCTCGAGATCCTCGAGCGCTACGAGGAGCCCACTTGGAACAACCCCGTGGTGCGTTTCGTGGACAGCACAGGCGCCGACATCATCCCGCGCAAGGATCGCGTCTGGGCCCTGGGCGCACTCGTAGAGCGCACCGCCAAGACCCTGCGCGCCGCCAAACGCGACGTCCCCATCTGGCTCGCTACCCTGGCCGAGGAAACCAGCTCCGCCCCCACCGAGACCTTGGCCCTAAGCATGCACTGCTTCTGGGATGGCGAGGGCAAACTCGGCGCCTTCCCCGGGATCCTCTCCACCCGCGCAGCC
>JBLIOL010000148.1:0-12728 GCA_047639615.1 Planctomycetota bacterium | reverse complement strand
GAGGTCGACAAGCAGATGCGCACCAAGGTCAAAAACATCTTCTGCGTCGGCGACCTAGCGGGTCAGCCCATGCTGGCTCATAAGGGCAGTAAGGAAGGCCTCGTGGCTGCGGCGGTGATCGCCGGCCAGCCCGAGGAGTACGACGTGCGCTGCGTGCCGGCCGTGATATTCACTTCGCCGGAGATGGCTTCCGTGGGCCTGACCGAGGAGCAGTGCACGGAACAGGGGCGCGCCTTCAAGACCGGCCAGTTCCCCTTCGCTGCCTCCGGTCGGGCCATGAGCCTGATGGAGACCGAGGGCTTCGTGAAGATCATCGCGGACGAGAAGACTGACGAAATCCTCGGTGTCCACATGGTGGGTCCCGAGGTGACGGAGCTGATCGCCGAGGCCGCCTTGGCCATCGAGATGGGAGCTACCACCGAGGATCTGGCGCGCACCATCCACGCGCACCCGACTTTGCCCGAGGCCATGATGGAAGCTGCGGAAGCGGTGCATGACATGGCTGTTCACATCTTCCAGACGCCTAAGTGAGCGAGTCCCCGGAGCTCCCCGTTCTCGACGTACTGCGTCTCGGGCGCAAACCCTACGGGGAGGTCCATGAACTGCAGCAGGAGTTGCTCGCCAAGCGCGTAGCCGGTGAGATACCGGATACGCTGATCTTGGTGGAGCACGAGGCTGTGGTGACCGTGGGGCGCAAGGCGGACGTTGGTTCCCTCGCCAGTCTTGGCCTGCCCTTAGTGGAGGTTGAGCGCGGGGGCGAAGCCACGTACCACGGGCCCGGCCAGGTGGTGGCTTATCCGATCCTGCTCTTGGACGAGGATCGACGGGACCTGCATCGCTACATGCGTGATCTCGAAGAGGTCATCTTGCGCGTGCTTGCGGAAGTGGACGTCACTGGGCGCCGGGAAGCTGGACTCACCGGGGTGTGGATCGGCGAGCAGAAGGTGGCCTCCATTGGCGTGGCCGTTCGGCGCTGGGTGACCTGGCATGGTTTGGCGCTCAACGTGCACACGGACCTGGCGGACTTCAGTGCCTTCTCACCCTGCGGCCTGGATCCCAAGGTCATGACGCGCGTCGCGGATCACGCGGACCTTCCGCCGGCTCTGATCCTGTTCGAGGTGCTCATTGTTAAGCACATGCTCGAAGTCTTCGGGAGGCGACTTCCTGACCCCCCGAAACGGGCGCCGGACGAAACCGATGGGAAAGGTTTTCCGGTACTGCCGCTGCTCCCCGATTAAGGGGGGGGAGCAAGTTGCAGGACTGATACACCTGCGGGTCTAGCGCAAGATCGGAGGGGCAGTGGTCCGATGAGGGGGGAAGCCAGAGGCTATCTAGGTAGCTGGTATCCAAGCTAACTCCTTCTCTTGATCCCCCAGCTCCGCTGTGCCGGGTGGTCCGTCAACCCAAATGACCAACACCTTCCCTTTCGATCAGCACCTGCATGGTGGATCGAACGCCGAGCAAGTATTAGCCCAGAGCTCCATCGATGAGCTGCTCTCCCTTGGTGGAGAGATGGGCGGTGAGTTGCTGGTGGACCTCGTGGACCTCTACCTTGAGGATGCTGCGGAACGCGTAAAGGTCACCTTCGAGTCCTTCGAAGCGGGTGACGCGGAGGGCGTTTCACGGGCCGCTCACGCGCTGAAGTCTGCTAGCGCCAACATGGGCGCGCTACCCTTCAGCAGGCTTTGCGCCGACCTCGAGCACATGGGAGGCGAGTCGAGTGCCGAGCCGAGCGCCCTGGCACCGCTAGTGGATCGCATGAAGGCCATGCACCCCGAAGTGGAACAAGCTCTCGTCGCCCTGCGCGCCATCTACCAGGCCTAAGCATGGATATGGACGACACAGTATTTGAGGAGCTGAAGTCCTCGGGCAACCTCCCCACGCCCGCCGGCGTGGGGATGAAGATCCTGCAGATCACCAGTAAGGAGGATTACGAGGTCGCTGAGATGGGTCAAGCGATCATGACTGACTCCTCCTTGACCGGGCGAATCCTGCAGTTGGCGAACGCCGGCAACTTCGCAGCACACGAGCCGGCGACGACAGTCTCCGAGTCGGTCATGCGACTGGGGAGTTCCTCAGTTCGTAACCTAGCTCTGGCCTTCTCGCTGGTTTCGGATCGCAAGACAGGCACCTGCGGCGCCTTTGACTACGAGCTCTACTGGTCCACTTCCCTGGCACGGGCGGTGATCGCCCAGTCATTGTCAGCCAAGATGAAAATTGGCCGACCCGAAGAGGCTTACATCTGTGGCTTGCTGGCAGCTGTGGGGCGTCTGGCACTGGCCTCGGTGTTCACCGAGGAGTACCCCGACATCGTGGTCGAGTCTTTGGTCGACCCGAGCATGGACATCAAGAAGCTTGAGCAAGAGCGCTTCGATATCGATCATGCCCAAGTAGCTGCCTGTATGGCGGATGATTGGGGTATTCCGTCGATACTCGGTGAAGCGATCTACGACTCCCAGGCGCGTTCGAACATTGGTGTCGGCGAGAAGCCTGCGGACACTCTCTCGTGGGTGCTGCGACTGTCCGGCGCATTCGCCAAGGCGGTTGCTATGGACGAGTCCGCGAGTCCTGAGCAATGGGCCTACGTGGGTGAGGAATACCGCAAGGCTGCGAGCGCCCTCAGCTTTGATGAAGATACCTTCCTCGCCTTCTGCGATGAGGCCATTAAGGACTGGGTGGAGTGGGGTCAGAGCTTGAAGGTGGGCACGCGCCCTCAACGGACCGCCGCCGTCATCGAGCAGATCATCGATCAGAAGATGCAGAAGCGTGACGAAGCAGCCGAGGTCCAGAAACTGGCCGCCGTCAAGAAGACTAAGGCCCAGACCGAGAACTCTGCTGTGGAGGCACCGAAAGCTCCTGAGCCGGTCGTCGCCTCGGTGGAGGAGCCGCCGACCAGCATTCTGCTAGTGGACGATGAGCCTGTGTCTCTGAAGATCCTTCAGATGCAATTGCGCGGTAAGGGCTATGACCTTATCACTGCAACCAGTGGTCAAGAGGCGCTTGAAAAGGCGCTGATCCATTGTCCTGACATTGTCGTGGCCGACTGGCAGATGCCCGAGATGGATGGCATGGAACTATGCCGGGCTCTGCGGCGTTCCAAGGAAGGCCGCGATATGTACTTCCTTCTCGTGACGGGCAATGGGGAGAACGACGTCATCGTCAAGGCCTTCGACGCAGGCGCCGACGACTTCGTCACCAAGCCCTTCTTGCCCCAGGTGATGTCCGCTCGAATCAAGGGTGGAGAGCGTTTGGTGCGACTCAACCGTCACGTGGAGCGTGACAAGCACACCATGATGCGGCAGGTTGCGGAGCTGGGCGTGATGACGCGCAAGCTGCGGGCTATCGCGCTAACGGATGCGCTTACGGGCCTGCCCAACCGGCGCTACGCAATGAAGCGCCTGGAGTCTGAGTGGACTAGCCTGAAGCGTACGGGTCGCGACCTGACCCTCATGATGCTCGACATCGACCACTTCAAGTCGGTCAACGATGTCTGGGGCCACGACGTCGGAGACGTGGTCCTCAAAGTAGCTTCCGCAGTCTTCAAGGATGCGGTGCGCGATGGCGATGAGGTTTGCCGCATCGGTGGTGAGGAGTTCTTGCTGATTGCCAAGAACACCTCCGAGGAGCAGTCCCTGGTGGTTGCTGAGCGGATTCGCGCCGCCATGGAGAGCCACGATATCCCTGTCGAAGGCTGGGACCGCGAGCTGACCGTCAGCATTGGCATCGCCAGCTTCGAACCTAGTGCAGATTCCTTTGAGCTGCTGCTCAAACGCGCCGATGAGGCCCTCTACGCCGCGAAGGAAACAGGCCGTAACCGCTTCTACCGCTTCTCCGAGCTTAAGGAATCGCGCAAGGCCAGCTGATCCCCGTCCTTTCCCCATCAACCATCCCCCCCGACGTGCTCCAGCAAAAATTTGACGAGCTCCGACTGACCGGTTCCCTGCCGTCGCCGTCCGCAATCGGACTGCGCGTGCTGGAGCTTGCTCAGAACGATGAGTACGACCACGGAGAGTTGGTACGCACCATTCTCGGGGACCCGGCATTGGCCGGCCGTATCCTCAAGCTGGCCAATAGCGCAACTCACGCCGCCGCTGGTCCGGTCGAGACCATCGCCCAGGCGACCATGCGCATCGGCGCTACCTCGGTGCGTCATATCGCCTTGGGTCTGACCCTCGTGTCGGATAACCGCAGTGGTAACGCACAGGGCTTTGACTACGACCGCTTCTGGCTACGCAGCCTGGCGACTGCCGTGTCCGCCAGCACGCTTGCCTTCGAGCTCAACATAATGGGGGCCGCCGAAGCCTTCACTGTGGGGCTCCTATGTGATGTGGGCAAACTGGCCCTAGCTAGTGTCCACCCCGAGAAGTACAGCGCCATGCTGGAGCGGCAACCGTTCCTGGAGGACTCCTTCTTGGCGCCCATCGAGACGAGGGTCTTCGGGATCAACCACACCGAAGTATCGGCATTGATGATGGAGGACTGGCGTCTTCCGAAGAGCGCTCAGTACGGCGTGCTGCGTCACATGGGCGTGGGCGCCATGGGTGATGAGATCAGCGCCGAAGCATGCTCCTTGAGTTTGCTGCTGCAAGCAGCCAAGAGCATCGCGGACGTGATGATCCTGGATCGCCAGGAGAACCGGACTGTCTGGCTGCGTGCCTGCTTCCAGATGGACCGCTGCGCCAAGGACCTAGGCCTAGAGCCGGAGGCCTTGCGCGCGCTAGGTGACAAGATCCTGCCGGCGTGGCGTGATTGGAGCTTCACCATGGGCTTGTCGCGTGGCAAGCGCATGAGCTTCAAGGATGCCTTCCGCGAGATTGAGAAGGAGGGCATCGTCGAATGCCCGGCACCGCTTGCCTTGCAGCAGGAGCCGAATGAGAAGGAGGGCTCTGAAATTCTGACCGGTGTGATCGATACGATCGCCACCTCCGAAAAGCCCACATCCATCGAAAAGCCCCTGCGCATCCTGGTCATCGATGACGAGGCGCAGATGTTGCGACTGATCAGTCACTACCTCAGGCGCGAGGGCTACGAGGTCATCGAGGCCACCTCCAGCGAGGAAGGTCTACGCGAGGCATTCAGCAAGAAGCCTCAGGTGGTAATCAGCGACTGGGGACTGCCCGGCATGAGCGGCATCGAGCTCTGCAGCACCCTGCGCGAGACCGAGGCGGGCAAGAAGATCTACATGTTGATCGTGACGGCTCGCGAGGACGATGAGCAGGTGGTCGAGGCCTTCTCCAAGGGCGTTGACGACTACATCGTAAAGCCTTTCAACCCAAAGATTCTGATCGCGCGTGTGCGTGCTGGCCAGCGCATGGTGCGCATGCGCGAACGAGTTGAGGAATCCGAACGCGCCCAGCAGCGTCAGGTGGCTAGCCTCGGCATCCTGACGCGCAAGCTGCGCGCAGCGGCGCTCACCGATCCGCTCACTCGTCTACCGAACCGGCGTTACGCAATGAAGCGTCTCAAGCAGGAGTGGGACGTGGCCGAGCGTCTTGGCAAGCCGCTCTCGGTTGCCGTCGGGGACATCGACTTCTTCAAGCGCGTCAACGATGACTACGGTCATGACGCGGGTGATGCTGTGCTGCGTATGGTCGCGGCGGAGATGCGTCGTACTTGCCGCAGCGGTGACGTACTTGCGCGTGTGGGCGGTGAGGAGTTCCTCCTGATCCACACGGGCGGGAACCAGGAAATGGCGGCAGCCAGTGCCGATCGCATTCGCCAAGCAGTGGAAGCTCTCGAGATCCATCACGAGGGCGTCGACCTGAAGGTGACGCTATCCTTTGGTGTTGCCCAACGCGCTGATGACATGTGCGGTCTCGACGACCTGATCAAGGTCGGCGATCAGGCGCTCTATCAGGCGAAAGAGCAGGGACGCAACCAGGTCTGCATTCAGAACGAGGGCCAAGCACCGCCCCCTGCCATAAAGCGTCCGGCCTAGTCGGCGTCGACGAAGTAGAAGGGACTGGTCAGCACCTGGCCTCGGTCCGTTTGCAAGAAGCGTAGGTAGCACCAGTCCCCGGCGGAGAATCCGTCGAGGTCGAAGCTGCCCTGAAAGCGCCGCTGGCCCTTGAGCTCCATGCTGCGCACCCCATTCCAGGATGTGATCAGGTCGAAGCGCTCGAAGGCGCCATCGGCCACGGCGATGACCTCCAGGATTTGCGCGCCGGCGTCCTTGGCGGTGGGTACATCGGCACCCGGTCGGTGCTCGCGGATGCGTGCTTGCACGAGCGCGCGCGGTCCGCTGGTGGCGTAGGTACGCCGTGCGCGCAGGCTTGCGAGCACCGCTGCGCGGGTGCGCGCTTCGCACCAGATGGCCGCAAGCCCGCCGGTGCCGAGTTCGCGCGGCCGGGATCCTTGCGCTTCCCTTGCGCCATACATGGGGGAGCGGTGGGGCAGGCCCGGATGACCGTCGTGGCTATCGCCCGAGCCGATGAACCCTAGCTTCGAGCCGCGCGCCAATTGATCGCGCACGAAGTAGCCCTCCCGCGCGCCGCGCACGGTGCGCGGCGCATCCATGGCTTCGGAGGAGCCGTGGACGGAGAGCACTTCCACCACGGGCTCCAACTCCGGATCTGGTGCGAAGCTCCAGTTGGTGGCCACGGGTTCGCCGGCCGTGTGGTGAGCGAAGGTCAAGGCGGGTTGTCCGCGCAGGGCATCCCAGAGTTGGCGCGGGGTCTTGTACGCGGGGTCTAAGGAGGAGAGCAGCGGCGCGCGCTCCGTGAACTGCAGCACGTGCCGATGTCCGTGAATCCAGCTGGTCCATTCATAGCCCAGCACGGCCACGAATCTGCCCGGCTCGTGGTATTGCTCCACGGCTGTTTGAATGCCCTCCCAGAGATCTGGGTGCTGGTCCAGGAAGAGCACGCCGAAGTGATCGTGGTCCGTGAGGGCGGCCACATCCAGCAAGGCTACATCGCGCGCGTAACGGAACCAATCCTCGGGCGTGCCGGTGCCGTCGGAGAGGTTCGAGTGCCCGTGCAGGTCGGCCCAGAGAACGCGCGGCGTGTCGGGTCCAATCCAAAGCGGATTGGCTTCGTCCTCGAGCACAACACCGTCCAGTTCGACTTTGCCCAGTAGCCGCAGGATACCTGCCTCCGGACACGTGAAGAGCAGCGTCGCTCGGCCCCCCTCGATTTCCAGGGTCTCGGGTAGTTCCCAGTCCGCCGGGCGTTGGCTCAGGCGCAACGTTGCGCTCACACTTGGGCACGGATTGCCGAAGGCGTCGAGTACGTTCGCCACGAGCTCGGCTTGTTCGCCCACGCGCGCGGCGCCGCGCACCAAGAGCTCGAGCATGGCGGGCGGGCCCGGGTCAACGTCGATGGTGGGGGAGTCCCGGAGCACCTTGCGCACGCCGTCGCCGTCGCCGTCCACCGCGAGCCACAGACGCGCGCCGCGTTCCGCTTGGGTGTCGGCCAGGGCCAAGGAACCCCCGGCGCCGTAATGGAGCTCGATGCTCTCGCCGCTCATCAGCGCTCGCCCAGCGATGCCGATGCGCAGCATGGGGCCGAGCTCTTGCACCTCGAGTTGCACGCCCTCCGCGGTCGTGCTCACATCCGTGTAGCCCAAGCGTCCCTTGGCGCGCACCTGCGGCGCTGACCAGCCCCAGAAGGGCTCGGGCAGGAAGTAGAGCGCGCCGCCTTGGGCAATACCCAACTCGCCGGCCGTGAATCGCACGCGCCAATGGCCGGGCGTGCGTGCCACGGCGTGGCCCACCTCCAGGGTCTGGCCGTCCTCACCCAGGAGCACGCCCCGCCCGCCGCCGTCGGAAGCATGCCGGGGTGCGTCGAGGTCCGCGCTCAACTCCTCCGCCTGGGCCCAGCGGGCGCTGGCCGGACGGGGATTGTCGGGCACCTCAAAGAGCTGAGCGGGCACGCCAGATCCGGCCGGCACGGGCGGCGCCGGCTCGGGGTCCTGGCCGCAGGCAGCCCAGAGCAGGAGGGCCAAGGTGGCCGGAAGGAGTAGTCGTCTCACGGATTGCCGCCGCCGCAGGGGCGCCTGGAGGGAGGAGATGGGGTGTGCTGGATACTGACTGGGTTGAGTGTGGTCCCGCGCGGCTGGGCGGGTGCTGAATCGGGCTTCTTGATGGCGTGAGGGGCACCTAGCTGAGCTTGTCCACGATCCAGGGGCCTGCGCACCTGCTCGCCTAGCCTGGGGCGCCCCCCACGCCACCGGCAGCCCCGCTTCTTCACGGTCACGACCACACCGAACCCAGTCAGTATCGATGTGCTCCGACAGTAGCTCTTCCAAGGCGCGTCCCCAAGCCTGACAGGGGCGCAAAGGTCGCTATCCTGTTGGGGACCCGACCCCTTCCTGACCCAAGCCCTCCGATGACCGATACCACGCCCACCGCCCTCGATTCGAAAGCCATGCGTTCCTACGTGGAGGGCGTTTGGGATAGCTCCATCCTGCCGGCCCTCGTGGACTACGTGAAGATCCCGAACAAGTCGCCGCACTTTGATGCGGACTGGGAAGCACACGGCTACATGGAGGAGGCCGTGACGTTGATCAGCGATTGGTGTAACGCTCGACCGATCGAGGGACTCAGCGTTGAGGTGATTCGCCTCGAGGGGCGTACGCCTCTAATTTTCATGGAGGTCCCGGCCAGCGCCGGTGCCCCCGCGGACCGCACGATCGTGCTCTACGGGCACTTGGACAAGCAGCCCGAGATGGTCGGTTGGCGCGAGGACCTGGGTCCTTGGAAGCCGGTCATGGAAGACGACAAGCTCTACGGTCGCGGCGGCGCCGACGACGGCTACGCCGCCTTCGCATCGCTCACGGCGATCGAGGCTCTGCAGAAGCAAGGTTTGCCCCACGCCCGCTGCGTTGTGCTGATCGAAGCTTGCGAAGAGTCGGGCAGCTACGACCTGCCTTACTACGTGGATCACTTGGCCGAGCGCATCGGCGCGCCGGACCTGGTGGTGTGCTTGGATTCGGGCGCGGGTAATTACGAGCAGCTCTGGCTGACCACTTCCCTGCGCGGCAACGTTACCGCCAACCTCAGCGTCGAGCTGATCAAGGAAGGCGTGCACTCCGGTGACGCCAGTGGCATCGTGCCTTCGAGCTTCCGCGTGTTGCGCGACTTGCTCTCCAGGTTGGAAGACCCGAAGACGGGCGAGATACTGCCCAAGGCCTTCCATGCGGACATTCCCGATGGCCGCAAGGCGCAAGCATCCGTCGCCGCTGACGTGCTCGGCCCGAACATCACCGAGCGCTTCCCCTGGCATCCCGGTGCCCTGCCGGTGGACCGCGATCTGCCCGAGTCGATCCTCAACCGTACTTGGCGTCCGGCCCTGGCCATCACCGGTGCCGCCGGCTTGCCCACCATTCCCGACGCGGGCAATGTCATGCGCCCGATCACCACGGTCAAGCTCTCCCTGCGCTTGCCCCCGACCGTGACTCCGGAAGCTGCGATCGCATCCCTGGAGGAGACGCTCCTCGTGGATCCGCCCTACGGTGCCAAGATCACCTTGGCCGAAGCCGAAGGCGCTGAAGGTTGGCACGCTCCGCCCCTGGCTAAGTGGTTGGAGAGCGCGGTGGACGGCGCCAGCCAGACCTACTTCGGCAAGGGCGCCGTGCAGATGGGCGAAGGCGGCACGATCCCCTTCATGGGCATGCTCGGCAGCCGCTTCCCCAAGGCGCAGTTCGTAATCACTGGGGTACTCGGCCCGGGCTCCAACGCCCACGGCCCGAACGAGTTCCTGCACGTGCCCATGGCCAAGGGCCTGACCTGCTGCGTCGCGCAGCTCATCGGCGAGCATGTCAGCGCCGAGCTGTAGTTGGTGGGCCCCCGGAGACTCGAACTCCGGACCAATCGATTATGAGTCAACTGCTCTAACCAACTGAGCTAGGGGCCCGCGGGGAGCTGACGCTACCCGTGGGCCAGAGGCTAGCAGGCTGCTCGGATTCGAGCAAACGCCGCGCCCTGACCAGTGCTACTCGGCCTCGCCCTCGGGGGTGGTCTCGCGCTCGATGGGCAGGCCTAGGAGGGCGGCGCAGAGGCTGATGCCGTCGCCGGTGCTTTCGGCCAGGCCCTCGTTGTAGAGGCGCTGGCTTAGGCGCTCCGCCAGGGTCGGGACGACGTCCTGCAGCTGGACGGGGGCTTGTTCCCACTCGGCGCCCACCTCGGGACTGCCGATGGCTAAGGGCACCTGGGTGCTGGCTGGGCCCAAGGGTAGGCCAGCGAGCACCACGATGGTGTGCGGGCCGGCGGGGTGTGCGGCCAGGGTTTGTTCCAAGAGCTCGCAGATGCCGGCTGGGCCCGCTTCGCCGACCGTGCCGTGGAGCCAGAGCAGCCAGGAGCCGATGCCGGCGTCGTCGGTCGCGGCGAGCCAGGATGTGAGGCCACCGGCTAGCAGCTGGGGATCGGTGAAGTCGCCTTCGAGGGCTTCGACCCGGTCGAAGCGCACAAGGAGGTCGGAGGGGATGCGGCCGGTGGGGGCGGCGACGATGGCCGCGCTGACAATCCCTAGCTCGTGCAGGCGCTCAGGGAAGGAGAGCAGGCCGGAGGCAGCCCCGGAGCTGTCGCCGAACCAGAGGGCTTCGAGGGCGGGGCCGCGTTCGCCGCTTGGGGCGTGGGCGTTCTCGAAGCGGGTGGCGCGCTCGATCAGGGGCAGGTAGGTGTCGATTTCCTTGGCCAGGTGCGCGGGGGTCAGATCGTCGAGGGTCAGCACCAGGACATTCAGGGGCACGGGGCCAGCCTTGGCTGGGCGGCAGCCCGGGGCGCAAGCCACGAGAGCTAAGACCAGGGCCGTGAGGCGCGGGCGCAGTGAGGGCAGAGGACACTTGGGCAGGCAGTCCATCCAAGAAGACTACCCGCCCAAGCCCGATCTGCGGGGGCCCGCTAGACGCGTTCCCGATACTTCTTGTAGTGCTCTTTGCGAGCCGTCTGGATCCACTTGTCTTTGCGGATGCGGTCCACGGAAACGTCCACCTTCTTGGCGAAGGCGGCCAGCTTCTTGGGGGTGTCGAGGGTGGCCAGCTGCTTAAAGGTGGTCACGCCTGCCCCAGTTAGGGCCTTGGCGAAGGTCGGGCCGATGCCGGTGATGAGCTTCAGGTCGTCGCTGGCTTTGGCCTTGGCCTTGCGCTTGGGGACCGGTTTCATGGCAGCTGCCACGGGCGCCTTGGCCACCGGGGGTTGGGAGGGGATCTCCTTCACCGGCAGTCTCTTGGATTTCGCGGCGGGCTTCTTCTTGGGCACGGGCTTGGTCTTGGAAACCGGAGCCGGGGCCTTGGGTGCTTGCTTGGTCGCGGGCTCTTGGGCGGGAGCTGCGGCAGCCTTCTCGGTGACTTTTCCTGCCAGCTTCTCCGCCTTGCGCAGGGAGCTTTCCAAACGGCGCATCTCCGTGCCCGCTTGGCGCAGCTCCTTCTCCGAGGCCTTGTGTTGGCTCTTGGCTTCCGCGAGCTTGAGCTCGGCGCTACGCAGTTGAGTGCTTTGCTGCTTGAGCTTCTGCTCGACGGAGTGACGTTCCAGTTGGCCAGCTTTGTGCTCGGCGGCAACGGCGCTCATCTTGCGCTTGGTGTCGGAGACCTCGGTCTTTTGCGTGTCCTGACGGCTCGTGAGTCCGTCGATCTTGCGATCGCGGCTGGCGATTTCCCGTTGGGCCTTGCTGGCGTCCTTCTCCAGGCCGGAGGCGCGCTTCTTGATCTCCTGCAGCTCAGCTTCACGGGCCTGCAAGTCCTTCTCGATCTTGCTGGTGTGGATTGTGTCTGCCTTGAGCGTGCTCTCGAGCTGCTTGCGCAAGTCTTTGACCTTGTTCAGCTCCGCGGTGCGCTTTTCCAGTTGCTCGGGCAGGGGCTCGAGGTTGGCTAGGCGACGTTCCAGGGAGGTGATCTGAGTCTTGTGCGCTTGCTCGCGCTCGGCGAGCTTGCCCTTGGCTGCGGCGCGGCCCTTCTCGGCCTTGCCGACTTGACCCGGGAGGACCGAGAGGCGGTCGACCTGCTCGCGCAGACCGTGCACCTCTTCGGCGCTACGCTTGAGCTCGTCGCGGTGACGGGCTTGGGCTTCATCGAGTTCGCGCTGACGTTCGCTGAGCAGTGCCGGTACGGGCTCCAGTTCGAGCAGGCGCAGGCGCAGGCTGTCGATTTCCTCGGTGGTGGTGCGAGTGATCTTGGCCAGGTTCTTCTCGAGCATGCGCACTTCGCCGTCGCGCTCTGCCAGCAGAAGTTCCTTGGGCTCGAGGTTGGAGAGGCGTCCGCTGAGACCGGTGATGGTCTCCTCCGAACGCTTCTCTGCTTTCGCCAGGCGCGTGCGCGCATCTTTCAATTCGCGCTCGCGTTCGGAAAGTCGCGCGGGCACGGGCTCGAGTTCCACCAGTCGCACGCGCAGGTCAGCGGCCTCGGTGTCCAGCTTGGCGAGCTGGGTCTCGGCGGATTCGAGTTTGGCGGGCAAGGGTTCGAGCTGGCGCAGTTCCTTCTCGAGCTGGGCCATGCGTGCGCTGCTCTCGCTGCGCAGGGTCGCTAGGTGCTCGGAGGTCTCCGCAAGTTCATCCGTACGTGCCTTGAGGCGCTCGGGCAGGGGCTCCAATTTGGCCAATGCGGTCCGCAGGTCGCCTTTTTCCTCGCCGTAGCTGTGCTCCAGGGTAGCGATGCGCTCGTGCGCTTTGGCCAGGGCGATCTCGCGCTCACCGAGCTTGGCGGGTAGAGGTTCGAGCTCGGCGACACGTTGTCCGAGCAGTTCGAGACGCGCGCCACTCTCGGCTTGCAGGCTGCTCAACTCTTCGCGGGTTGCA
>JBLIOL010000147.1:0-12875 GCA_047639615.1 Planctomycetota bacterium | reverse complement strand
CCTGCAGAACCCTGCGAGCCCAGGTGCCCGTCAGTTCCTGTACGCAGAATCAGGAAATCCAAACGGCGGTGGAGTCAATGGACTCGGACACTCTGAGACCGCCAGTGACGGACGCTGGAAGCTCATTCGAAGAAGCGATGGAGACGAGTTCTACGACCTCCAGCAAAACCTGTTGGAAGCTGAGAATCTCCTGGGCTCCGGGAATTTATCCCCCGAAGCCCAGCGCTCTTTCGACAAGCTCGAACGAGCTATCGAAGCTCTCTAGTAGCGTCCTGCATGCACGCCCCCGTTGCATTGTGTGATGGTGACCTTGGCTAGACTGATGCGGCCCCGTCCCCCTAAAAAGGGGGCGGGGCCGCATGCTGATCCTCGTGACCGCGGTACGCCGGCCCCGCGGTCGATGTACAGAGCCAGGACAAAACCGCCGCCGGTCCTGGCTCCGTTCCGATGCTACTGGCGGTCGAGTACGCCGAAGCCTGTTGGACCGGTGAGGGTCTCGGGGGCGCCGACCACGTCGAGGGCGGGTAGTAACGGCTCGCTCCAAGGACCGGTCGCGCCGCTGGCTAGCCAGCCGAGGGCGCGTACCACTTCCATACGTGCGCGATCCGTGCGCTTGGGGTCAGCAGCGATCGCCAGCAAGGGACCGAAAGCGGTAGCGTCACCCACGCGCGCCAAGGCGCGCGCATTGCCGTGGGTCGATGCCCAGCAGTCGCAGTCCTCGATGTCCGCAATCAACTCCGGCACGAGGCCGTCGTCCGCCAGCACGGCCCGCGCCAGGGCGAGCTCAGCCTTGAGTCCCGGGCGGTGGTGAGTATCGCCGCTAGCATCGCGCAGGAAGGGCAAGAGGCTGCTGTCTCCGGACAAAGCCAGTCCCAGTGCCAACTGTCCGCGCGCTCCACTATCGCCGAGCTTCCCAAAGCGTTTCAGCACGTGCTTGCGCGCGCCATCGGCCTGGGCCAAGCCCGCGGCCAAGGCATAGGCCGGTGCACGATCGGGCGACTTGGACTGGTTGGCCGCGTGGGCCAAGACCATGTCCGACCCATACGTGGGCTGACCGGCCGCATCCAGGTGATAGGCGAACATGCCGAGCGCCAGAGCACTCCACGGGCCGTCCGCGCTGCGTCCCTTGGACAGATGCTTCTGCAGCACCTTGGCCACGGATGCCGAAGCAGCGAAGGGCTCCTCTGCCGCACTTGCACGGGAACCAACGCGAGCCAAGGAAAGCGCCGCATAGCGCCGCAGCATGGCATCTTTGGAACCTAGCCCAGCCTGCAGGCTGCGCCGGATCTCAATGTCCTGGCTCTCTTCGCCGGCGTTGCCGATCCAACCCAAGGCCAAGGCCGCCGCGCGGCGCGCAGGCGTCGAAAGGCGCGAGCGCTCGCCCACTGCCTTGAGCAAGCTTCGCACCACCTTCGTCTGCAGCTCCTCGGAGAGATTGCCGGTCAAACGAGCCAGAGCTGTGGGTACACGCTCGCGCAACACGCGATCCGTACGCGGTGCCTCGAGCCAATCGAGCAAGCGCTCACCGAGCTCGTCGAGATTCTCGCTGGGCGGCGGGCCATCGCCCGCTACATCCACCAGATCGCCAGTGGCGGGAGTCGTTCCGAGCGCCACAAGCACCGCCGTCGCGAGATCCGCATGACGCGCGTCCTTGCTCTCGAGCACGGCCAGCAACTGGTGCAGGGCGTAGGTGCGCATCTCCACGCGCGGAGCGTGGTAGGCCGCCAAGCCCAGGGCGTAGGCCGCTAGCGAACGCGAACGAATCGAGACGCGCGAGTCGCTAATGGCCTTCCGACCGGCAGCGCTATCGCGCACGATCTCGCCCAGACTCACGATGGCGTCGTGGGTGCCCACCAGGCCGAGCCCGAGCACCGCCGCTTCGTGCACGGTGAAGGAATCATCGGTCAGGGACTCGGTCATCAATTCCTCGAGCCCCTCCAAGCGCGCTACGCGCGCTTCGCGCAGTTCGTCGCCAGCCACGCGGGCCAAACGCCCCGCAGCCAACAAGGCCTCCGCTCGCAGATGACGCGCTTGCTTCGGATCTCGAACCACCGCAGCCAAGACCGGCAACAGTCGCTCGTCCACTTCACTAGCCGCCACCGAGGGACGCCCTCCGGACTGCTGACTCTCCGTACCGGTGGCACGGCTGGTGCGCCGCTTCTGCCAGGCCAGGTCCAGGAACTCATCCCTATGCAAGCCCCACCAGCGCTGCCAAGCGCCCTGATCGGGACCCAAATCCGCAGGTGTCAAAGCACCCGGCTGATCGCCCCCGGGTGCCTTCGCAGGAGCAGCCGGAGTGCTAGCCCCAGGCGTACCACGCCCAGGTCTCGAAGGAGCTGAAGGTGCAGCGGGTGCAGGGTTGCCGGCGCCAACGACGCCGAAGGTGGGAGGGGGTCAGTGCCTCTGGGCCGTAGCCGGGAGCACGAGCGAGCAGGCCACCAGCAAGCTGGTGAGAAGACGTGTATTACGCATAGGATTTCGATCGAGTCTGAACGTGGGGAGAGCCGGCTTCCCCCCGTCGCCCCGCAACGTCCGTGCCTTCGGGGAAAGCACACCCTACGCGATCCAGTGCACGCATTGGCGCCCACCGAGAGCGAACCCGCACGGCCTACGCGCGCTCGCGCTCAGGTAAAAGCAGACATTCCGGAGGTCTTTGCGAGGCCCCGCGAAGACAAAATCGCCCATCCCTAGGCCAAAAACGGCCACGTGTATCGAGTTGAGCCCGCCCACAGCCTCCCAAGCCGGTACGCACCCTCTGATTGCGCAGGAATGGCGCTAGTCCCCGTGGTATCTTTTCTGCCCGCTGCCAGACTCCATTTCGACGACCCGCTCCGGTCACGACCTCTCCATGGCCACTTCCACCGCTACCCGCCCCACCGAATGCCCCAATTGCGGGGTCAAGCTCCCGGATATCCACCTATCGCTGTGCGCCTACTGCGCCATGCCGATCGGGCTTGGAGCGGTGGCTGAAGACGGGGTTGAGAGTCCGAACGCTGGACGCATCGAGCGTATCGGCGAGCATGACAAGTTCCAGATGGCCATGGATTTCCAGCCGCCTGAGGACCCGGCCACCGTGCATGGCAGCCAGCTCATCTACCGCGGAAAGCTCCTGGTGGTCGCAGGTTTGCTGCTGCTGGCCCTGGGCTCTTGGACAAATCTTGAGGGCGAGAGCCTGACGCGCTTCATCAATGTCTGGAGCGTGGTCGGCATCGTCTGCTTCTGGCTCAGCGTGCGCGTCTGCGTGCGCGGCAGCAAGATGGCTAAGGCCGCCGTCGAGACCGAATTAATACGCCGCCCCGGGATCATCACCGATCGCCGCAGCGAGACCAACCTCGAGGGTTGGAGCGGCAGCACCACCTACTACTTCACCATCGAATTCGAGGGCGGAGTCGTCGGCGAGTTCTCCTACGCAGGCCGCGGCTCCAACGCTGACCCCTACGTGTCGAACCTGCCCGGCATGGCCTACACCCGCGGCCAGCGCCTACTGCACTTCATGCACATTCGGGTCTAACCCGACGCGCTGATTTGCACCTGACGGAAGGTCAGGTTGATGCGCTCCCCCACGGCACGCGCGGTCTTCGGTATGCAGTGCTGCCATGCAGCTTGTGTGTCCCCGTACATGACCAGCAAGGAGCCCGCCGCTAAGTCCAAGGACACGGACTCTTGAGCGCCTTGACGATGACGTAAGCGGAAGCGACGGGTCGCACCCAAGCTGAGGGAAGCGAGGACTGGCCGCTCCCCAAGTTCCGGCTCATCGTCCGCATGCCAGCCGTTGGAGTCACGTCCATGCCGATAGAGATTGGCGAGGACGGAATTGAAGCGCGCCTCGGGCAACTGCGAGCGCACCTGCTCCGTGACCGCCGCGCGTAGCTGCTCCAACGTCGCGCTCCATGGCTCAGCCTCAAGACTCATACCCGAATAGCTGTAGCCCGCACCGGCGTCCCCATGCCACGCCTGCAGCCGCGGCAGCGCATGGCGCTTGCCGAAGAGGTGCAACTCGTCCTGCCGCCAATCGAGTTCCCTACGCAGGCTCTCAAACAGCGCCGAGCATTCGGAAGCTGCTAGCCACTGAGGCCAATAGAGCACTTGCGCAGCCGGTAACTCCAGGACTTCAGCCATAGATCAGATCCGCAGCCGCCAAGGGATCCGCACTGGGCGAATAGCCTTGCGCGCTGAGCGCCGCCTTCAATCCGCCCAGCACCTTGCCCACATTGCTGCGCGTGGAACCAGCGCCCATCAGACCGATGCGCCAGGTGTTGCCCTTCATGGGTCCAAGTCCGCCGCCGATTTCCAGGTCGAACTCGCGCAGCAAGAACGCGCGCACAGCCGCATCCTCCACACCATCCGGCACGGCCACTGCAGTCAGAGGCGCCAAGCGTTCCGCACTCGGCACGCGCGGCTCAAGCCCCATAGCTTCAAGCCCCGCCACAAGCGCACTCGCATTGAGTTGATGCCGCGCCGCGCGCGCGACCAAACCCTCTTCAAGAATCAAGCGCAGTGCCTCGTGCAAGCCATAGAGCATGTTGATCGGCGCCGTGTGGTGGTAGCTGCGCTCCGCGCCCCAGTAGGAAGCGATCAGCGACAGGTCCAGGTACCAACTCTGCACCTTGCTGCTGCGCCCCATGAGCACGTCCACCGCGCGCTGACTGAAGCTCACCGGCGCCAGGCCGGGCGGGCAAGACAGACACTTTTGCGTGCCGGAATAAGCGGCGTCCACGCCCAGCTCCCCGTAGTTCAGCTCGTAGCCGCCCAGGGAAGTCACGCAGTCGACGACGAGCAGCGCGCCAAGCTCATCGGCCAGCGCGCGCATGGGCACTAGGTCCTGGAGCACGCCCGTAGACGTCTCCGCGTGCACCACGCACAAGGCCTTGAAGCTCTTGCCGTCAGCTGCCTTGCGCAGAGTATCGGGATCGATCGCACGCCCCCACTCACTCTCCACCGCCACGACCTCGGCGCCGCAGCGCCGCGCCACTTCCGCCAGGCGCGTGCCGAAGACCCCGTGCACACCCACGAGCACGCGGTCACCCGGTTCGAGCAAGTTCACCAGACAGGTCTCCATGCCCGCCGAGCCAGTGCCCGACATGGGCAAGGTCATCTCCGCATCGGTGCCAAAGACCGTGCGCAGCATGCTACGCAGCTCATCCATGATCACCAGAAATGCCGGGTCCAAGTGCCCCAAGGTAGGCCGGCCAAGGGCCGAAAGAACAGAGGGGGCGACGTCGGAAGGACCAGGCCCGCACAGGGTGCGTTGGGGCGGAGCCAGGCTCGGAAAAGGTGCGCTCATGGGCGCAGACTAGCAGGCCCCGGAGTCCTGGCGATCAGGGTCAGGCACAAAACCTCATAACTCAGCGGGTGCCAAAGGCACCAGCTGAGTTATGAGGTCTTGTGCCTGATCCTGCTCGCCAGGACTCGTCCCGCGCCCACGCCAAGCCAGGCTGACCAGCACCGGCAAGTGGTCGGAGCTGGCGTCGGGTCCGGTCTCGTAACTGCAGACCTCAAACCGATCGCTGTACCAGACGAAATCGATGCGCACCACCGGCGGCACGGGCAGGTGCATGTAGCGACCAGCCACCGGGAAGGTCGGCGCCCAGCCCACGCCGGATTCGGTCCACGCATCCGTGAGCCCCGCTTCCGCTAGAGCGTCGTAGGTGCTGCTCTGATCGGTAGTATTCATATCCCCCACAAGCAAGCACGGCACTTCCGACTGCCCTGCTTCGCGCGCCAGATCAAGCATGTCCTGGTGCGCCGAAGAAGCCTTCCCCAAAATCGCCAGGGAGGCGAAGGGGTGCACCGCAATCAAGCGCAGGGGCGTACCGTCCACATCCAAGTCCAGCTTGAGAAAGGGTAGACGCGAGCGCATGCGCACCAGATCGTGGGCCAAGATCGGCTTGCGCGAGAGCACGCCAATGCCGGCCATGCCATCACCGAAGAGCACCTGGTGCGGATAGAGCGTTCCAAGCTCCTGCTCCAAGAGCGCCACGTGGCCGGCGTGGAACTCCTGCAGGCAGATCACATCCGCCCCGCACTCCGCCGCCCAGGAACAAATCTGCGCCGGGTCGGAACGGTGGTCGCCCGCGTTGAGGGTCGCCACGCGCAGGTCCGGCTGACGTTCCGCCGCCAGTGCGCAGTGCTGCGACCTAGCGGGCGCGCGCATGGCACCGCAGCGCACCCAGCCCGCACCGAGGGCCACTCCCGAGAGCAGCGTCAAGGCGAACTCGCCGCGCCAAATGCCCACGGCCGCCAAGGGCAAGGCCAGCGGGAAGAGCAGGTGCCGCACCTGGAAGAAGGCCGTCAGATAGGCCAGAGGTGGGCGGCGAAAGAGGCCCAATAGGGCGAGGCTGAGGGCGGCTAGGTAGAGCAACATGGGAGCTCGGACTTACTGATCCTCGCTCTGCTCGATGCGCTCTCGCAGGTGTGTCATGCGCTCTTCGATGTGTTCCAATCTCGCGGCCACTTGCTCGCGCTCCTGCTCCAAGTCTGCGCGCTGCGCGTCCTCGGCCTTGGCCAGCTCGGTTTCCACTTCCTGCTGACGCTTGGTGAGGTTCTCAAGCTGCTCCTCGCGAGTGGCCAGGGCTGCGGCCAACTCGGCCTTGTCGAAGATCAGGTAGGTGGGCGCCAAGGCCTCCGCCGGTGCCGCGGGCTCGAGGGCGTCGGGCGGCAGCACGGGCGGTGCGTCGGCTTTCAGGTGGCGTTCGATTGCGAAGCTGGGCGAGACGATCTGGATGCCAGCTTCGTGCAGGGAGTCGAGCATGTGCCGGCGCAACTCCGCACGCAGGTTGATCAATCCACGCACCTCGCTGCACAGACCGGCGCCGCGATAGGTGATCGAGAAGTCGCCCAGCTCCATGATCTGCACGAAGGGTTCATCCAAACCCGCGCGCTTGCCGGCCTCGAGCAGGGCTTGCTCCACGCGCTTGCGTGCCACGTCGTAGCCCAAGGAGACCGTAGCCGAGACCACCGTGCCGGAGCCGCGGATCACCTTCACGGCCTGGGTTACCAGCAGCAGGTTTGGCAGGGTCACCAGGTCGCGATCCGCGGTCTGAATTTCCGTGTGCAGCACTCCCCGCTCGCTCACGCGACCGAAGTTGTCGCCTACCTCGATGAAGTCCCCCGCGCGGAAGTTGCGCAGGCTGCGCAGCATGACGCCGGCCATGGCGTTGCCCAGGAAAGTTGTGGACGAGAGCGCGATGGCGCCCGAGAGCAAGATGCCCAGGAGCCCCATGACTTGGGTCTTCGTGCCGGCCTCGATGGGCAGCGCCAAGATCACCGCCAGCACGCCAACGTTGGCCGTGGCGATCAGAATCCACTGATCCGAGTAGCGCCGGGCACGACCCGCTCGACGCAGCACGCGCCGCGTACCCAAGTACACAGCAAACACTCCCCCCAGCGTGCCAGCCAGAACCAGCAGGCCACTAGTATCCACGTCGAGGAGAGTGGGAAGCGTCACTAGCGTCCGACGGCTGCGTCGAAGTCGGCTTCGGCTCGGGAGATCTCCAAGCGATCGGTGTATTCCGGACCAAGATGCTCCTGAATCAGCTCCCACTCCAACTGGCGCGCGTGCCAGGACATGTCCCGGTCGCGGATGCCGTGCCGCGTCTGCGGGTAGGCCATCATGCTGAAGTTGGTGCGGCCGGCCTTCATGAAGGCGTAGGACATCTGCATCATGTTCTGCAGGTGCACGTTGTCGTCCATAACGCCGTGGTGCATATGCAGGAAGCCCGTGAGCTGGCCCGCGTGCTCAAGGCACGAGGTGCTGGCGTAACCTTCGGCGTTCTTGTCGGGGGTGCTCATGAAGCGCTCGGTGTAGATCGAGTCGTACATGCGCCAGTCGTAGACGCCACCGCCGGAGATGCCTAGGCGGTACTTGTCCGTGAAGATCATGGACGAGGCCGTCATGAAGCCGCCGAAGCTGTAGCCGGTCATGCCCACGCGCGCGGCGTCGGCCCAAGTGTGGCCCACGAGCCAGTCCACCGCGTCAGCCATGTCGGCCACTTCCAGCTTGCCCAGTTGCTTGTAGCACTGGCGCGTGGCGTAGGCGCCCTTGGTGCTCGCCGTGCGCACATTGCACTGCATGACGATCATGCCGTTCTGGGCCAGGAACTGGTACCAGGGGTCCGTGTTCTCGCGGTTGCGCACCGTCGGTGCGGCGGGACCGGAGTAGGTCTGAATCCAGACCGGGTAGGCGCGGCTATCGTCGAAAGGCACCGGGCGCAGCAGGGCTACGTCCATCAGGAAGCCGTCCTTGGTGGGCACTTCCATGAGCTCCCACTGGGAGAGCTTGTGGGTGGCTGCGAGCGGCTGGACGCCCGTGCTGAGCACGCGCACGACCTCGCCATCGCTCGCCTTGCAGAGACGCACCTGGGGCGCCTCAGTCAGGCTGTGCACTTCGTCCAGGAACAGGTCGCCTGCGTCGTTGTACTTGAGGCGGTGCTGACCCGCCCCGTGGGTCAGGCGCGTGAAGCCCGTGCCATCCAGGTTGATGCTGTACACGTTGCGGTTGATGTCGCCGCCCTCGTTGGCGGTGAAGCGCATGCTGCCCGCTTCCTCGTCGAGTTCAAGCACGCCGCCGAGGGCCCACTCGCCCTGGGTCAAGGCGCCAAGCAATTTGCCGCTGCCATCGTAATGGTAGAGGTGGTTGTAGCCAGTGCGCTCGGAGGCCCACAGGAAGCTGCCATCCTCGAGCCAACGCAGGGGCGACGGGCGCTCGACCCAGGCCGGAGACTCTTCGCGAATCCAGGTCTTGGCCTCGCCCGTGGCGGGGTTCACCCCGACCAACTCAGCCCAGGTCTGCACGCGGTCCTGCACGGAGACCAAGCAGGTGGAACCATCCAAGGTCCAATCCACGCGCACGGCCAGGAAGTCCTCGGGGTAGGCCGAGACGTCCATCCAGCTGGTCACGCCTGTGGCCACATCGACGATGCCCACTTTCGTGATCGGGTTCGGATCGCCCACCTTGGGGTAGCGCGTGATCTCGGCCTTGACCTGAAAGGTGTCCTTCTCGATGTGGTCGACCACAGTGAAGTCGATCACGTTGGACTCGTCCAAGGCCAGGTAGGCGATGTGCTTGCCGCTCGGGCTCCACCAGAAGGCTTTGAAGTTGCCGCGGCCGTAGACCTCTTCCTGGTAGACCCAGTCGAGCTTGCCGTTCAGGAACTCGCGCGAGCCACCTGTGGTGAGCGCCCGTGCTTCGCCGCCGTCGGCGCCGGCCACGTACAGGTCGTAGTCGCGGATGAAGGCCAGGGTCGCGCCATCGGGAGAGTCGTCAACCAACTCCACCTGACCGCCCTTCTTGAGCTCCTTGATGCGCTCCTTGCGGCCGTCCTTTTTCCCGGCCGGCTTCTCCTGGCGCGGATCACCGATGGGCTTGGCGGGCTCCTTCGTGGTGGTGCCGGTCGCGGCATCGAAGTAGCTCGCGGACTCGCCACTGCCCTTGCGCAGAGTCTTGCCGTCCGCGGCCCAGCTCCACTTGTCGAGGGTCCAAGAAAGGCTCACCGGATGCTCCTTGTCACGCCGCGAAGCCTGCTCAAGGGTGAAGGTGGCAAGGTCAGCCTGAGCCGGCGCTTGGGGCGCGGGTACGAGGCACGGAAGGGTCGTTAGCAGCAGGGACAGCACGGGATCTTTTCCTGAATGGGCCGGAGATTCGTGCGTAGTTTAGCGCTGTATCCAACGGTCCGCCCCTAATACCCGGCAAGCACAGCTCGGAGCGTCCCAGGTCGTGTAAACGAAGCCTGCAAACCTCGCCCCCCCTTACCCAAGGCACCCCATGCGCCAATATTCCCTCGCCCTACTCGCCAGCCTCGCCCTGGCCCCCTCCGCCGCCATCGGCCAATCCGATCTGGACGCGCTGATCCCCCAAGACGCCTTCTTCGTGGTCCGGACAACGTCTCTGGACAATCTACTGGGCCTGGCCACCAGCATGACTGAGGCCTTCATCCCCGGGGAGCCGACGCCGGACCTAGCCTCTGGCTTCCTCGGCCACCTGACCAGCCTGAGCCAGGACCGACCGGCAGCTTTCGCAGCCAGCCTACGCGGCGGCGAAATCGTTAGCACCATGATCCTGCCTACCAGCGATGCGGCAGCCATGCAGGCGGAATTTGACGCCGCTCCTGATCGAATGACCACGCTCGTGCGCGGCGGCTATGTCGGCTCCTGCGATGGCAGCACCTACGAGGGCGGTGGCGCCGCCTTCATGCAGGACTTCCCCAAGGGCATGCTCGCGATGCGCTTGGACCTGAGCCAGGTCTTCGAAACCTACGGCCCCTTGATCGAGATGGGCATGGACCAAGGGCGCATGATGATGGACCAGACCATGGAGGAGCTACCCGAAAGCGGCATGGACATGGGAGCCATCATGGACGTGTACTTCGATGCCATCGATGACTTCATCCTCTCGGCGGAGGTCTTGGACATGAGCTTCGGCCTGGTCGAAGGCCAACTCACCCTCGAAGGTGCTCTGCAGGTTGGATCCAAGAGCCCCATGGGCCGGCTCGCCTCCACCACTCGCTGCGACCTCATGCCCATGGCCAAGCGCCTGCATGTGGAAGGCAGCATCGGCTCCTACGTCATGGGCGCCGACTACGGCCTGTTCATGGACAGCTACCTCGACTTCATGGGGGGCATGATGGATCTCTACCCCGACGACATGCGCGGTCCCCTAGAAAAGGTCATGCAGATCTACTCGCAGATGTTTGAGGGCGCAGGTCCGGGCATGGGCGGCACCTTCGACATGAACGGTGGCATGAATGCCACCTACTTCATGCAAGCCGAAAAGCCCACGGAGAGCCTGGCCAAGATCAAGGCGCTCTACAGCGACGATTCCTGGCAGACCCCCTCCATCCGCTTCAACGGCCCCCAGGATCTCACCATTGGCTCCACCCCAGGCTTCGAATCTCGCCTGTTCATGGATATGAGCGCCTTGATGGCCGAGGACGAGTTCACTCCTGACCTACAGCCCATCATGGACGCTATGTACGGGAAGGATGGCTACCCCATGTGGTTCGGAGCTACGGGCGAGCACCTCGTCATGGCCGTGGGCCCGAAGCTCCCCCAGCGTGAGCTGGCGCTGCAAGCCCTCGAACAAGGGACCAGCGCCGTCTCCCCGGGCCTGAAGTGGGCCATCGAGTCCATGGGCACCAGCACCCCCAGCATGGCCATCGAAATGGATATGGCCGCCGTCTTCGAGCAGATGCTGCCGATCTTCGCTGCACTCGATCTGAGTTCCCCCGGACTCCCCAGTGACCTGCCCGCCAGCGCCCCCTTCACCGAGTACTTCGTCATCGACGGACCTGTCTGGCGCGGCGGCATGCGCATGCCGCTCAAGCCCTGGGCCGAGCTTATTCGCGCCTTCGGGAACTGATTCAGGTTCGATGATCTGAGCGATACATGGGATACTGGGGCCATGTCCCAGAACCTTCCGATCAAGGGGCTGGCCGCGCTATTCGCGCTGTCAGCCCCTCTGCTTGCTCGCTCCCCTCAAGCCCAACGACTCGACGATCGCTTCGAGCATCCGGACGGGCTGGCGGTCACGCTCTGGGCGGAGTCTCCCCTGCTCTACAACCCGACCGCCATCGACATCGATGGCGCGGGTCGCGTATGGGTGGCGGAGGCGGTCAACTACCGCAAGTGGGGTGGACGCAACCCGGGTCGCGAGCATCCCAAGGGCGATCGCATCGTGGTGCTCGAAGACCGCGATGGTGACGGAGTTGCGGAGCACTCAATCGTCTTCGCCCAGGATGAGGAGCTCGTCGCGCCCCTGGGCTTGTGCGTTTTGCCGGACGGCAGCGTGCTCGTGTCCTGCTCCCCGAACCTGCTGCTCTACCGCGACACGGACGGCGACCTGGTGGCCGATAGCCGCGAGGTCTTGCTGACCGGTTTCGGTGGGCTCGATCACGACCATGGCCTGCACTCCGCCACGCCCACCTACGACGGGCGCCTCTTACTGGTCATGGGCAACGCCGGCCCGCACGTGGTCGAGGATAAGGACGGTTGGAACCTGCGCTCCAGTTCCTACTACCGCGGCGGCAGCCCGCACAACGGCGCCAATACGCCCGGCCTTCTGAGCGACGATGGCCGCGTGCATGTGGGCGGCTTGATCGTGCGCATGGACATGGACGGTGGCGGCATGTCGGTCATCGCTGACAACTTCCGCAACGTCTACGAAGGAACCATCGACGCCTTCGGACGCATGTACACCGAGGACAACGACGACGACGGCAACCGAGCCTGTCGGACGCTCTACGTGACCGAGGGTGGCGACTACGGCTACGCCTCCGCCGACGGTTCGCGCGGCTGGGCAGCGGACGAACGCCGCGGTCAGGAGCGCACGGTCTCCCACTGGCACCAGGACGATCCGGGCGTATTCCCCGCGGGCACCATCAACGGCGCCGGCGGTCCCACGGGCGTCTGCATCTACGAAGCCGGCCTACCCGACGACCCCATGTACGCTTTCAACGGCGCCGTGCTCAACGCCGACGCCGGCGCGGGCGTGGTCTACGCGCACTTCCCCCGGCGCAAGGGTGCAGGGGTCGAGTTGCAAGCCTCCGTGCTGCTTGGACGTGGCGCGAAGAATGTCGAAGGAGCCGGCGGACAAGCGACCTGGTTCCGCCCCAGCGATGTGGCCGTAGCACCGGACGGCTCGATCCTGGTTGCCGATTGGTACGACCCGGGCGTAGGCGGCCACGGCGCCGGCGATCGCGAAGCTTACGGCCGCATCCTGCGCATCCAAGCCGCGAGCCTGGCGGACTCGCCGGATGCACGCCGCCTGGTTCTGCCGCCCATGGAAGCTGAGGCCGAGCCCTTCGACGATTTGCTCGACGCCCTCGTCTCCCCCGCTCCCGCAGCACGCATGGTCGGCTTCCAGGGTCTGGCCGCCGCCG
>JBLIOL010000146.1:0-12913 GCA_047639615.1 Planctomycetota bacterium | reverse complement strand
CGAATGGCACGTTCCAGGGGTGTTCCACTGCTAAAGGAGTCGAACTTCTCTGCGTAGAGGAACTCGCGCTGGCCCAACTCGCCAACGTTGTAGAGCACGTCCACGAAGCTGATCGAGTCCTCCGCCGTGGCCACGCTTCCGGTGAGCTCCATGATCGTGGCAAAGACATCCGTCACCCCCACCAGAGCTTGACGCTCCCCCGGCACCACGCCGGGACCGAGCACGATGAAGGGCACGTTGACGCCGCCCTCGTAGAGGGTGGCCTTGGCGTGAGTAGGATCGTGCGGCGCATCCACCGCCGAGTTGGGCGTGCCGTTGTCGCCCAGAATAAACAGGTAGGTATTCGAGAGGTCGATGGCCTCGATCAACTGCGCTAGCTCGCGATCCATGGCCTCGGCCATGGCTCGAAACTGCATGGGGTCGCCCATCGGCTGACCATAGCTGTGCAGGTTGGAAGGCGGCACGTGGAAGGGACCGTGCGCGGCGTTGTACGCCACGTAGAGGAAGCGCGGCTCCGGCAGCTGGCTGAGGGCCAGGAGCGCATCCTCGTTCGTCACCGTGGTCGCGTACTTCGGTTCGTTCGTGTACTGGCCGTCCGTGAACTTGCGCCAGTCCCAATAGCCCATGCCATTGAGATTGAAGAGTGAGCCCACGTGCCCGTCGAAACCTGTATCGAGGGGATGGGTGGCGGGTACGCCGTGACGCTTCAGGTGCCACTTGCCCACCACTCGGTTGCTGTGGGAGTGCAGGCACTCTGGGATGATGATCTCCGCCGGATCGAGCTGCGCCGAGTTGGGGTTGTGCGGCTGAATCTGCGCTCCAACCCTATGCCTCGAGGGATAGCGCCCCGTGAGCAGGCTGGCCCGGGTCGGACTGCAGAGGGGCATGCTCCAGGCATTGCGGAACATGGCGCCCGCCTCGCAGAGCGCGTCCAGGGTCGGCGTCCGGCCAGGATTAGGATGGGCGCCATACGCACCAACCCGGTCGACGCCCACATCGTCGAGCAGGATCACGACGACATTGGGCGGTCCTTCATCTGCCCCTGATGAGCTTGCTATAGCGCAAGTTCCCAGGGCGATGGCGAGCAGGACTGATAGCGAGCTTGGGGCGCTGGGCATACATAGAGCATACCCACTGCCTGGATTACGACTTCGAGACCCTCCCGGAAGGGGTCACGCAGGGCGTGTTGGGCATCCCCAGGGCGATTTAGGCGTCCAGCTGGAGCCGGTGCTCGCCACCACGCTCGACCACGATCGGGGTCGGCTCGGCCTCTTCAGCTCCGCTGCCCATGCTTCGGAAGCTGCGCAGGCGAATCTCCCAGGGACCGATTTCCATGTCTTCGAGCAGCACCTCGTTACTGCGCACGGGAACCATGCGCGGTGTGATCCCGCTGAGCTCACCCACGTAGCGCGCTTCCACCATGGAGCTGGTGGCCGGCTTGCCGTCCGCGGTCAGGACCTCCACCGTCACCTGCCCACCCTGAGCCACGGCCACATCAAAGTCCGTACGTTGTTCGCCAGGAGCTAGCTCCAAATCCTCCGAGCGGGCCACCTTGTAGCCCTCCGCGCGCACTTCAATCTTGAAGGGCACGTCGGCAGCAACGCCGCGCATGAGATAGCGTCCGTCCTCATCCGTGTAGACCACATTGGCATCGCCTGTGTCCACGCTGATGGCAGCCGGCGCACCCTCGTCATCCGACATGGTAATCATCATGCGCATGCCGCCGCGCTGCGGGAGCACGCCGCGCACTTCCGCACCGGCGATCGGGTGACCCTCCTCATCGCGCACGCGGCCTTCGACGATGGTGATCGGCAAGTCCACGCGCATGGACTCGGTCTCCGCGACGAGGAGCACGTCGAGTTCATAGGGCATGGCACGATTCGTGTGATCTACCGTAAGCACGTGGGCGCCGGGGCTTGTCTCCCCTAGCTCGAAGCGTCCATCGCTGTCGGTGGTCACGCGGTTGGAGCTACCAAAGTTAGCTGCCATGCGCCCACTGGGCGAGTCTTCCCGCAAGCTCACGAGTGCGCCCGCCAGGGGCTTGCCGTCCTCGCGCACGGTGCCACTAAGAACCGTGCGGGGCGGCATCTGAAGCAGCAGCTCCTGCTCCTCCTCGCCGACTAGATTTACCTCATCCCAGGCGGCCCCCGAAGGCGTCATGCCTCGGACTACCACCCCCACGGGCCGCTCCGCACCCGGAGCAGCGACCCGGAAACCGTGGGATCCGGGCGAGAGGTTCGCGAAGAGCGCTTCCCCGTCGGCGTTGGTACGCTGGCTTTGGTGCTGGCCCGGTCCCTCGCCGTCGCGGTATTCGATAGATACGCCCGACTTGGGCGCGCCCTCGGAATCCACCAGAGCCACGACTACGCTGCCACCGCGGCGCAGAGTCTCGGACAGATCCACTCGGCCGGTGCTGGGTCCTTCCACCCCTTCGCGGGTGAAGGGCGCGTAGCCGGATTTGCGGATGGTCAAAGGCCCCGTGTAGGGCGACTCCACGCTCAAGATAGCCACACCCTCCTCATCGGTTGTGGCCATCACGCCGCGCTCATCCAGGGCGCGGCCACCCGGGCCAACGCGCATGCGTACCATGCCCGGTGTACTTTCTTCGGCACCCTCGGGGCGGAATGCAACGTGCGCGCCCGCTACGGGCTCGCCACTCTTCGCATCGGTGACAGTGACCCGCAGGCTCGGACTGGGAGTGAGCAGAAGCACGCCCAAATCCACTGTCTGACCCTGCTGTACGCTGATCCCGGCTTGCTCAAGGGTTCGGAAACCCGGTGCGCTCAGGGTCAGGGTGTAGCTCTGGGGTTGTTCGCCGGGCCAAAGGCCGACGCTCTCGGCGCGACCCTCGGGCCGTTCGGTAGCTCCAAGTCCCGTGGGATCGCCGATGCTGATTTGTCCTTGGCGCACCATAGTGAAGGCATAGCTCTCCACCGGAAGGTCCGTGCCCACTTCGCGCGCCTGCCAGCGCACCCGCGCACCGGTGCCATAGATGAGCACGATGTTGCCATCCCCCACCACAGCCTCCACGCTGGCGCTGCGGCGCGGCGACTGGCGCTCGTCCGTGGACATGCTGGCTTCGCGCACGCTAAGGCGATACTTGCCCTCCTGCTCGAGACCCAGCAATTCAAAGCTCCCGTCACTGCGGACATCTGCCGAGCGACCAGCGCCGAGGAAAGCCGCAGCATTCGTCCTGGACGGAACAGGCAGCGCCTGAACACTTAGTTGCGCAAGATCCACCCCCTTCAGTTGGCTGACCGACCCTGCGATGATTCCCCCGGGGCTCAGTTCGATCTCCAGGCCCGCCACGACTTCGCCTGAGCTTGCCGTGCGTCCCTCTTCCATGCGGTCCTGATATTCCTTGTGCACGAAGCGCAGACGCCAGGGACCCACGGCCTGACTGGTGACGCGGAAGTTGCCGTCCTCTTCGCTGGTCGCTACCTGCACATCCCCACCCGAGAAGAAGCTGAGCCCCTCACCCGCGTTGGGGTTCTCCTGCATGATGCTCACACCTTCGATGCCCTGGCCGCTTGCGCCGACCACTCGCCCGGAGAGCAACACGCCGGCGTCGAGCACCACATCACCGAAGTCGAAGCCCTCGCTGGTCAAGCCGCCGACTCTCTGGTCGAAGCGCGCGAAGCCCTCGGCCATGACCCGCAGGTGCAAGCTCTCGGCAGCTAGGCGCAGGCGGAACTCGCCGGCCTTGTTGGTGGTGCCCTCCGTAGGCGCGGGTTCCTCCTCACGGCTGAATCGAACGCCAACGGAGCGAGGATTGAGCACAACCGGTACCGAAGCGATCGGCTTGCCAGCGGCATCCACCAAGCGCCCAGTGATCCACCCGGCGCTGCTCTGGGGCGAGTTGCTAGCCTGGGTCTTTTCCGCGGGGCTGTCGGCCGCCTGGGGCTCCACCGCCGCACGCCCCTCCCCGGAGTCGAGCTGCGCCTTAGCGAGCTCGGTCGGCGCGTCAGGCGCCACGGCCTTTCCGGACGGCGCCTCAAAGCCGACCTCCAGACCATTGGCCTTGGGGTCGTCCATGGTCAGGACCGTGCCGATGGCGGCGGCGATGAGGACTAGGAGCAGAAGCAGGATCGGCTTGCGCATGGGAGAGCAGTAGCAGGGTTGGAATCAGATGGCGTGAGGCACCGTCGGTACCTCATTAAGCACCCTTAGCAATCCGTGGGCCAAGCCCCAGACGCAAAGGGACGATACTGACTAGGTTTGGTGTGGTCGTGGCCGTGAAGAAGCTGGGCTGCCGGTGGCGTGGAGGGCATTCCAGGCTAGTCGGCCAGGTGCGCAGGCCCTTGCACTATGGACAAGCTCTGCTAGTTGCCCCTCACGCCATCAAGAAGCCCGATTCGGAGCCTGCTGAGCCCGACGGAACCACACTCAACCTAGACAGTATCCAAAGGGACCTACAATCGACGCGCGAGCGGCCCTGAAGCACCCCCAATGCGGGAGCTTGCTCCCCATATCAGGGCAACTTCCCACCGCCCAGCTCCTCGGTCGTGATTTCCCAACGCTCCGCTCGCCCTGCAATCCACGTGGAGATCGCCGCCGTCGAGACCTTCGAGTGCGGCACCAACGCGAGTAATCGAAGCAGAAAGCCAGCTGCCTCGCGCTCCTTCTTGCTCACCATACCTGCCTCGGAGGAACCCTCGAGCCGGGCGAGTTCGGCGCGCACGAAGTCCGTTGTAGCGAGCCCAATCGACGGCGCCAGGGGTCCTTCCGCAAGCAGCGCCTCTAGGCTGTTCGGCAGCTCGAGCCACTTCTTGGGCTTGCCCCGCTCACGCTCCGAGGCCGCGCCGCGCTCCCCGAGCCAAACCCGCATGGCCTCTCGGGCAAAAATGGCCCGATCTCCCGCGTCCGTTAGACCCGCTAGGTCCTTCTTCCAGCTGCGGTCGGCGGCCTTCGGCTCAGCCGCAAGCAAGGAGATCGCCACCCGCGCCGCCCGGTGCGCGAGCGCAAGACTGGCTGGCCTCGGGCGCTGCTTGCTGAAGTCCGCAGCGCGCTTGAAGTGCTTACCAGAAAGAACTCCCGCGTCGCCCGCAGCCATCCGCACCGTGCGCACCCCCGTCAGCCTGTAGCTCGGATCGCCGAAATAGGCGAGCTTCCAAGGGCCCGACATGTTGAACCCCACGCGCCGGTTCTCCCCATCCACTTTCATCTCCCGAGCGCCCCTAGCTGCGGGGTCGTAGTCAACCCGCATGGCCGCACCCAGGGGCAAGCCCTGGGCTAGGCGCTGGGCCAATTGCTTCGGCGACACGAATGACTGCAGGTAGGGTTCCGCATGACTACCGAAGTAGATGTAGGACCCGCCCGCCATCCAGCGCCCCGCAATACTGTCCACATCCCAGGGGCGCCCAGCCGAGCCCGAATGCGTGTAGTGCACCACCGAGGCCACATTGCCAGCGAAGACGCCCGGCACATCAAGATGGGTCGCGCCTGCGCCGGACATGGACCAGCTGCGAGCACCGCCGGAGGAGTTCACATAGAGGAAGCCAAAGCGATTGCCCGCAGGCCAGGTCTCCGCCCGCCAGCGCTCGAGGGTCGCGTCCGGGTGGCGGATCACCTCGACCGGAAAGCGTTGCTCAAACTCCGCCAGGGCCGCGGCCGGATCGAACGCGCCAAAGACCTTGTTCCCAGGGTCGTAACGACTCCAAAAGCGCCCGGACTCAGGTTGTAGAAAGAGCGCGCCCATGGCCATGTACACCGAGCGTGTCGAACCGCCCATGAAGCGCCCAACCCAGCCCCAGCGCCGCTGATCATCCCGGCGCGCCAAGAGATCGTCGAGGGTGTAAGCACCTGGATGGGCGTCATCACCCGGCGCTCCATAGGCGAAGGGCCAATCGTTAGCCACGGTGATGAAGTCCAACTCGTCGAAGCGCTCGCTGTAGCCCACCTCGGCCAAGTCCAGCTGCTCACGCAACGTGTCGCGCAACTCGATCGCGCGCTCGTAGGGAACCCGCTGCGTGTGCGTCTCGCTCGCCGGCAGCTCGAGCGGCAGGTGAAAGCGCCCCGCTGCCAGGGCCAAACCGCCGAGGAATTCCGGCGACGTGCTCGAGAGCAACACCGCGCCCTGGGGCGGCCTGCCTGCGCCGCGCAGGGCATCGGCCAGGTCGCTTGGGCTGCGCTCCTCGAGCTCGATCCCCCAACCCTCGACGACCGCCTGCAGTCCTCGCTCGAAGTCAGGCGCCGCGCCGCTTCCGTAGCGCGCGAACAAGACCTGCTCAGGCCGGAAGGCGCGCAGGAACACCGGCGAGAGTGCTGAGTCCCAGAGCAGCACGGGCCAATACCGCTCAGCATCCCAGCGCCCGATCTCCTCCAAGAACCCGATCTCATCGAAGGCGATCACCACGCGGTCCACCACCGTGCGCGAAGTGGCCAAGCGCGCCGCCCAAGGCTCGGGTGGCGAATCCTGGGATCCGCCGACGGCCAAGCATGGCAAGAGCGCCGCAGCAGCGCAGCGACGGGAGAGAGAGCCAAGCAAGAACATGCCCCCATGGTATGTCGTGGCCTAGCTACCGCTGAACCCATCCGCTAGCCTGCAGCCCATGGTGGGAAATGGTCAGTATCAATGTCCGTGTTGCGACTACTACACCCTCAGCTGCCGGTCAGGCTATGAGATCTGCCGCGTGTGCTATTGGGAGGACGATGGTGCCGATTTGAACGCCCTGGACCAGGTTTCGGGCGCCAACCACATCTGCCTGCGCGAGGCGCGCGGCAACTTCAGCTCCATGGGCGCCGCCGATCAGGCCGCCGTGCCCCTGGTGGTCAGCGCCAGCGAGCGCGAGTGCATCCGACGCGAGGTGCGCGCCACCTACGGCTGATCCCCCATGGACCCCGCCCTGGCCCTGGCCGAGTTCACACGCTGCCTGCAGCTCGCCTACTCCGGCGAGCTGGGCGCCGTGCGCGCCTACCAGGCCCACGCTGTTTGCCTGCGCGGCCGCCCCGAACGCGCCGTGGTCAGCCGCATCCTAAAGGACGAGATCCGTCACCGACGCCAGCTGTTGCGCATGCTGGGCGAACTACAAAGCGCGCCCGACCCCGGCGCCGAACGGCGTATGCATCGGGTAGGCCGTACCATCGGCATCCTGTGCCACCTCGGCGGATGGTTCATCCCCATGTACGGCGCCGCGCGCTTGGAACGCGACAACATCGTCGAATACGAGATCGCCGCGCGCCTGGCCTGGTTCGCTGGCCACGCGGACTGGATCGACGAGCTGCTGGCCCTCGGCGAGGTCGAATGGGACCACGAACTCTGGCTGCGCACGGAAGCCACCAAGCACTGGGCCTGGCGCTGGATCCCCACTTGGAAAGCCCCAGCCCCGCGCGAGTCAATCCGCGAACGCTTTTCGAGCTTCGTCAAGAACCCCACGCCGGTCAAGCGCCGCACGAGTCTGCTGCTGCGCTGAGTAAACCCTACACTGATCCCATGGAGCCCTATATCGCCCTGCGCCTGCCCGAATACGCCCGCTATGCCTTCGAAGCCGTGCGCACCCTGCACCTAGAGGTTTGGTTCGAGGAGGGCACGCGCTGGATCCGCATGGAAGTCCTGCGCGATCTCTTGGGCAACGATGCACCCTTCGTGGTGCGCGTCTACACCGAGGGCGATCAACTCGGGGAACCTTGGACCGAACTCGAGAACGGCGAATATCCCTGGTGGCGCGCGGGCACAGCCGAAGAAGCCATCCAAGCCTGCCTCGATGGACTGGGCGAGCGCGAACCGATTCAGCGCGGCCTCACGAACAAGCCTGGCTAGGCATTGATGCCCGGCGACCGTTTGCTGCCGAATCAAGATCTAAGCCCTCCAGTATCCACCGGATCAGCACACCCTTTACCCTCCGTTGCGCCCCAAAGCCAGAGGCCGGCTCCAGCGCGCTCGAGCCTTCGTGGCAGCGGGCAGCCCATCGGCCCCGCTCGAATGCAGCCCCCCCCCATCGCCAGCCTCCGGCCTGCCCCTTCCGCCACAAGGGCTTGGAACTACGATTGCGAGCGCTTAGACGTCGAGCTGCTTGACCAGCGTCTTGGGAGCGACGGCGCGGTAGCTCTCGTCGATCCAGCGCTTGATGGTCGTGATGGCCGGAGCCTGCTTGGCTTCCCACTTGGCGCTGACCCAACCGCTCTTGCCCAGGCCATAGCCGGTGGGTTCGGTAAAGGGCAGGAGTAGCACCTCTTGGCTGGACTCCGGCAGCTTGAGTGAGAGCGAGAGCCCATCCCCACTGCTGCCTAGGAAGAAGAAGATCTTCTTGCGCACCTTGAAGGCAATCTCGCCCCAGGGGTGATCCTCCCACGCCTCGGGAAAGGTCATGGCATAGGCGCGGAGGTTCTCTTCGACCTTGCGCGTCTTGGCGCTGGGCGGAGTTGTGGAGTGGGACATGGCGGGCTTAATTCTCGAGGGCGCCTTGAAGCTGCTGCACAACGCCGGGCACATCCTGGCCCGAAGTGTTCACGTGCAGCTCACACTGGGCATAGCGCTCAGAACGTGCTTCAAGGATACCTTTCAATTCATCCATGGCCCGCGGGTGGCCTTCCATGGGGCGACGATCGCCTTGATCCAGGACCCGTTGCAGATGCTCTTCAGGTGTGGCTTGCAGCCAGACCGTGCGACAGGCGTCGCGTAGCCGCGAGAAGGTGCCGGGTGATGTGACAATAGAGCCGCCGGTGGCCACCACCATGCGCTGGCCACGGGCGAGTACCTGCTCGAGTGCTTCGCGCTCCAAGCGCCTATAGGTCGGTACGCCCTGCAGGTCGAAGAGCTCCGCCAGGCCCATACCCGCCTTCTCCTCAACCAGGGAGTCAAGCTCCACGAAGGGCGCTTCCATCTCCAGAGCGAGGGCACGCCCCACACGACTCTTTCCCGCACCGCGCAGCCCCACCAAGGCCACGCGCTCTGTGCGGCGCAGATCGAGGGGCAGGTCGCAGAGCTCGCCTAGGGGTATGGCCAGGGCCCGGGCCAGTCCGGCCAGCTTGATCAGGGACAGGTTGGCGCGGCCAGCCTCGGCCTCGGTCACGTAGCGCCGGGAGAGGCCCGAACGGCTAGCCAGCTCCGCCAAGGTCATGCCGCGGCCCTCGCGCACCCTGTGGAGGCGCTCGCCGAGGGCATGCAGCAGGGCTTGATCGGTGGTCATACTGGCATTATCCTTCCTTATTCCCTGGTGCGCCAGGGCAAAAGAGGCATAATAGTTCCCACCAACCCCCGATTGTCCCCCCAAGCCCAAGACCCCAGGGCCCACGCCCCAGGAGCCTTCCCTTGACCAGCACGACCCTCACCGCCGAGCGCCTCAGCTTTCAGACCAGCCCCGACCAGTACAAGCACTGGCAGCTGACCTTCGACGGAGACATCGCCACCCTGTCCATGAATGTGGACCCGGAGGGCGGACTCAATCCGGGCTACGAGCTCAAGCTCAACAGCTACGACCTAGGCGTGGATATCGAATTGGCGGACGCCATGCAGCGCCTGCGCTTTGAGCACCCCGAGGTGCGCACGGTGATCGTCACCGGCGCCCTCGATCGCGTCTTCTGCGCCGGCGCCAACATCGTCATGCTGCGCAGCAGCGCGCACGCCTACAAAGTGAACTTCTGCAAGTTCACCAACGAGACCCGCTGCGGCATCGAGGACGCCTCCGAAAACTCGGGCAAGCGTTTCCTTGCGGCCCTCAACGGCACGGCTTCCGGCGGCGGCTACGAACTGGCCCTGGCCTGCGACCGCATCCTCCTGGTGGACGACCGCAACTCGGCCGTGTCCTTCCCCGAGGTGCCCCTGCTCGGCGTGCTTCCCGGAACCGGCGGTCTGACACGCATCACCGACAAGCGCAAGCTGCGCCGCGACCACTGCGATGTGTTCAGCACCGTTGCCGAAGGCATCAAGGGCAAGCGTGCTGTGAAGTGGAACCTTGTCGACGACATCGCCTCGCTATCCAAGTGGGACGAGTCCGTTGCCAAGCACGCCGCAGAACTTTGCGAAGAAGTGCCCAAGCGCGATGTGCAGGGCGTCCAGCTAACCCCCATCAACTACGAGTTGGTGGAAGAGGACGGCAAGCGCGAACTGCGCTACCCCTACGTAACCCTCAGCTTCGACCTCGCCAGCCGCACGGCCGACCTGTGCATCAGCGCACCGGATGAGTGCGCCGCTGACGCCGACGCCGCCTACGCCCAAGGCTCCGCCTGGTGGCTGCTCGACGCCTTCCGCCAGCTGGACGACGCCTTGCTGCAGATGCGCATGAACGAGCGCGAGAACGCGCTCATCTTGCTGCGCGCCAAAGGCTCCACCGAGACCCTGCGCGCCACCGACGCCCTGCTGGCCTCCTCCGACCACTGGTTCGTGAAGGAGACCCTGCACTTCGTCAAGCGCACCCTCAAGCGCCTCGACGTCAGCGCGCGCAGCTTCTACGCCGTGCTCGACCAAGGCACCAGCTTCGTGGGCACCTTCCTCGAACTGGCCCTGGCCTGCGACCGCACCTACGTGCTGAATGACCCCGACATGCCTGTGCACTTGGGTGTCACCAGCATGAACGGCGGCAGCTTCCCCATGGCCAATGGCATCTCGCGCCTCGAGACGCGTTTCTACGGCACGCCCGAGCAAGTCGGCGTAGTCATGCAGCACGCCGGCGCTGATCTATTCGACGCCGAGACCGCCGACGAGCTCGGTCTGGCTACCTACGCCCCGGACGAAATCGACTGGGACGACGAGCTGCGCCTAGCCGTGGAAGAGCGCGCCAGTTTCTCCCCCGACGCCTTGACCGGCATGGAAGCCAACCTGCGCTACCCCGGTCCCGAAACCATGGAGACCAAGATCTTCGGGCGCCTGACCGCCTGGCAGAACTGGATCTTCCAACGCCCGAACGCCGTCGGCGAACGCGGCGCATTGACCTGCTACGGGACGCCTGAGCGTCCTGAGTTCAATATCGAACGCACCTGATCCGCCCAATTCTGAGCCCCCTATCTCCCCTCGCCCCCCTTCGCGACATGAGCATCGACTACAGCCAGAAGATTCCGAACAACGTCAACCTCAAGGACGACAAGCGTCTGCAGCGCGCCCTCGAGCGTTGGCAGCCCGACTACATCGATTGGTGGCGCGAGATGGGTCCCACCAACTTCAACGAGAAGGACATCTACCTGCGCACCGCAGTGAGTGTCGATCGTGAAGGCTGGGCGCACTTCGATCACGTGCAGATGCCCGACTATCGTTGGGGTGTATTCCTGACTCCCAACGAAGGCGAGCCCAAGATCGGCTTCGGCGACCACGCTGGCGAAGACGCATGGCAACAGGTCCCCGGCGAGTACCGCAACTGGCTCAAGCGCCTGATCGTTACCCAGGGTGATACGGAGCCGGCCTCCGTCGAGCAGCAGCGCCTCTTGGGCCTGACCGCGCCGTCGCTCTACGACCTGCGCAACCTATTCCAGGTCAACGTCGAGGAAGGCCGCCACCTGTGGGCCATGGTCTACCTGCTGCACGGCTACTTCGGTAAGGACGGCCGCGAGGAGGCAGACGAGATGCTCCAGCGCCGCTCAGGTAATGCCGACCACCCGCGCATCCTGACCACCTTCAACGAGCCGATCACGGACTGGTTGTCCTTCTTCTGCTTCACCATGTTCACGGACCGGGACGGCAAGTTCCAACTGCTGACCCTGGCCGAGTCGGGCTTCGATCCCTTGGCGCGCACCTGCCGCTTCATGCTGACCGAGGAAGCGCACCACATGTTCGTGGGCCAGACCGGAATTGGCCGCGTGATCAAGCGTACCTGCGAGGTCATGAACGAGCACCCCGATGCGGATCCCTCCGAGTTCGGAGCGATTCCGTTGCCTGTTATTCAGCGTTACATCAACAAGTGGGCTTCCAGCTCGAACGACCTGTTCGGCGCTGAGGTCTCCAGCAACTCGGCCAACTTCTTCGGTGCTGGCCTGAAAGGTCGCGCCCACGAGACCAAGTACGAGGAGCACACGGGCCTCGATCAGTCCTACGGGGTCGAGCGCTTCAAGGATGGCAAGGTCGTCAAGGAAGACGTCGCCCTGCGCAACGCCATGAACGAGGTGCTGCGCGACGAGTACATCCTCGACAACGAGAAAGGCGTGGCCTACTGGATCCGTGAGGTCGAGCGCGCAGACGTCGACTACCAGTTCTACCTGCCCCACCGGCGCTTCAACCGCACCGTGGGTGAGTTCAGCGGGACCCCCTTCAACCCGAAGACCGGCGAGCTCATGACCCAGGAGGCCTTCGACGCCCAGGCCTCTGAGTGGCTGCCCACGGAGGCGGACGAGACCTTCGTGAAGTCCCTGATGCAACCGGTGACCGAGCGAGGCAAATTCGCCAGCTGGATCGCCCCGCCCCTACGCGGCATCAACAGCCAGGAAGCCGACTTCGAATACGTGCGCCTGTAGCCCGGAATACGACGCTCTACCCGCCCCACGGCCTGTGGTTCCCCATCGGGAGCCACAGGACGTGGGGCGGACTCACTTGGTGCCCGAAGCGCCCTTCCCAGGTCAGAACTTCAAAGCCTTCCAACGCAATGGAACTGGTCGGCAAGAGTCTTTCACTGAGAGGAGATTCTCTAGCATCTCCTAGCCACCGGCGACCGCACACCGGTGAACACCTAGTCACCCCTATACCGCTCTTGCGTCGCGCTCACCAGCGCTGCGCTGGGATCCTGTAAGGCTGCTCTTCCCATGGCCCCGGCCGTGGATTGCCTTCAGGACCTCGAAGGGACCGCACCATGACGACCATTCATCCGTCTATGGGCCAGCTCGTTGGCCTTAGGACGCTTCGTATCTTCTTCCTCGCTCTGCTCGCATTCACCAGCTCGCCTTCGCTCCAGGCCAGCCGCGCGACATCGCACCCGGATGAGGTAGCACGCATCGGCCTGCTGGCGCCGCACCAGCCGTCCTTCATCGTGCGCGCCACCTTGCCGGTGCCGCC
>JBLIOL010000145.1:0-12998 GCA_047639615.1 Planctomycetota bacterium | reverse complement strand
GCGCTGGCTGCTTAGGAAGTTTTGCAGCACGAGGGTCAGGCCCTTGTCGCGCTTGCGCTTGTCGCGTTTGCGCTCGGAGTCGCTCAGCTTGCTCTTGCGCTTGGCGTCGTCCTTGTCCTTGTCCTTGTCCTTCCAAGGATCTTCCTGTACGCGGTAGGCGAACCAGTCGCCGCCCTCCTCGGGCAGCTGGAAGTCCTTGAGGTCGGCCGCTTCGAACCAGGTGCCGGCATCCAGATCCACTAGCACAAGACGGTCCGTGGGCTTGGGCACCTCCTCGCTGGGTTCCTCGCGCTCGGCCAACTCATGGGCGCGCTTAGCATCGCGAGTTGGCTGTACGCGGCAGGCCAGGTAGCGTCCGCTGGCGTCGAAGCGCGCTCCGCTGCCGCGGGCCACACGCTGGCGGGCGCCGCTCTCCAGGTCCTCGATTTGCAGCCAGCCCCCGCGGCCGTCAGCGATGCGCACCTCCCAGGCGGCCCAGCGGCCATTGCGGGAGAGGCTCGAGCTGCCGAGGCTGCGCCAGACGTCCTGGTCATCGGCGCTGATGCTGGCTCCCTGGGAGCCAGCCGGGCGCGGGGACTGCTCCAGGTCGGGCCAGGTCTGCCCCAGGGCGGAGCCGGCCGTGAGCCAAAGTATCCCGGCCAGAAGGGCCAGAGGGGTGCGGGTGTGGGGTAGTCGGCAGCGGAGTGATAGGAGCACCGGCACATCATAATGGGCCGGCACCGAATTCCGCCCGTTGCTCCTGGCGCTTGGGTGGGTAGCCTTGCGGCCCCACCGCTCCGATCTCTCCTCCATGATTTGCTCTACCGTCCGTAGCGCCCCCCTGGTGCGCTTGCTGCTGCTCGTTCTCACCTTTGTGCCCACGGCCGGTGCCCAGCGGGCGGTTTCCCAGGAAGCCGTCGATGCGGCCATCGCCCGCGGGGTGGAATATCTGGTGGGGCGCGAGAAAGAGGGCTCGTGGTCGGAGTTCATCAAGGGGGCCGCTGGCAAGAACGCCCTGGCCCTCTACACCCTGCTCAAGGCGGGCGTGCCGAAGGATGACCCCGTGATCTTGCGCGGTGTGAGGCGTCTGATCGACGAGGAGGCGCGGGGTACCTACGACGCAGCCGCCATGATCATGGCCCTGGAAGCGGCCGGTGGTTACGCGCACCGAACGCGCATCGAGGAGTTGGCGGCGCTGCTGGTGTCCTGGCAAACGGAGGGGGACTGGGGCTACCCCGCCGGATCGGATCTGTCGAACACGCAGTACGCGGTGCTGGGCCTGTGGTCCGCAAGCCGTGCGCGGGTGGAAATCCCGGAGCGAGTTTGGCTCGAGATGATGCCGGCCTTGCTCGGCTACCAAAACGAGGATGGGGGCTTCCGTTACAAGGGCGCGGTGGGCCCGAGCACGGGTGCTATGACCGCGGCCGCACTGACGGTCTTTGGTTTGTCGGATGCCTTGGCGCCGAGCAAGCGCCCGTGGAATGGCACGGTCAAGCGCGAGCTCGCGGCGGCGCGCGAGAGCGGCTTGGCATGGCTCGAAAAGGCCTTCGAGATCAAGCACAACCCCGGCACGCACGAGTGGCATCTCTACTACCTGTATTCCTTGGAGCGCCTGGGCGCGATCCTCGGTATCAAGCACTTTCAAGATCGCTCGTGGTACGACGAGGGCGCGCGTTGGTTGCTCAAGCACCAGGCTGAAGATGGCGCCTGGGAGTTGGGCTTGGCGCCCACATGCTTCTCGCTGCTCTTTCTCTGTCGCGCGACTCAGTCACGCTCGGGGCCGGACGCGAAGAAGACGGCGCGTGCCGGTATCGAGGATCCCGAGTCGCCTATGCAGGTGATCGCCAAGGGCGACACGCCTCTGTCCATGTGGATCACGGGTTGGAACGAGGAAGTGCTGAAGGACTACGTCTGGCCTGGCGAGGAAGGTAAAGGCCCCCGCGTGGCGAAGATCGAGTACGTGGTGGATGGCGAGGTGATCGCCAGCGTTTCCTCCAGCTCGGCTAGTCCCGTGGAGTCGGAGCGCTTCGCGGCGCAGCACCGCTTTTCCTTGCCCGGTACCTACGGCATCCGCCTGCGGGCGCACCTGATGCCTTTTCGGGAGTCCGACTCGGGCGCCATGGTCCCCGGCGAATTGCGCGTAGTCGAGACCCGCGACTTCTTCGTGTCGGTCTTCGGAGCTTGGCCCGACTGGTTCAAGGCGCAAGCTGGTGACGCCATGCGCAATCGCATGCCGGCCAAGCGCTGGGTGAAGAGTGAGGCCTCTAGCGAGTACCAGGGCGGGGGTGACTTGCCCTATCAGACATTCGGGGCCAAGCTGACCCTAGATCGGCGTTCGGGTACGGCCTGGATTGCGGCTGCGAACGACGAGTCGCCCAAACTAGTGATCGAATTCGATAGCCCCGTCGAAATGGACCGCATCTTGCTGTCCCACGCGCGCCTGTCCCATGTGCCTGACGAGGCCATCGGCCAGGCTGAATTTGCGTATGTGCGTGTCAACGGCGAAAAGCGGCCGAAGAAGGTCAAGCTCTTCCCCGAGCGCCGACGCAAGGCGACCTTCAATCTCGGCCGACCCACGGAAGTTCGCACCATCGAGATCATGCTTGAGCGTGGATTCACGGGTGAGGGACGCGTGCTAGGACTCTCTGAAGTGGAAGTGCAACTCATCGGCCGGAGCCGGCGAAAATGATGCGAGTGAGTGGCACTGGGTCTTGGAGATGGCGAGCGATCCTGTTGCTTGCGTTCAGCCTTTGGAATTCGGTGCCGGCCCGGGGGCTCGGCTACCAAGGCAAGCAGGCCGGGGAAGCACCGGCTGGGGAAGCACCGGCTGGGCAAGCGAAGGCCATCGAGGATGCCTTGGATCGCGCCCTGGGTTCTTTGGTCAAGCGCACGGAGGGGCACATTCCTTTCGGTTCACCCGGACATGACGCCCTCGCGCTCTATGCGCTGGTCAAAGGCGGTGTCGATCTTGATTCAGACGCGGTCGAGATCCTGACCTCGCGCCTGGCACTGGCGAGCTTCACGGGCACCTACGATCGCGCCTGCATGATCCTGGCGCTGGTAGCCTTGGACAAGGTCGAGCACAGGGACTGGATTTTTGAGTTGGCGGATGTCTTGGTGGAGAACCAAAACCCGGCCGGGGACTGGGGCTACCCCGCGGGGCAAGACCTTTCGAACACGCAGTACGGTGCGCTCGGTCTGTGGGCCGCTGCGCGCGCGGGCTACGAGGTGCCCGTAGAGTCCTGGGAGAACCTGCTCGAGTGCTTGCGGCGCTACGCCGGATCCGAAGGTGGCTACGGGTATCGCAATGGCAGCGGAGCGACCGGCTCCATGACCGCGGCAGGCATTGGCGTTCTGGCTATTTGCCGCGAGCGCTTGCAGGCGGCTCGCAGGCTGACTCCTGAGGCAGAGCGAAAGTCCGAAGCGCGCCTGGCCAAGTCTCTGCACTGGTTGGACCGTCACTTCGAAGTGACCAATAACCCCGGCGGCGGAACCCATTGGCTGCACTACTACCTGTACGGGCTCGAACGGGTGGGCGGGCTTGCTGGTGTCAAGCGCATTGGCGGGCACGACTGGTACAAGGAGGGCGCGCGCTTCTTGGTGCGCTCTCAGAAGGCGAACGGGACCTGGGGGCAGGGCCAAGGGCAGACCGCGTTCGGGATCCTCTTCCTACGGCGCGCCACGCACACGCTCACGGGGAAGGGCTCGGGCGCTAAGTCCAGTGGCAAGGTTGCGCGCGGCAATGGCGCGGCTTTCACTCTGGTGGCCTCCGGCGATACGCCCCTCGACCTTTGGATCACTACCTGGAAAGAGGCCATGCTTCCGGGGTTGATATGGCCCGGCGAGCAAGGCAAGGGACCGCGCATTTTGCGGGTGGAATATCGCTCGGGTGGGCAGGTAATCGCGAGCGTACCCGGCTCGCGTCTAGAGCCCGCAGGCGACAAGCGTTTTGCCCAGCGACACGTCTTCCGCGAACCCGGTGCCTACACTCTTACGGCGCGCGTCTTCGTGCAGGGACCACGTCGCAAGGATGAGGCCGGCCGGCCTCTAGCGGGGGAGCTGCGGACCTTCGAATCGGCCCCCCTGGAAGTGCGCATCGAGGATGTCATTCCGGATTGGCTGGCCGCTCAAATCGAGGAGGGCGCTGACTACATCTTGGAGCCCGGTCGGGTTCAGGCCAAAGCCAGCAGCTCCTATGGCGGCGGCGAGGCACTCGTTCAGCGGATCTTCCACGCGGGCCTAGCGGTGGACGGCAAGCTGCGTACGCCCTGGCTGGCCGCGCCCTCGGACGAGCGTCCGACGCTCTCGCTGAAGCTCAGTCCAGCGCGCATTGCCGACACCCTCGTGGTCTTTGCGGCGCGTTCCACTCCGCACCGTGTAGGCTACTTTTCGCGTCCGCTGGAGCTGGAAGTCAGCATTAATGGCGGCAAGCCCGAGCGCATGCGCATGCACGTGGACGAGCGCCATGCGGGGCGCTTGGAGTGGCCCAAGCCGATCAAAATTCGGCGCATCGAGATCGTGATCCCTTGGAGCGCGCCAGGCGAGAAGGTCAAGGCCGTGGGGCTGGCGGAGGTGCAGTTGTTGCGTCGCCGGGGCGGGAAGAAGGGCTCGAAGGACTGAGGTCCGCTGCCAGGCTCGGATTGTTGCGCGTGCGCCAGATCCAGCCGTCGAGCAGGTAGTGCGTAGCTTGGGGCAGTGCTAGCAAGGGAACTAGCAGAGCCACCAGGGCGCCTGAGGGAAACCACGCGGGGCCGGGGAAGAGACCTTCCGGTTCGTGCCATAGGCTGCGATCCCAGAGCCACTCCTCGGCGTATCCGACCAACCCCAGTAGGGCTAGGAAGAGCAGGCAGAAGCGCGGCGTGAAGAGGGCAGCGATCCAGCCCTTGCTGCCCGCCCGGCGGCGGTGTTCGAGGGTCCACACGAAGGCCAGGTAGGGCACGCCGTGGGAGAGTACGTTGAGCGCGGTGAAGGCTAGGTCGGAGCGCAGGATCACGATGCCGCCGAACCACGCGATCCAAGTGCTGATCAGGATCTGCAGCTTGGCGTAGTTCACGCCCAGGCCGCGGGCGGCGCGTTGCACTTGGCGTGCAAAGAATAGCCCGAGCACGAGGTGGTGCAGGCCGAGTCCGAGCGTGTCGGCCCATGCGGGCAGGGCCACAAAGTCGCCCACGATGAACCACTCGAAGTCCGCCGGCAGGTGCGTGTGCCAATAGAGCAAGGGGTAGAGCGTCGCGGCGTAGATGGCGGCCTTGTCCAAGCGCAAGTCGAAGAGCCCGCTCTCGCCCGCGCGCCGGCGCGCGTAGGCCATCCAACCCCACTGCTGGCGTACGAAGTGGTACACGGCCAGGTAGGCGAGTACGCGCCAGAAGACCATCGGGCCTTGGGCATAGAGCAGCACGCTCCCCGCGTAGACACCTAGGGGGATGCCCAGGTAGAGGGCTGGCCTGCGGCGCAATTCACTGGGGTCAAGGTAGACCCGGAAGACGGTGGCGTAGACGTGGCCCACGTCGATCAGTGCCACGAGTATCAGGAAGAGTAGGGGCGAGATCGGCGCGTGGAGATTGCCGCGCGAGGCGGCCCAGGCAACGAGTCCGAGACCGGCAATTACTGGCCCACTAAAGGCCAAGGCGTCGGCACGCGGGCCGAGAATCCAGCCCGGCTTAAGGGGTGCCTCTTGGGCTTGGCTCAAGGAGGTGCGCCTAGCCCAAAAGGGTCTCAAAGGACTGCTTCGCGGCCACGAGCACCTCTTCCGCTGCACGCACGCCCTGCCAGTGGGCTTCCTCGTAGAGCGCCATGCCCGAGAGGTCGGAGTGAGCGAAGTGCACGCGCCCAATGGGCTGTGCAGCTTCCGCGCGTGCGCTACCCCACAGGAAGCCAGGCACGGGCTTGACCATGGCATGGCCCCAGCGCCGAACCTCGATGCGTGTGACGTAGTCGGCCAGGCCGGCGTGGGGGCGGGTCAGGTCGGACAGGATTACGTCGCGCCACTGCTCGAAGGTGCTGGCCAAAAGCTGGGTGCGTGCGGCGCGCTCGTCCGAATCGATGATCGGCAGGTACCAGCTCCAGATGGTGTCGCGTTCGTGGTCGCGGTCCAGTTGGTGGGTGGCGTTCACGTAGCCGAGGCTGTCGCTGTTGCGCAGGACGTTGTCCCAGGCCGGCGGGAAGCCGCGGCCTGTGGGGGGCTCCGAGAGATGCAGGTTGGCCACGACCCAAGGGGAGTAGCGAAAGCTCTGGCGCGCGGCGCGGGCGGGGTCTTCGGCTAGCAGGCGCGCATTGATGAACTGCGGCAAGGCGAGCACCACGTGCTCGGCCTGCCAGCGCACGTTATCGCCGCTAGCCAGATCTATGGCATCCACGGTCGCGCCGCTGGCTCCCTGTTCCACGCGCAGGGCAAGTTGTCCTGTGCTCGCCGGGTGCTTCAGGCCCGCGGCCATGCCCTCCACCAGGCGTGCGTTGCCTTCGGGCCAGGTAAGGAACTCGGCGCCTTCACCGGCCGTGTCCTCGCGGGCCAGGAAGTAGTGCAGTAGCGCGAAGGCGCTGGTGTCTTCGAGGGAGGCGCCGAAGTCGTCGCGGGTGGCGTACTCCAGGTACCAGCGCAGGCGCTCGCGGTCGAGGCCATGGCGCGCGGCCCAGTCGGCCGCGGATTCCTTGTCCAAGTCGCGCTGGGCTTTCGAGCATTGGGCCAGGGGCAGCTGGAAGGAGCGCGCGGCAGCGCCATCTACTGCGCTCGCAGCGGAGAGTAGCTCTTCGAAGTGTTGCAACTGTGCGCTGTCCTCGGCGTTGCTCCCGGCAGCGGGCCACAGGCCTTCGCGCCAGTAGCCAAGCTCGTGCACGCGTTCGGCTGGGGCGCGTACTAGTTGATCGTTAGCGACTTGCAGGCGTCCGTTGGATGCGATGCCTTGGATCAGGCCTAGATCTTGCAACTGGGCCACCAGGTGACGTTGGCTAGCGCGCGGTACGGGCAGGTAGTGGGCACCCCAGGGATGGCGCAGCCCGGCCATCTCGCCACCGGCGGAGGTGCCGCCGATCTGCTGCGCTAGTTCGATTACGCGCACACCTTCCAGGCCCGCGCGTTGCATACGCCAGGCGGCAGCTAGGCCGGCGACGCCGGCACCGACAACGAGCACGTGCGCGCGCTCCTCGCGCTGCGGTGCGAAGGAGCCCAGGGGCTGGCGCAGGCGATGGCCGGCGGAGGAGTGATCGTCCACTAGCCCGCCCGTGATGTGTGCGCCGGCTTGCCCAGCGGAAGCGCCGCAGCCCGCAAGCATCGCACTCAGTCCAGCAGCGCCACCCTGCAGTAACTGTCGCCGGGTGGGTGAGCGCTTCACCGCTCGACCTCGCTGCCGTAGGTGCGTACCAGCACTTGGGTGCTCAGCAGGTTGATCTCGCTCGGGTCTCCATCCGCCGGCAGGTAGGCATCCTGCGGCAGGGCGAAGAGCGTGGGCAGGAACTCGTCGTTCAGGTAGCGGCAGCCATCGGGCAGTCCCGTGGGCACGGGAAACTGGCGCGGGGCCGCGAGGGTGAAGCCCCACTCGCCGAAGCTGGGCACGGCGCAGCGGTAGGGGCGCACCACGAAGCCGGCGGACTCGAGCGTGCGTACGATGCACCAGTAGCTGCGCGGGGCGAGGCGCGGGCTGGTGCTTTGGATGGCCACGGCGCCGTCGGGGGCTAGGCGCCGCATCAAACTCTCGTAGAAGGTGCGCGTGTAGAGCTTGCCCACGGAGAAACTGTGCGGGTCGGGGAAGTCGACGATGATCACGTCGAAGCGCTGGGTGTCTTCGGTGAGCCAGCCCATGGCGTCCGCGTGGACGACGGTCACGCGCGGATCCGAGAGGCTCTCTTCGTTGAGCTTCACCAGGGGCGGGTACTCCGTGCCGAGGCTTGTGACAGCTGCGTCCAGGTCCACCAGGGTGATCTCCTCGAGGCTGTCGTGGCGCAGGAGTTCGCGTACGGCCAGGCCGTCGCCGCCGCCGAGCACCAATGCCCGGCGCGGTTCCGCGGCGCAGGCCACGGCCGGGTGTACGAGCGCTTCGTGGTAGCGGTACTCGTCCTGTGAGTTGAACTGCAGAGCACCCGAGAGGAACAGTTGGAAGTCGGGGCCCGTGCGCGTGACGACCACCCGTTGGTAGGGGCTGGTCTCGGCGAAGACCACTTCTCCGGCGTAGACCTGGTGCTCCAGGAGGCGCGTGAGGTGCGCGGCTTGGGAGTAGCCGATGGCCAGCAGTACGAGCACCACTCCAGTTTCTAGGCGCAGCCTGAGCGGGCGCCGGATACGGCCTCTAAAGAGGTGAATGCTCCACAGGGCGACGGCGGCGTTGAGTAGGCCCAGGGCCATGGCGGAGCGCGCCAAACCCAGGTGCGGCAGGAAGACGAGCGGGAAGGAGAGCGAGACGGCTAGGGCACCGGCGTAGTCCCAGGCGAGTACGCGTGCGAGCAGGTCCTTGAGCTCGAGGCGCTCCTCAAGGATGCGCATGAGCAGCGGAATCTCGATGCCCACCAAGGTGCCCACCACCAGGATGTTGGTGTAGAGGGCCGGCCGAAACCACAGGTCCGAGGTGTGCGCTGCTTGGATCGCTAGTGCGCTGAATCCGCCGGCCACGGCCACGGCCAATTCGATGGCGACGAAGCGGTCGACCAGATCCTTGTCGATGAAGCGCGAGAGGTAGCTACCGATACCGAGGGCCGAGAGATACAGCCCGATGGTGATCGAGAACTGGGTGACCGAATCTCCGAGCAGGTAGGAGGAGACGGTGCCGGCGACGAGCTGGTAGCCGAGCCCGCAGGCGGAAATCAGGAAGACCGCAATGAAGGCCAGGCGCAGGGGCGTGACGTCTTCTTTGGGTTCGGGCTCGACTGCTTCGCTCACGGGTTCGCGCTAGCCTTGCGCGACGGCGGCAATGACCATGGCCACGCCGATGACCACCGATCCGCACAGGATGCCGGCGGCCACGTTGTGGTCCTGCTCGATTTCCTTTTGGATAGAGAAGGGTGTGACGCGCTCCATGAAGTAGACGGAGATGAAGAGCAGGACGATGGCAGTGAAACCCATGGCGAGGGTCTCTAGCACGGAATTGAGGATGTCCATGGGGGCGTTGGGGTGAGGGATGGGCTACTTGCCGCGGGAGCCGTGGTACCAATAGACGTAGTGCCAGGAACCGGGGTTGTGGGAGCGTAGTTGGTCGGGGGCGATGCGTTCGGGGGCTTGCTTGCCGCCCATGGCCCAGCCGCGGGCTTCCGCGGTCCAGTACAGGGCTAGCACCAAGACGAAGAACACCAGGCTGGGCTTGTGATGGCGCATGTTCAGCTACTCCCCATGGGGTGATCGGACTCGGACCAGCGCTTGACCTCGAAGCCATAGCTGCGGATCTGGTTGTAGATGGTGGGGATCAATAGGGCCACGAGCGCTAGGGCAGCGAAGAGGTAGCGCGTGACTTGGCGTCTGACGGAGACTTCCACCGTGCGCCCGAGCCCCTTGTCGGCGCCAACGAAGGCCAGGCGGATGCGGTATTGGCCGCTTGGGATCGAGCCCAGCATCGCGGTACCCCTGCGGTTGCCTTCTTTCCAGTTCTCGCCGCCGGAGCGGCCGGAGTAGTACTGTGCCGAGGTCGCGAAGGTCGTTACCGCTCCGTCCACCATGTTGATCAGAGCGCCGTTGAGACCCACCCAGCCTTGGCTTACGCCGGGCGCGCGTAGGGTGATCGCCAGGTTGGCCAGGCTGCCGGAGATTTCGAAGGGTTCGGTGAAGGCCTCCAGTTCCTCGGTGCTCGATGTGGGCAAGGGGCCGTGAGTGCCCGCGTAGACTACGGCTTTCTGATTGCTCGCACTGCGCAGTAGGACCAGGCCCAGCAGGACCGCCGCGGCAATTCCGAACAGGTGCAGGCTGGCCTTGGCGTGGATGCGGTTCGGTTGCACGGCGCCTACGCCGCGCAGGGCGGGCATGCTCTTGTTGCCGAAGGCGCGCTGAACGTCCTTGGATTCCACATGCTGACCGAGTGAGGCCACCGCTTCGTTCTCGGTGGTTTCGGTGGAGAGCATGTAGGTCTCGGAGACGTAGTCCGATGTCTTCGCGCAATCGCCTTGCTTCACGCGCCAATAGAACTCGCCCACGACCCACTGCACCTCAGCTGTGCCGCGGCTAAAGTGCTTGTAGGTGCGGCCGAGGTGCGTATTGCGCTGGTTGCCGGCATTGAACGCACTGCGCTGGATGGGCGCGACCAGGGTCCAGTGTCCCTTGCTTTCCACGAGCCAACGGTAGCCGCCGCTGGAGGTGCGCAGCAGGTACTCGCGCCAGGGGTAGAGCATGCCCGCGTAGGTCACGGCGCGTTCCATGGCACCCAGCACGGTGAGCTCTTCCATGCCCAGGGTGCCCGTGGAACCCAGGGGTAGGCGCAGCTTGGCCTTGGCTGCTTGGTCGGCTTGGATCAGGCGCGTTTCGTCGCCGTCGACGTCGAGCAGGCTGCCGCAGGATTCGCAGCCCAGGTGCAGAGCGTGTTCAGGGTCTCGGATCGTTAGGCCTGCGCCGCAGTTGACGCAATCGAGTCGCTTGGCGGTGATCTTCTCTGGGCTGTGTTCGGGTTGACTGCTGAGGTTCAGACCCAGGTCTTCCAGGCGCACCTTGCGTCCGAGGAAGACCTCGGGTGTGTCGCCGCGGGTCCAGTCCAGGCTGCCGACTTCGTGCCCGCCCCGCTGTAGGTCGGCGTAGCGCGTTTGCGTGCCCGCCTCGATCTCGATGGGGAGCTCGCCGGCGGCGGTGAGCACCTTGCCTTGGCCAAGCTCGGTGACGAGGAAGAGGTCGCCCTCGCCCAGGTCGAGTTTTCCGAGCAGCTCCACATCCGCCGGCGCGAGTGCGAGCTCCAGCTCGGACTCCTCCATGACCTGGATCTCGCCCTGGGCTTCGGCGATCCAGAACCACTCTCCGGCGGTGTCCTCGACGGCCCACTCATTCCAGGGTCCGGCGCCGTGATCCAACTGAATCAAGCCGCGCACGGTGAAGCTGCGATTGTTCCATTGGCCTTCCGTGCCCACCTGGAAGTGACTCGCTAGGGGAGTGACCTCGGCCAGCTTGCCGACGCTCTGCATGCCGCGATCCGTGCGCAGGCTCGACCACTGGCAGTTGCCACAGATGACTACCAGCACGCCCGGTCCACTGACCTTGGTGTCGGCGCCGCAGTTGCCGCAGCGGAATTCGCGCAGGCTCATTGAGCTGCCTTACGGGGCTCACGGGGCTCACGGGGCTCACGGGGGTGGATTTGTTCCTGGCGCCGTAGCACCACAGCGGGACCGCGTTCGACGTGGCGCACTTGGACGCAGCAGGGGCCGAGGTGGGCTTCGAGGAGTGCTTGCCAGTCGGGCTCGGGGCGCGCGCGGCAGGTGTAGAGATTGAGCGAGAGGTAGCCCGCTTCGGGGTAGCTGTGGCAGGCCAGGTGGGATTCGGAGAGCGCTACCAAGCCGGTCACGCCGCCGGGGCCCGGGAAGCGATGCCAGCTGGCGGGGGCCACAGGGTGCAGCTCGAGGTGCTGGATCAAATCCTCGAAGAGCTGCCGGAGGTTTTGTTCTCCAGCTTCGCCTGCGAGCCCTTTCGGCGCGCAGTCCCGCACGTCGAGAATCCATTCGAGGCCGCCTTGCATGAGCGCACCGTACCGACTCGGGGGTCGGCTATTCAAGATCGGTTGTGGTCAGCCGGCTTGGGGGCGGCTCTTGGGCTGGCCGAGAGCCTTGGCGAGCAGGCGGCCCAGACTGGTGCCGGGCGGGTCCGCACCGATCTCGGCAGCTAGAGCGGCCAGATTTAGGCGGCCGGCGGCCTCTTCCACGGCGATCGGGGCGCCGTTCTCGTGTTGCAGGGAGAGCGACAGACGTTCACCGTCCACGTCCAGATCGAGCACGCGGATGGATAGCTCCTGGCCCTTGTGGAGCACGCCGCGCAGGCGCTTATCCCAGGGGCTTTGGCTGTTGTGGACCAGGCCCACGACCCCCGGTGCGACCTCGATGAAGGCACCGAAGGCGGCCAGGCGCTGGACGCGGCCGGAGACCACTTCGCCCTGGGGGTATTCGCGGGCGAAGTCCTTCCAGGGGTTGCGCTGGAGTTGCTTGAGGCCCAGGCCGATGCGCTTGCCGCCGGCACGCACATGCAGAACTTTGACCTCGAGGCTCTCGCCCACACGCACCTGCTCCTCGGCGGGGCGCTCGCGGTCGAAGCTCATGTTGGACACGTGCAGCAAGCCCTCGCGGCCACCAGGCAGGCGCACGAAGGCGCCGTAGTCTTCGACGCGCGTGACGTGGCCGTGCACCACCGTGCCGGGGAGCAGTTGGTTGGCTTTGCCGCGGGAGACGCGCTCGCGCTGCTGGACGAGCTTGCGGCTGACCACGATGCGCTGCTTGTCCTCGTCAACTTCGAGCACTTCGCAGGTGAGCGTGCGGCCGACCAGTTCAGCTGGCTTATGCCCGCGTGCGATTCCGGTCTGGGAGCGCGGCATGAAGGCGTGCAGGGGGCCTACCTTGAGTTGTAAGCCGTCCTGGAATTCGCGCAGGACGCGCGCGGATACCAGGCTGCCCGCCTGCATCTCATCCCAGGAGGAGAGACTGTTCTCTTCGGCCAAGGCGAGCGCCCAGAGGTTCTCCTCGCGGCCGCGCAGGGTGAACTCGTAACTCTCGTTCTCAACGGGCGCTTGCTCGAAGGCGCGACGCGAGATGACCCCTTGCATGCGTGGTCCCAACTCCACGAAGACATCGTCTCCGCTCAGGCCGATTACCATTCCTCGCCACACGCGCAGGGTGTGGTTTCCGTGACCTGACAGGCTCTCTTTGGCCGAATGGTGCATGGTTGGCTGGGGTAGGGGTTGACCACATGATTAGCGCCCCCGGGCCCAAGTGGGTAGCCCCATTTTTCGGGTTCCCATCTCGGGGCTCACGCGGAGGCCAGGATCGAGAAGCTCTTGCAATTCCTAGGAGCGTGTCGCGCATAGCCGAGTTTGCGAGGCATGTGCCATTTTTCGCGAGGCAAGGCGCGCCAAGACCCTCGT
>JBLIOL010000144.1:0-13085 GCA_047639615.1 Planctomycetota bacterium | reverse complement strand
TCGCCCAGGAACCCGCGCCGCTGCCCGCCCTCGAACAAGAGCGCGCCGCCGACATCGACGAGCTCTTCCTGCGCTTCTCGCGCATGCAGGGTCTGCAGGCAAACTTCGTGGAGAAGAAGTACCTGGCTCTCTTGGCCTTGCCCCTGAAGAGCACAGGCCGGCTCTACTTCCTACCGCCGAACTACCTGACGCGCGTGGTGGACACCCCCACCAAGTCCAAGCTCTCGATCACGCCCACCGAGTTGCGCATGCGCGACCCCAACGGCGATGAGGTGCTCGACCTGCGTCAGAACCCGGAGCTGCGTGCCTTCGTAACTTCCCTGGTGCGCGTCTTCGCGGGCGATCGCAAGCACCTGGAGAAGTCCTACGCCATCACCTACGCGCACGACGCGGAGCACAAGACCAAGTGGAGCCTGACCCTGAGGCCCCTGGCCAAACCCCTTACCGAGATGGTGCGCTACCTGCGCCTGGACGGCAGCGGCGCGGCGGTGCTGCGCATCGAGATCCGCGAGCCCAACGGCGATCGCACCGTGACGAGCATCGCGGACGCTGATCCGACGCGCGCCTTTACGGGCCCGGAGAAGCTCGAGCTCTTCGGCATCGAGGCCTCGGCATCTACGGAGGAGAAGAAGCGTTGATCCGCGGCGAAGGTCGGGCCCTGGGAGCCGGCGTGCTCGTGCTTGTCGCACTCACGATCTTCGTGGCTTTGCGCCTAGAGCTCACCACGGACATCACGCACTTCCTGCCCGGCGGCGAGTCCGACCCGGAAGTTAGCATCGCCAAGGAATTGGCCGCCGGCGAACTGAGTCGCACCATGGTGCTGCTCGTCGACGGGCCCGATAGTCAGTCCGCGGTAGAAGCGGGCCGTGCCTTCGAAGCGGCCCTGCGCGCCGAGCCGCGAGTGGCCGAAGCCATGGCTCACCTCGAAGCGGGCCCACCGCAAGGCGTAGAGGAAGCCCTCTGGAAGCTCTACCAACCGCGCCGCCTAGGATTCTTCGCCCCCGACGCTGATTCCGTCGACGCGCTCACCACTCCCGCAGCCTTGCGCGAGTCGGCCGCCTACCTCAAGAGCCGCCTAGCCCTGCCCATCTCCGGCCTGATCAGCCGTGTCGCCCCCGAAGACCCGACCCTGATCCTGCCCGGCCTCTTCGACCGCCTGCAGGGTGGCAGCGGCAGCAGCCTGAGCGTGCTCGACGGCCGCTTCATCACCGACGACGGCCGAGCAGCGGTGCTCTTCCTCGGCACCCACGCCCCCTCCACCGACTCGCGCGTGCAGAAGCCCCTGCTCGAGGGCGTCGCCGCCGCCTTCGCCCAGGTCGAGGCCGAGTCCGCGCTCCCGATCTTCCTCTCGATCAGCGGCGCCAACCGTTTCGCGGTGCGCGCCGAGCGAGCGATCAAGGCCGACATCCAGCGCGTTTCCATCGGCTCGCTGCTCGGACTGCTGCTCCTGCTCCTGAGCCTGTTCCACTCCCTGCGTCTAGTCGTGCTCGTGCTACCCATCGTGGCCTCGGGCTTCGTGGCAGGCCTAGCCGCCTGCCTGCTGCTCTTCGGCTCCGTGCACGGCCTAACCCTGGCCTTCGGCGCCGCCATGACCGGCGTGTCCATCGACTACGCCATTCACTTCCATTGCCACCAAGCCCTAGCGCCGCACCCCGGCGGCCCGCGCAAGACCCTGGCAAGCATTTGGAAAGGCCTCTCCCTCGGCGCCGCCACCACGATCATGGGCTTCGTGGCGATCCTGCTCTCGAAAGTCCCCGGCCTGCGCGAGCTAGCCGTGTTCTCCACGGTCGGCATCGCCTGCTCGCTGCTCGCGACTCAAGCCTTCCTGCCCGCACTCGCCTTGCGCAGCAAGCCCCCGGCCAGCACACGCCGCGCAGTTGCCGGACTCACGCGCCTGCTTACGGGAGGCAGTCGCGCCATGCTCTGGCTACCTACCGCTGCGGTCATCTTCTTGATCGGCTTCGGGCTCCCTAAGCTCAGCTGGAACGACGGGCTCTCCGACCTTAACCGCCTCGATCCCGAGCTCGTGGCCGAGGACGAGGCCGTGCGCGAGCGCGTGGTGCGCTACGAGCAAGGCCGCTTGGTAGTCGCCGTCGGCGTCGACGAGGAAGCCGCCCTACAGGTCAACGAAGCCGTGGCCGCCGCACTCGACAGCGCCCAAGCCGCCGGCGAAATCGAAGGCTCCCGCAGCCTCAACCCCATGCTCCCCAGCGCCGCCACCCAGCGTGCGGTGGACGCGCGCCTGCGCGCCGACGCGGACCTCTGGCCGCGGCTCAGCACCGCCCTCGAAGGAGAGGGCTTCGTCCCCGACAGCTTCGAGCCCTTCCATGCCGCCCTACAAGAGCCGGCCCCCACCCCCCTGCGCCTGGCGGATCTGCAAGCTTCCCCCCTCGCGCCCATGGTGCGGCCCTTCCGCGTCACCCTCGGTGAGCGAGTGGGCATCGTCAGCTTCCTGCATCAGATAAGCGACGAGCCCGCCCTCCGCAGCCGTCTAGAGGCCATCGAAGGCGCCAGCCTGATCGACATCGAGGGCACCCTAAGCGGCGCCTACGGTGCCTACCGCCAGCGCATGCTACGCCTCACCCTCCTGGGCCTCGTGGCCATCGTCGGCCTGGTGGCCCTGCGCCACGGTGTCCCAAAACACGGTGTCCTAAAACACGGTGCCCCAAGACGCGGTGCCCCAAGACGCGGAGCTCTACGCCCTACGCTCACCGCCTGCGCCCCGGCCTTCCTGGCCGCAGCCGGCACCGTAGCTATCCTGAGCCTGCTCGGTCTGCAGCTCAACGTACTCTCTCTGGTGGCCCTACTCATGGTGGTCAGCATGGGCGTCGACTACGGCGTCTTCCTGACCGAATCCAGCGCCGACGCCGCCGCCCTGGAAGCCACCCACTTGGCCGTGTTCGTGGCAGGTACTTCCACGCTGCTGGGCTTTGGTCTGCTAGCCTTCTCAAGCCAGCCCCCGCTCTTCAGCATCGGAATTACCGCCGGAATCGGCGTCCTATTGTGTTTCCTTCTCGCTCCCACCTGGAACGCCCTACTCGGTCCCAAACACGAAGCCGACTGAGCGTCATTCCCAGCGTCATTTTCTGCGTCTTGCTGCTCGCCCAATGCGCGGCGCCGCGCAGACGTGCGCAGATGGGCGCCGAGTATCCTGGGGTGTTACGCGCAGCGAACGCGCTCGAGTTGGACGTGGTCTGGCGCCAGCGCGTGACCGCGTATTGGGGCGAGGGTGAGTCCCATGGCTTCGACGCCGTGGTGCAACGTTTTGGGGACACGCTCACCATCCTCGGCATGTCGCCCACGGGCGCTGTGGGCTTCTCGATCGTGCTCGAAGACGGCGAGGTCGCGCTGACCAACAACATGCCCGACGAGCTGCCCTTCCCGCCGCGCAATGTGCTGCTCGACGTACAGCGCGCCTTCTACCCCTGGCTAGCTTCGGGACAGCTTGCCGGCCAAGTGGATGGCGAGGCGATCACCGAGGTCTGGACCGATGGCAAGCTCACCCGCCGTACCTTCGTGCGCCTCGACGGCCAGCCCAAGGGCGGCCTGAACATCCGCTATCAATGGGGCCCGGAGGATTGGGCCATCCCGGCCATAACGCACTTCGACAATGGCTGGTTCGGCTACCGGCTCGAGATTGAAACCCAGGCAGAGACCCTGATCGAAGGCGAAGCTCCTTGAGACGGCCTGTCTATGTATCCGGACGCGGGGCGGTTAGCTGCTACGGCTTGGGCCTCGAAGCCCTCACCGGCGGCATCTATTCCGGTGAACGGGGCATTCGCGCGCGCGTACGCACCGACGCCTTTCATGCACCGACAAGGGTGGCCGCCGAATTCCCAGCCGAGTGTTTTGCGGGCACCGCAGAGACCGACCTGCCCTTCGCCGCAGGCTCCGAAGCCTGCCGCCAAGCCCTTTCCGAAGCACGCATCGCCGACCCCTCAAGCATCGGCTTGGTGCTCGGCTCCACCAAGGCCGACATAGCCGGCCTGATGATCCCAGGCCGCGGTCTGGGCTTCCCCGCGCGCCTCGCCCAGCGCATCGCTAGCGGCCTCGAACTAGCCTGCGTCCACGCCAGCGTTTCAACCGCCTGCGCCTCCGGCCTGAGCGCCATCGCCATGGCCGCCAGGCGTATCGAATGCGGCGAAGTGGAGCGCGTCTTGGTGCTCGGCGTCGACACTCTGAGCCAGTTCATCATGGCCGGCTTCGGCTCCATGCACATCTTGGATCCCGAACCCTGCCGCCCCTTCGATGCCTCCCGGCGCGGCATCTCCTTGGGCGAAGGCGCCGGCGCCATGGTGCTCAGCTCCCACGCGAGCGAGTCCACCGGGTTCCGCATAGGCGGGCATGCCGGCGCCAACGACGCGATCCACATCTCCGGCTGCGATCGCGAGGGCGGCGGCATCGCCCTGGCTGTGAAGCGCACGCTGGAGCACGCCGGCCTCGGCCTTGACCAGCTCGACTTCCTGCACCTGCACGGCACAGGCACCACCGCCAATGACGCCAGCGAAGCCGTCGGCCTCGGCCATGCCTTCGACGGTCCCACGCCCGTGGCCTACGGCACTAAGGGCCAGATCGGCCACACCCTAGGCGCGGGCGGCGTGCTCGAGAGCTTGATCACCCTGGCCGCCCTGGAGCGCGCCGAGGTCCCCGGCAATCTGGGCCTGCGCGAACAAGGCGTGCATGAACGCCTGCAACTCTCCCGCGACCCCGTCAGCCTAGAGCGCGCCGAGTCCGGCATGAAGCTGGCCAGTGGCTTTGGCGGCATCCATCAAGCGGTGCTCTATCAGCGATGAGCAGCGAGCCCAAGATCATCGCCCTCGGACTGTTGGACGAGACCGGCATCGCTAGCACCAGCATGCCCTGCCGTACCTGGGATGAGCTAGAGAGCCAGGCGCCCGGCGGACCCCGTACCTACCGCGCCCTGACCGGCAAGCAGGACCAGACCTTCCGCCGCTTGGATCGCGCCACCCGCACCCTGGTGTTGGCCGCCGAAGCCAGCGGCCTGAGCCAGATCCTCTCCGACGCAGAGCGCGACGAATGCGCGCTGATCGTCGAAACATCTACCGGCTGCATCGAAGCGGACTTGCGCTACGCTCGCCTGCTGAACGAGGGCACTGTGCACGCCGCGATCTTCCCCTACACCCTGCAGAGCACCAGCCTAGGTGACGTCACCCTGCGCCACGGATTGCGCGGAGTGACCCTCAGTCTCTCCATCGCGCCCGGCGGGGAAGGCGAGGCCCTGCGCGAGGCTCGCCGCGTGCTGTGCTCCGGCGCCGCCCCCTACGCTCTGGTCGCTTCCGTGGATGTGCTCGACGAACCCCTACCCGGCACTGAGCCCGTACTGCGCGCTGTGACCTGCTTGCTGGCTGCTCCAGAGATGCAAGTGAGCGCGATCACTGCCTGGCCAGTAGACGCCGCGGATCCCTTCTCCGCCCTCGCCAAGATCTGCCGTGAACATTCGCAGCCCTCAAAGTAATCAGCCACGACGCATGTCACTCGCCACCCACATCTTGAACTGCGCATTGGCCAGCGCCCTTCTCAGCGCGCCCCTACTCGGTCAAGACGAAGCCCGCCCCAAGGGCTTCGAGGGCATGGACGCGGACGGCCGCATCGAGCGCCCGGAACTACCCGACGACATCAAGCATCCAGAGCGCTGGCGCTACACGCCCCCCGGGCGCATCGTGCCGGGCAACATATTCGAGCGCTTCCTGATAACGACCTTCTTCACCCCGCTGATCTTCCGCGCGGATGACGTGGGCACGGGCGGCGGCGTGGCCGTCACCGACATCGACTTTCGCAATCAGGACTACCAGGAGTTCGCCAGCATCGCACTGACCTACACCAGCGAAGGTCAACAAGCCTACACCCTTGGCTGGATACGCTGGCTGCATCACCAGAAGCTCGAGAACGGCGGCATCATCCGCGAGGATCGCAGTCAGCTTGGCGGAATCGTTGGCTACACCAACACACTCACGCGGCGCTTCTACGGCACCGGAAGCCGCACCCCTGAGTCAGGCGAGTCAAGCTACTCCGAGGCTCTCTCCCAGATTGGTTTTGGCATTCGGCAGACCTACCCGGACCCCGGCGACAACATAGTGCTCGGCGCTGGCGTACTCTTTGAGCGTCACGACCTGGGTCGCGGCCGCGCAACCGACGTGCCGACGACGGGTACGAGCTATCCCACCGAGTTCGCAGCGGGACGCGAAGTCAGCCAGCTCTGGACGCGCCTCAACCTGGCCTACGACAGCCGCGACAGCGTCCATCAACCCTACCGCGGCTCCCGATTGGGGCTCTCCACCCGCACCGCCGTACTACAAACCGACAGTGACTTCGGCGGCCGCCTCACACTGGATGCGCAACAAGTGATCGCCATGCCGTCACTCTTCCACTTCGGCGGTCGCGGTAACGAAGAGAACCCGCCAACGGATGTGCTTACCCTCTCTGGATTCGTGGCCGACACCCACGGCGAGTTGCCCTACTACAGCCTGCCCTCCCTGGGCGGCAACACCCTGCGCGGCTACGGAACCAATCGCTTCACCGACCGCGCCGCCGCCTACGGTTCCCTCGAGTACCGGGTGGGAGTGGTCCCGCGCGGTATCACGTTCACCGATCGCATTCGTATCGAGCGCATCAACCTGGCCCTCTTCTACGACTTTGGCACCGTCGCCGAAGACCTCGAAGGGCTGAGCCACAGCCGCTACCTCGATAGCTACGGCCTCGGCCTGCACATCAGCTTCTCCCGCGAAGCCAGCTTCCGCATCGACTACGGCTTCTCCGATGAAGGTGGCAACCTGACCATCGGCTTCGGCACCTCCCAATAGAAATGTCCGCGCGCATCGCAGCCTACGTCTACTCCGGGTGGCATCCGATCGCGGAGCGCGACGAGAGCTTCCACCCGGGCTTCACCGAGTGGGAGCTGGTGGAAGGCTGCCGGCCGCGCTTCGACGGCCACTTCCAACCACGCCTGCCCGTGGGGGGTAGCTACGACGACCGCGACCCCGTTAGCTGCGGGAAACGCCTGCGCCAGGCCGCGGCCTACGGCGTCGATGCTCTGGTGCACGGGGTCTTCTGGTGCCGCGGCAAGCGCGTCTTCGAAGAGGCCTTGGACCAGGGCTACCTGGGTTGCCCCGAGGGACAGAGCATGCCCTTCGCCGTCATGTGGGCCAATCGCATGCCGCGGCGTGTGCTACCCGTGCGCCACACGCACGCGGATGTGATCGACCCGGCGCGCCGGGTGAGCTCGGACGTTGCGGACTTCGAAGCCTTCGTGCGCATGCTTGCCGAACAGTACTTCTGCCGTAGCAATTACGTCACGGTGGAAGGGCGTAGCTACTTCTCGATCTACGACTCAACCTTCTTCCTAGCCGAACTGGGACTCGAAGGCGCCGCCGCCGCCATCGCCGGCGCGCGCCAGTGGCTGCGCGAGGCCGGCCATCGGGACATCCACTTGGCCGCCATCGAGCCGAACCTGGCCTGCATCGGCGACCTGCGCGCCGTGGGCTTCGACAGCGTGACCCACTACGTGCTGCTACCCGACTGGAAGGGCCCCTTTGAGCAGGACTACGCTGAGTACGCCGAATTGCGCGCCACCCAGTGGGAGAGCTTCGCCAGCGCCTCAGGCCTGCCCTACATGCCTGCGGTCTCGCCGGGCTGGGATGCCTCCCCAAGAGCCGCCGACTTCGGTAGCGAGCGCCCGGGCAAGTACCCGTGGTCGCCGGTCATTACCGGCGAGCACCCGGAGCTCTTCGAGGCTGCTCTTGGCCGCGCACTCGACTACCGCTCCCCCACCGGTGTGGACGATCCCCTGGTCCTGGTCGCCTCACTCAATGAGTGGAGCGAAGGGCACTACCTGGAACCGGATCAGCGTTTCGGGCTCGGTTGGCTCGAGGCCGTTCGAGCCAACGTCCGCAGGTAGCCTTTCGCAGTCCAGGCGTAAGCCCGCCCGCAGCGTACTTCGGTCCGGTCCATGACATGGGAAGCGCTTGTCGACCAGGATCGGGCGTACCTGACCCCCATAGTCCACGTCACGAATAGCGGCCGTGTCTTGAGCGCCCGGCGCCAAGAGCAATAGAGTCAACGGAGTCCAGATCATCTGGCCACCAGATACACCGCTATTCCTTTTCGAGTGCTTCGAGCTCCGCTACGGTCCACGGACCCGTGCGTGACGCGCTCTCCAGTTCCACACGTCGCACCGTTTCTGAAGTCACGGGATCAGCGCCGTGGCCCCACTCGCGCCGGATGTAGGTGGCGATCGAGGCCAAGTCCTCGGGACTGAAGCCCGTGGCGGGCATCTCCGCATCGAAGTCGAAACCCTCCACCCGGATGGGACCACTCAACCCGAAGGACAGAATGCGTATCAGGCGCTCCTCGGAGCCGAGCACATAGGACTGATCCCGTAGCTGCGGCGCTGTACCCGGATCACCGAGTCCCGAGGAACGATGACAGGCAGCGCAGATCCCCGCGTAAATCTCACGGCCGCGATCGAAGAGACCCTGCTCCAGAGTGGTCAATGGGCGAATTTCGTAGGCCTCGCAACCCTCGCGGCCCGGCCAGCACAGGGCCGCCACCAAGTCGCCGGGAAGGGCCGCAAGATTCGCCGGCTCACTAGCTAGGCGCAGAGGCCCGAGCTCGCCGCGCGGATCCTTGCGACGTGCAGAGAGCACACCGCGCACAAGTGCCTGCGACTGCCAAGTCAGGTCGCCAGACAGGCCAGCGATGCGCTCAAGCAAACCATCCACTTGTCCTACTACACCCTCGCGCAATACGCAGCGCGCGAGACTCGCCAACATGGATCCGCGCCCCGGCAAATCCACCTGCCAGGCAGCGCTCTCCAAACAAGCATCCAAGACCGCGAGCTCGCGACCCTCGATGCCCGACAGCACAGCCTCGCGCAGCTCCTTGGGTAATTCCTGTGCCGTGATGAGCCCCTGAATGGCGGCGTCGCCAACACCCGTGTTGGCCGAGGACAGGGACAAGAGGCCCTGGCGTCGCGTGCGCAGATCGTCGCCTGCACCGGCCGCCACATAGGCGCTAGTCAACTGCCCATGGCCTGTACCCAACCACGTCTCGCCCACACGCATGGCCGCGCGCACCAACCGTCCGTCGCTCGACCCAAGCGCAGCGATCACGACCTCCGGTACAACCTCGCCTACACCGTGCAAGCACCACAGGGCATGCATGCGCGCCAGGTCAGGCGCCGCGGAGTTACCAGCAAGAGCCAGCAACTCATCGCGCACCCACGCATCCTCATCCCACTGCTCGACGATCACGCGCTGCACCGTGTCGCGCACCCAACCCGACGGGCTCCCAAGCCCCGCGAGCAGCTCACTCCACGACCACTGCGACATTGGTTTGAACGCGTGCCCGTCAATGTCATCGCGCACCACGCGCCAGATGCGACCGAGCGCGTGAGGTTCCACCAGCTCGCGCTCCTCCATCTGCTTGCGTAGGAAGCTGGTCAGGTAGATGCGATGCTGAATCAAGCCGCGCGCGAAGTCCGCCACGTAGAGGCCGCCATCCGGTCCGCCGGTAATGTTCACCGGACGGAAGCGTTCGTCCGTCGAGGTCAGGAAATCGAGGCCCGGGTGTGCATTGATAGCCTGACGTCCGAACGCGCCTTGATCCTCTAAGCGAAAGCGGTGTACCAGGTTGGCCGTAGGCTCGCACACAAAAGCGCTGCCCTGCACATCCTCCCCGAGCGCACCGCCGCGATAGATCCATGGGCCGCATGCGCCAGTACTATTCGCCAAAGTAAAGTCCGCGCGCAGGGTGCCCTTGCGATAGCCACGGTTGACGCCCGGTGTGATGCGTCCCGGGTACGTACTCCGATCCGCCACCAGCCGCACATTCGCACCACCGATCGTTCCGTGGTTGCCGTTGCGCACGGCGTAGTGCGAGGGAATCAAGTCCCCGCGCAAGGGATCGGAGTTGGTATTGAAGTAAGCCAAACCCTCATCGTCGTGGGTCAGTCCCCACTGCCCGCCGCCGCGCGTACGGCGCTTGCTCCAAGCGCCATTCTTGAAGCCGTACTCCCAGGGCTCATTCGCAACGCGGAACCAACCATCCGGCGTGGGGTCCAAACCATTGATCGCGTGCTCCGGATTCGGGATTCCCTTGAGCCCCGTGTCGATCACTTCGATCAGGTCGGCCTTACCGTCGCCGGTCGTGTCCTTCGCAAAGAGCAACTCCGGCGGCGCGATCAACAGCGCGCCCCCGCGCGTCGGTTGAATCGCGCGCGGCAGGACCAAGTCGGATAGGAACTCCGTGCGCTTGTCCATGCGGCCATCACCATCGGTGTCTTCGAGGATCACAATGAAACCACCCACCTTGGTCTCGTCCGTGCCTTCCACGTTAGGCATATAGCCGCGCATCTCCGCCACCCAAAGGCGCCCCTCCTCATCGAATGCCAGCGCCACCGGATCCACCACCAAGGGCTCGGCCGCCACCAGCTCAATACGAAAGCCCCTCGGCAAGCGAAAGCTCTCTAGCTGCTGCTCCGGCGTCAATAGCGGTGCATCCGGCACCACCAAGTCCAGCGGGAGATCGCGCTGCGGCTCACCCTCCTTATCCCCGTTCTGGCCCAGGGCCGTAGTACTGAGAATGAATACGAAGCAAATACAGCGGCTGATCAAAGACATAGGCCCCACCACTATCGGGGCAACGCCAGCGCCTGTCAAAGCGTGGCCCTTCTGCAACCTTCCAACCCTGCCCGACTATTAATGCGAAGAAATGCCAATCGCAGTCGTCTCTGGGGCGTTTGAACAAGCGCTGCCCGCTCGCAGCAGAGGAAATCCATGCAGATCGACCGACGAACCTTCTTGGCTAGCTTCACCCTGGGACTGGCCGCTTTGGCACCCCCTGCCTTCATCAGCAGCGCCTTCAATGACTCCCAGGACGATTCGGACCAGCTCGGTTGAAGGCCCTCAAGGCAGCTTGGAAGCGCGCCAAGAGCGGCGGCCGGCCCCTGCTGATCATCGTTGTTCCCGAGGACCGGGCACAGGGCTATACAAGCGGCGATGCATGGGGCCAATTCCCGACCATACCGAGCCGCACCAATCGCCGCCGTTTTCCCCCTAATCACCTCACACAATCGTGACATGTCTTCATCGCCGTCGAGCAGAGATCACCCACCCGTGATGCATAGACCTCGTCGTTGATCATCAACTCCTCGTGCCGCGTGATCCGACGCCTGACGATGGACATGGAACTGCCAACAGTGCTCACAATCCGCTGAACCGTGAGCCCCGCGAGAATTCGCAGTAGCCCGGCTTCGGCAATTGCCCAGCCGTCCTGCGAGCGTGCGGCCGGGTTCAGGATCCACTCCCCGTTGGCCATCGCGGCAAGTTCGACCGTGAGCCGAATGGACTTAGTATCGCAGACGGGCAAACCAGGCTTGCAGCCGTCGGCAAGCAGTGCCTTACGCACCATCCACGCTCTTGCCCGCGCAGGCGCCGCGCCTACAAGGTCGTCCAGATTGTCAGCCCCCATAGTCTGACTCTGAGCGCGTTTCTCAACGACCCATCGCGCGCCTTCGGGCATTCCACGACCCATCGCTTGGCGGTACACGCGAGGTGAAAATTCAGAAGCACCGACGCTATCACAAGCTTCCTGCTCCACCCAGCCACGAGTCAGCCAGGACGGCCCGCGACCATGAACGTAGTGGGCCGCACTCCCCCACGGATAATCCCAAGGCTCCTGAGCCAAACCCGCCGCCACCGGATTGATGTCGATATAACGAAGGACGTTCTCTAGGTACTCATCAGATTCAATGGGCCTTGACATGAACCTGCCGCGGATGAGGGTTCCATCGCGATGATGCCGCCTATTGAAAGTACGCGAATAGTCATTTTGAACCCTGCGCATCCCCTCTGACAACTGCCCCACCAGACTCTTCACGAGCAAGTGGAAATGAGTCGTCAGAAGGCAATAGGCGTGCACCTCGATTCTGCCCCGCCGCACTTCCTTCGCAAGGCGGCTAAGAAAGAACCTGACATCGATTTTGTCCTCAAATAGCGGCCGCTTCGCGATGCCCCGGTTGATTACGTGATGCCACATTCCGGGCTCGTCGCCACGATATCTCTGACCCATTGTTTTGATCCTCAGATAGAGAACCGGAACAGGCGCCTGAGGTTGCAGGCTTCGTGCAGAGATGTAAGGCCAAGGTTCCTCTGCGGGGGAGAAAACGGCGGCGATTGGTGCGGCTCAGTATGGCTGGGCTAGTTTGGTGATTTGGCGGGCTAGGTTGAAGTCGCGTTCGGTTAGGCCGCCGACGTCGTGACTCCAGAGGCGGAGGCGGACGTGGTTCCAGCTGGTTAGGTGGAAGTCGGGGTGGTGGTTTTCTTGTTCGGCGAGCATGCCGACGCGGTTGATCCAGGCTAGGGCGGCGCGGAAGTCTTTGGGGCGGTCTTCGCGGACGAGGACGCCTTCTTCTAGGGTCCAGCCTGCTAGGTCTTCCAGGTGCGCTTGGATGGCGGCGGCGGAGAGGAGCTCGCTCATTTGGGGTTCACGTGGGTGAGCCAGCCGAAGCGGTCGGGGACTTCGCCTTTGACGATGGCGAAGAAGGCCTCTTGCAGGCGCTTGGTTAGGTCGCCGGGCTTGCCGTCGCCGACGGGGCGGCGGTCGACGCTGCGCACGGGGGTGACCTCAGCGGCGGTGCCGGTGAAGAAGACTTCCTCGGCGAAGTAGAGCATCTCGCGCGCCACGCGTTGCTCGACGACCTCGACGCCCATTTCCTTGCAGAGGTCGATCACTAGGCCGCGGGTGATGCCGGGCAGGATCGAATCGCCTAAGGGCGGAGTGAGCACGCGGCCGTCGAGCACCACGAAGATGTTCTCGCCGCTGCCCTCGGAAACATAGCCGGCGGTGTCGAGCACGATGCCCTCGTCGAAGCCGTTCTGCTGGGCTTCCACCAGAACGAGCTGCGAGTTGAGATAGTTGCCCGCGGCCTTGGCCATGGCGGGGTGCGTGTCGGGTGCCATGCGGCGCCAAGAGCTGACGCCGGTGGTGATGCCGTCTTCGATCGCACCGGCGCCGTGCAAGGTGCCCCAGGGCCAGACCGAGACCATCAGCTCGGGGTCGTTATCCAG
>JBLIOL010000143.1:0-13107 GCA_047639615.1 Planctomycetota bacterium | reverse complement strand
GTGTCGCGCATAGCCAACTTCGCGAGCCACGCGCCCTTTTCCGCGATGCTGCGTTGCACCAACCCCCAAGTAGCTACGGTTACGAGGGTCTTGGCGCGCCTTGCCTCGCGAAAAATGGCCCATGCCTCGCAAACTCGGCTATACGCGACACGCTCCTAGGTCGGCTTCGTCTCCTGCACAAAGCCAGGCGAACAACTCGTCCTGGACGGCTTACCCCGCTTGCGCGAACGCACCGGCAATGTCGTGACGAATGACCTGCACTTTGCTGGCTCGCTGCACAACCTGATCGGCCTGCGTGCGAGCGGCTTGGAGGTTCGCATCGTCCAGGCCGAGAATTGAAGCACCCCCATCGACGCCATGCGTGCGGCGATCGACGACGACACAGCTTTGGTTGCCGTCACCCATGTGTCCAATGTGAATGGGCACGTCGAAGTGCTGGCCGACCTCAGCGAAATTGCCCACTCCCACGGCACGCTGGTCTACGCCGACCTGATTCAATCTGCAGGCAGCGTGCCCATAGACGTACGCGCGCTGGGTATCGATTTCGCTGCATGCTCAGCCAACAAGTGGTCTTTTGGCACACACGGAATCGGATACTTCTACGTCCGACATGAGCTGCAGGGGACCCCGGCTTCCCGACCACATGGTGCCCGGACACGCACGGCACAATTACGAGCCTTGGGTAGAGTCGCCCGTCGATGGCGCAGGCGACTTCCGCGTCCACCCACGCAAGGACGCCACGCGCTACATGCCGGGCCATCCAAGCTACGTGGGCATCGCTGCGCTCCACGAGGGGCTCAAGTTCATCGACTCGGTCGGGGTGGAGAACGCGCTCCAGCACTCGGTAGCCCTGAACGCTCGCTTGCTCGATGCGCTGGATTCCGACCGCTTCCCCTGCATCTCGCCGCACCCTGATCGCTCGCCCATCCTGACCCTGACCCCAGGCGAAGACGTGGGTCCGCGGCTGCGAGCTGCTGGGATCGGCATCTCTCTCGGTCCAGGCCGCATGCGGATATCTCCGTCGGTCTACAACAACGAGGACGACATGGATCGCCTCGCTGCGGTTCTGAGCGAGAGCTGAGGACTGGGAAGGGGCATTTGACGGGCTGGCTGGGTCCGATCCCCATGCCCCCCCCAGAGCCATCCGCAAGCGGGAAATCCCCATCAAAGCCCAACTCAGATTGCGAATCCCCTAACCCGGCTTGTGGCAACCTGAGAGGCGCGGATAAGCTCCTCGCCAACATGGCGGAGCGCATTGTCTTTCAGGTCGAGAACCTGCACAAGTTCTACGAGCAGCGGGAGGTCCTCAAGGGCATCACGATGGCTCTTCACGAGACTTCCAAGATCGGTCTTATCGGGGCTAATGGTGCGGGCAAGAGCACCTTCCTACGCATCCTTGCCGGAGTAGATAAGGAGTTCGAGGGCACCGCGCGAACCAATGGCGACGTGAGCGTCGGGTATCTGTCCCAGGAGCCCCAGCTCGACCCTGACAAGGACGTCAAAGGCAACATCGACGTGGCCGTGGATCACCTCCGCGAGACGGAGGCACGCTACTACGAGGTCATGAACCTGATGGGTGAAGCGGAGGGCAAGCAGCTGGAAAAGCTCTCGCGTGAATTCGACCACCTGCAGCACGAGATGGATGTGAAGGACATCTGGAACCTAGAGCAGCACCTCGAGCAGGCCATGCACGCCCTGCAGGTTCCGCCGGCCCACCGCGACGTGGAGAGTCTTTCGGGCGGTGAGAAGCGCCGCGTGGGACTCTGCAAGCTGCTGCTCGAACACCCGGACATGCTGCTGCTCGACGAGCCTACGAACCACCTGGACGCAGACTCGATCCTCTGGCTCGAGACCTACCTGCTCGAGTACCAGGGCCTGGTGGTGCTGATCACCCACGACCGCTACTTCCTCGACAAGGTGGTGAGCAGCATGGTCGAGGTCGCCGGGGGGCTCGCCACGGAGCACGTTGGAAACTACAGCGCTTACCTTGAGTTCGAACGCACACGTCTCGACGTCAAGAAGACCCACGACGCCCTGCGCGACAAGCGCCTCGAGAAAGAGCTCGAGTGGATCCGCCGCACGCCCAAGGCTCAGACCAAGCAGTCCAACGCACGCCTCAGTCGCTATCAGGAAATGGCCGACGAGGTCAGCGCAGAGGAGCAGGTCCAATCCGTCGAGCTGCGCATCCCCACGGGGCCGCGCCTCGGCCGCAAGGTCGTGCACATCGAGAACCTCAAGAAGGCCTACGGCGACAATGTGCTCTTCGATGGCCTGACCTTCGACATCCCGCCCCAGGCCAAGCTGGGTGTGATCGGTGGCAACGGTCGCGGCAAGACCACTCTGCTGCGCATGATCCTGGGTCAAGAGGCGCCGGACGCCGGCACCATCGAAGTCGGATCCACCGTCGTGACCTCCGTCATCGAGCAGTCCCGCGATGCCCTCGATGACACCAAGTCTGTCTTCGACAACGTCACCGAAGGCAACCTGATCCTGCCCTTCGGTCGCACGACCATGGACGCTCGCGCCTACGTGTCGCGCTTCAACTTCAAGGGCGAAGACCAGGTCCGACTCCTGGGCGAATGCTCGGGAGGGATGCGCAACCGCGTCCTGCTGGCGCGCATGCTGCGCAAGCCCGCGAACCTCGTCATCATGGACGAGCCGACCAACGACCTCGACCTCGAGACCCTGCGCGTCCTAGAGGAAGGCATCTCGCACTACCCGGGCTGCATGATCATCGTCACCCACGACCGCTACTTCCTGGACAAGGTCGCCACCCATATTCTGGCCTTCGAAGAAGACGGCCAGGTCGTGTTCCACCAGGGCGACTACCAGTCCTACAAGGACCACAAGAGCGCGAGCCTCAAGCTCTCCGGCGGCACTCACCGAAAGTTTGCAAGGCGCTAGGAAATCAAGCGTTCCATGACCCAACTCCCCGATGGTCGCAAGGCCGAATTCATTAGTGAGTCCGGGGCTGCAGCCCCCACTCGCTTGGCACTCGCCGACGACACCACCCGCGCAGGGGAGGCACTGCGCAGAATCCAATCCGGGCAGGTGCTGCTCTGGAAGGGTGATTACGTCAACGGTCGCCAACTGCTAGCTGCACTCGGGCGGCGAGTAAACAAAGAGACTCGTCTGCCTTTCGCAGACACCCTGGCCCGGCGCTGGCGCAACGAGCGTGCGGCCACTCGGGAGCGAGCTGAATTGCTCGGACAGGTGCTGGTCCTGATCGAAGCGACCGGCAAGCTGACCTTGCGTCGCGCCCCGGACACACAGCGCGCGGTGGAGCTTGCCTGGGGCCCGTCAGACCAACCGCGGCTGGTGGGGCTTAGTACTCTCGTAGGCGCCCTGAGCGCAGCGCAGTGGACAGAGAAGAAGATCGAGGTACCCGGGCTGGAGGGCAGCATTGTGCCGCGCTTCGGTGTCTTCTCCCCCACCCGACGCGCCTACGTAGACCTGCTCGACAACCTCGAGGCTTCCGAGCGATCGGTCTTGGACGTTGGTTGCGGAACTGGCGTGCTGGGCTTTGTCATGCTCCAACGGGGCGCAACTCGCGCAGTCGGTACCGACATGGAGGAGCGTGCCGTGGCCTGCGCCACCCACAATGCCGAGCAACTAGGACTCGCGGAATCCTATAGCGCGGTCCGGGCCGACCTCTTCCCGGAGTCGCCGCAAGAGGAGCGCTTCGACCTGGTCCTCTTCAATGCGCCGTGGGTGCCCGAGACACCTCGCACGGCTTTGGATCGGGCGGTCTTCGATGAGGACGGCGAGACCCTGCGGCGTTTCCTCCACGGCGTTTCCGCCCGACTCAGCGAGCATGGAGTGGCGGCCCTGTTGGTCTCCGACCTGCCCGAGCGGTTGGGTCTACGGGATCCGGGCGAACTGGAGGAGCTCATTGCGGAAGCTAACCTCCAAGTCGAAGCCAGTCATAGCGTGCCAGCCTCTCACCATCGCGCGCGTGACACCGAAGACCCGCTCCACGAGGCCCGCGGCGCCGAGCTCATTCAGTTGTTCATCATGAAGAGCATGGGCAGCTGAGTCGCAGCGCTCTATCAGGCCAATAGCTCTCTCAGTGCGCCGGTATGCGAGAGTCCTTTCTGCTTGAGAACTAGGTCTTCGTTGCCGAAGTGTTCGGCTGGGTTTCCGTGGGCGTTGAGCACGGTGGTCCACCAATTAGCGATGGTGCGGCTCCCCTCTTGGCCGTACTTGGGGTAGCGCAGGTAGCGCCCGGGCAGCTTGAGCTTGCCAGCGCCACCACCAATCACCACATAGGGCCACTCCAGGCAGCTACCGTGATGGGCGTCTCCAGAATCCGAAAGGAAGATGATCATGGTCCTGTCGAGCATGTTGCCATCGCCTTCGGGGACCGCCTTCAGTTTGCCGGCCATGGTCGCGAGCAGCTCCGTGTGGTGCTTGCGAATGATGTCACGATACTCCTCTTGGGTCTTGGAACCCTCGTTGTGTCCGATGCCGTGGTTATGCTTGTCGATACCTAGCCCTTTGTAGGTCATGTTCACATTGTCCAGGCGAATGGTGACAACATTGGTGAGCCCGGCGATCAAGGCGGCGGCGGCCAAGTCGAAATGGGCCTCCTGACGAATTTCCTCGGGCTTGGCCGTGAACTTGTCGGTGAACTCAGGGGCGTGCTGCTCAATCTGCCCCTTCATGCCGGCGAGCTTGCTGTGGCGTACCTGGAGCTCTTCAAAGGAATTGAGGTAGGCATCCAGCTTGACGTGTTCGGAGGAGGGGATCGCCTTTCTGACCTGCTTGAGATCATCGACCATGAAGTCGAAGAGGCTCCTTTGTAGCTTGAAGCGTTTCTCGCCGCTACTGGAGGCAGAGACTGCGGAGCCAAAGAGCTGCTCATAGGCCACGTCTGGGGAACCCTGAAAGGGCAGCTCCTTGCCGGGGCCCACAGCGCTGATGCCGGGGTACATGGTTCCGCCGTAGCCCTTGCTGAGCGCTTTGCCTTTGACGGCCAAGCCAACGTGATTGAAGGGCGCAGGATTGAGGCTTGCCAGCTCCGCATCGGCGGTGGCCCTCACGATGGTCCCGGAATCGAATTCCCCCCCGGTCATGTAGGCAGCCAGCATGCCGAAGTAGCTGGAGTGACCGCCACGGCACATCTTCCCTGAGAGTCCCTGCACGATCGAAAGCTGATCCTTGAAGGGCTCCAAAGCCTTCATCGACGCAGGTAGCGCGACCTTGGTGAGGTCTCCTTGAAACAGAGTCTTGCTCGTTTCCTTGCCCTTGAAAGCCTCGGGAGTGATGCCTGCCGGGATGATGCCGCTGGACTTAACAACAAAGACAAAGCGACTGGGGAAGGCCGTCGCGTCGCCCTCGGCCTGTAACTGAATCTGTTTCAGGAGAGGGGTGAGTAGAAAGCTTCCCGCACCAAGCGAGAGCCCCCTCATTATGTCGCGTCGTGAGTAGATCATTTGCTGTACCCCGAGGCCGGCCCCAGTTGTTTGCGGTAGAGAAAGGAGTCTGAGGAGAGCAGCGAGATCACCAGCGCCTTGTAGCTCCCACCACTCTCCAGGTATGCCTGATCCGCAGCGATCAGGGTCTTGGAATCGGAAAGCATCTCATTCCTGCCCATGTAGTAACGGAACACGTGGCGGATTATGGACTGGCGCACCTTGTCCGACTTGGCCAGTCGTCCGATCAGCTCCAAGGCATCCTCGACCTTCCCATCCACGCCGCTTTCGTCGGTGCCCTGTAGTTCACCCCTGGCGTTGATGGGCTTGCTGCCGCCATCTCCAAGCTGCTCCTGCGTGCGGACCCGGCCGAAGTCATCGAACATCTCGAAGGTGTAGCCCAGAGGGTTCATCTTCACATGACAACGCCAGCATTCCTTGCTCTCGGTGATCTTGAATCGCTCCCGGAGAGTCTTGCTGTGATCCTCAGGAACCGTGGCGTCCACGGTGATGGGTATGTCGGGCACAACGCCTGCCAGCAAGCGTTCCCTGACCCACTTACCACGGCGAACGGGATCGGTACCATCGTTCAAGGAGTGCGCAATCAGCCAAGCCGGGTGCGTCAGCATGCCGGCGCGATTCGGGCGCTTGTAGGGTTGGGGCAAGAGGAAGTCCTGCTCATCGTCCCTGAGGTCGTAGACCATCGGATACTTCTTGTAGAGCGGCTGCATGCTGTGCAGCAAGGTCTCTTCGTCTTCCGTGTTCTTCCAATCCCCGCACTCCTTGACGATCTGTTTGATGGCCCTGATGCTGCCATTGAAGCCTCGGTTGAAGTTGTGCAGGAAGTACTTCTCGTTGAGCTCGTGCCAGCCCTTCAGGTCTAGCCGCAGCAGCAGTTCCTGCTGCTTGGCCTCCGGGAACACGCCAGCGTCCAGCTCGGCTTGGTTCTGCTTGTAGAAGTCGTAGACCGTATTCCTGAAGGTCTGCCTGTTGAGAATGAAGTACTCGTCAGACGTAAGCAGCCGCTCAAAGACGTCCTTGTCTTCTTCAAGGATGTGCATCACGAAGAAGTCCGCATCCCGCTCGTACATGTTCGGGTAGTTCTCGCCGTAGTAGGCGAAGCCACCGGAGCGCTTCTCGTCCTTGAAGATCTTGTGGGCTTGGGCATAGCCGAAGAACTCCTGAAAGAAGCGCAGCGTCCTGGGCTTCTCGATGCTGTCGTCCTCAAGCATGCGCTTGACTTGATACTGAGCATCCTCCTGGCTGACTAGCTCCCCATCCCGGGCTGCCTCAAGCAGAGCCTCATCTGGGCGGTGGTCGGTTAGCGCGTAGGCAAGCGCGAAGGCCAGCTCAGTCGACGACAACATGCGGCGGCCTGAGCTCCCCTCGGCTCCTAGACCGATCTCTAGCCGGTAGACCGACTCATGGTGCAGCATGACCGCCATCAGAACCACGCGCAGAGCCTCGGCGTGACCGCCCTCCCCTACTGCTCTCTCGAAGAGCTTGCAGTAGTTGTCCAGTTCACTCTCGGTAGCGTCCCTGTAGACAACGCGCTTGAAGTGCTGGTTGAGCACCGAAGTGAGTTCTGACTTGGCTGGAGCGGTACCTGCCGAGGCGATAGCCAAGTACTCTGTCCTGATCAGGTGGTCAGCAGTGTTGCCAGCGTTGCCTAGCAGGGTGTTCACCACCGCCGAGTCAGCAAAGAGCATGTTGGCGTAGTCCTTGATGCCCATCTTGTCTTCGAGCAAGAAGGGTTGCCTCAGGTGCCTTACGTCGCCACCGAAGCCGGACTTGATGTTGTCAAACACATTAGGGCTGGTCCTCCACAGGCGTGCCGGTGAGAAGGGCTCGGTCTCGACCTCTCCGCTGAAGAGCTTCTCATGGTTCACATAGTTGCCGAAAGAGGGGCTCTCCAATTTCGCATAGAGGTCAGAGGCGTTGCCTGACTTGTCGAGCTCGGCATTGATCCAGCGGATCACGGCGTCACTCTCCACCTTGTTCGGCTGCTTTCGATTAGCCGGAGGCATCTCCTCAAGGACCAGCTGCTTGAGCACAGCCTTCCAAGTGTGCATGTCCTGGCCTGCGGCCAAGTCGGAGCTGATTCCACTCAGGACCACCTCCCCCTTCCTCTTGGATCTACTGTGGCACTTGGTGCAGTAGCTCTTGAGGAACGGTTTGACGGCCTCGTCGAAGACCTCATCCGCTGGGACACCAGTGATAAAGTCAGGTGCGGGCGTCTTCGCGCGTCCGGACTGGGCAGTGCAGAGCGCAACAGTCAGCAGAGAGATGCTCAAGGACCCCAGATATCTTTGACGAGTGCTCATTCCGAATGCTTGCGTGCTTCCATCAGTGCACGAGCGTGCGGTAAGCGTTGTTGATCCAACTGTATCAAGGGTCGTACTCAGACCGACAGCGACATGCGTCGGGCGGTTCTCGGCCCCACCCTACTGGCCCGGCTTTGATGCCAGTAAGCACCCAGGCTGAAGATCTCACAGAGTGTCAGAGCTGGCTTGATATCCGGCTACGTCATCACCAATATTCACAAGCCGAGGACGGTCTATTGCGCAGTGCGATGGCCGGCCCGGGGCATTGCATCCACACCGGCAAGAGTGCCGCTTCGAGCCGTTCCGAATCTCCGACGAGCCTGGACAGCTTGCGTCGAAGCATGCAGCAGCGCTTGCCCTTGCGCCAGTGCTGCGGCGCTCGGAGAATCCACCCCCGCCCGACCCACCCCGACCCTCTCCTTGAAACGCATGTACCACTCCCCCCTCAAGTCGTTTGCGGCCGCGTTCCTGCTACTGGCTAGTGGAATGGATCTGTTTGCCCAGTCTCCCTCGACAACCTCCGTTGAGCGGATTCAGGCTGCGGTCCTAGAATACCAGGACCAGTGGACCGAAGGTGCGACGGGAGTGGCACGTCTACTCGAAGCCGCTTCCGTAGATGTGGCCGCCCTCGATCTCAAGCGTTCGCCCACGGCACTCGGGGTCGACCTGATCGTATTTGGCTCTTTCGTTAACAACGACCCTGCCTACCACGAGTACGTCTCCACCCATGGCGATGCACTGCAGAGCTTCGTAGAGGCCGGCGGAGTGGTTCTGGAAATGACCCAGAGCGATCAGGACGGAGCCACTCTGACGTACTTGCCCCCTGGGCTACACACCAAGCGCAGCGACACAGATCTCGCGCCGCTTCAGATCGTGGCCGGAGCAGCGGACCACCCGCTACTTGAAAGTTGGACGAGTGCGGGCAGTGCAGGCATAGACACACATCAGGCTCGTCACGCTATTTGGGAGTCCCTGACCAGCTGGCGCGGTTTCCGAGTTCTGCTCACCTCAAGCGCGGGTCCAGAACATCCAGCATTGCTCGAAGGTGCTCACGGCCGGGGCCGTTTCCTGGTCAGCAGCCTCTGGCTCGACAAAGCCTTCCGTAAGGATGGGACGCCAGCCGTCGGCGTGCAGGCTCTTGACGTGGCAAAGGGATTCTTCGGCGCGCTCGAGGCCTACGTAAGGCTCGTTCGCAGCGGTCAGGCGCCGCGGGTAGTAGCGACTCCGAAGCCGGCGGAGAAGCCCACTGGCCCGATGCTCGGGCACGTGTCGAGCACCGAGGCGCGCCTGTGGTACAGGCCCTCCGAGCCAGGCACCTATGGACTTTCGGTGCGCGGCCCAGGCGGCGCGCGGGCCGGGAGCGCGACACAGACGGCCAGCGCAGATCAGCGTGATCAGACCGTCGTATTTGATGTAGGTGGTCTGAGCCCTGACACCCTGTGGACCTACGAAATCAAGCGGGGCGAGGCCCTGGTTAGCTCCGGGCCAGCCAACCGCTTCCGCACTCCGCCCACAGATGGCGAACCAGCCCGGGTCACGATCGGTTTCGGATCGTGTGCGCCCTCTACTCCGGACCGCATTTGGACACGCGTACGAGACGAGGGCTGCGAGGCCTTTGTGTTCATGGGCGACACGCCCTACGTCGACTCCGCCGATCTCGATGTAGCCCGATCCAGGCATCGTCGCTTCCTAGCCCAACCGGAGATAGCGTCCATGATCCGCACGATCCCAAGCTGGGGTACCTGGGATGATCACGACTTCGGAAAGAACGATGGCCATGGAGACTGGACAGGCAAGGAGGTCGCTCGGCAGGCCTTCGTGGACTACAGGGCCAATCGTAGTTTCGGTCACGAGACCGATCAGGGCGGCCAAGGTGTGTACACCAGTTTCCGCTATGGGCCTGTAGAAGTCTTTCTCCTCGACCCACGCTGGTTTAGCCGAACCGAACCATCCTTCGTCGATCCAGACCAACCGACTTGTCTAGGTAAGGTGCAGTGGGCTTGGTTTCAGCGCGAGCTGCGCGCCAGCAGCGCCACCTTCAAGGTCATCCTCACCGGCATGATCTGGGACGACAAGAAGAACGGCGAGAAGGACGACTGGCACACCTATCGTTACGAGCGCGAGGCCATCTTCGACTTCATCGCAGAGCACAAGATCGAAGGTTGTGTGCTCATGAGCGGTGACATCCACGTCTCACGCGCCTTGCGCTATCCCATGCAGGAGCGCATCGGCTACGACCTCTGGCAGTTCGTGGTCAGCCCCATGCACAGCAGTACCATCGCGAGCCTCGATGTGCCCCATCCCCACCTGGTGCATCACGCTGTGGAACCGCACGTGTTCATGCGCATGGTTGCTGATACCAGCCGGACCCCGGCAACCCTGCTGGCAACTTGGATCAATCGCGATGGTCGCAAGATCTTTGAGGTCTCACTCAACGAGGACCAGCTCAAGCGCTGAGTGTCCGGCACCTTCCTGAGCATGCGGAAGGAAGAGGGGCAATGGCCGGTTCTCTCAAACACCTAGGTATTCCGCCCCACGAATGGCGGGCGGAATACCTCAGGAAAATCGAACTGCTCTCTGGGGGAGTAGCGCACGCTTGCACTCCCCTACCGGAGACCGCAAGCCCGACCCAGCCGGCGCTTAACCGATCTCACTGGAAGGTGATCGATACAGCGTCCGTGAAGTTGCTGGTATTGGCCGGGTTTTGATCCCGGAACCACAGCTGGAACTGCCAGGTCTGACCAGGTTGGATCGAGTCCGGCCCGGTCGGTGTTGGTGTGTCTTTCAGGTCCAGGGCCAAGGCAACGGACCCAGACGCCCCCGTGGGCAGAATGTCCAGGCGGTAGCGCCCGATGGCTCCGCCGAGGCAGATATTGCCTTGGGAGCCAGGGGGCATGACGAGCCCCTGGGTCTGCGAGTTAAGGAACATCGCGAACCGATTCAAGGCCAGACCGGAGGCCTCCAGGCGCACGCAAAGTCCGGCGATCTGCTCGGAACCGTAGGCGCTGATCGAAGCGGAGTTGCCCGAAGAATTAACTACAGCCGGGCCGCAGTAGTTGGTCCCTCTAGGATCAATGCTGGGGCCGAGGAGGTTGTCGTACGAGGCGACGATGTTGTTCAAGTTCTAGGCCGCGATCACTTCCGGATCACTAACGCCGTCCAAGTCGGCGGTGTCGATCGAGATGGCTCCGTTGCTCTGGGTGCGGCGGGCGCGGCGGGATCAGCATGTTCAGCGCTCGCATCAGCTCGAAGGACTAAGACCCGTCGGGGCTGACCACTTACGTCTCGTTCGTCTAGAAAAACGCAGCAAGCTCTCCGGGAAGGCATGCTTGAGGCGCCGGTAGCCCAGACAAATGGGATAGAGCACGGCCAGCACTAAGAGAGTCCTAAGCCACGTACCCCCAAGCGCCAACGGCGGCGCCCCCTCGAGTCGGTCCCAGGCGTAGCGCACGAGCATCAAGAGGTGCACGTGGGTCAGGAAGAAGAACAGGGCCACCTGGCCGAATACCAACAGTGGCCCGTTGCGCCGAAACGAAGCGGGCTGGAAGCGGAAGAAGGCCCCCAAGAGCAGCGCCATGAGTCCTAACTCGAGTCCGCAGACGGCAAGGCTTGGCGGGTACTTGGTGACTTGCAACCAGCACCACCATGTGTCGTCTGTGCGCGGCAGCCAGAAGTTGCCATAGCCGTCGACCAGGCGCTGCAACAGGAACACGAGAAGGCCCAGGGCTCCCCAAACTCCGAGCAAGCGCGCAGCCTGACGCCCCAGCTCAGGCTCATCTCGCCGGGCATCCAGCCATTGGCCAAAGCCCCAACCCACCAAATGCCAGGTTGAAGGTAGGCTCTGCTGCATGCCTTCCATCGTCACCTTGGTCACCGTTGCTGTTCTTGCGCTTTGGACTGGTGCATGCCAGAGCCCACCTTCGGACAAGCAAACGAGCCAAGCAGAATCGGAGCCTTACTACGCGCACTCGCTGCTGGGCCAGCCCTTGAGCATGCCGTCAATCGAAGCGGCGACCCTAGCCAAACTAACGAGCAACCTCGACCGAGCAAGAGCCGCGTTCGAGAACGCCCCAGACAGTGAAGAGGCCATCATCTGGTATGGCCGGAGACTTGGCTATCTCACGCGCTACGAGGATGCGATCGCCGTCTACACCGAGGGCTTGAAGACCCATCCGGCGAGCTACCGCCTGCTGCGCCATCGGGGCCACCGCTACATCAGCGTGAGGAAGCTCGACTTGGCTATTCTGGACTTCGAGCGCGCCGCTGTGCTCGCAGGCGATGCCCCTCTGCGCACCGAGGCCGACGGTGTTCCCAATCAACGCAAGACCCCCATCGGCAACACCCAGGGGAACATCTGGTACCACTTGGGTCTTGCCAGATACCTGAAAGGCGATCTCGATGGCGCTCTACTCGCCTACGACCAGCGTTTTCTCAAGACCGACCGCAACGATGACAATCATGTGAGCACAGCCTATTGGCGCTTCATCATTCTCTCGCGGCTGAATCGTCCAGAGGCAGCTAAGGCCTCCGTCGCCCACATCACGGCCTCCATGGACGTCATCGAAAACCAAACCTATTGGGATCTGGCGCTGCTCTATAAGGGTGAGCGCAGCGTCGACCAAATCGCCCCCAAGAATGACGGCGTTCACTCCGATGCTGTCACAAACTCCACCCTGAGCTACGGACTCTCCATGCAGCGCTGGATGCAAGGAGAGACCGCCAAGGCTCAAGCTATGTGGCAGGGAATTATCGCCAGTCACACCGCAACCTCAGCCTTCGGCTATATCGCCGCCGAGGCTGAGCTGGCGGGTCACTAGATCCTGAGAACTGCGGGGCGCTCGGATCAGTCGGAGGAACCGCCTGACTTGGCTTCGCTGGCTCCGGCATTCGGCCCAAGGAAGCGCTCGAACCAGCGGATGGTCTCGGCTTGTACGTGTAGCACCGATTCGCGCGCCCGATAGCCGTGGCTCTCGAAGGGCAACACCACCAGGCGCGCGGTTCCACCATTGCCCTTGATGGCTTGGAAGAGTCGCTCCGATTGGATCGGGAAGGTGCCTGAGTTGTTATCGATCTCACCGTGAATCAGGAGCAGGGGCTCGTCGATTTTCTGAGCGTGCATGAAGGGCGAGACATTGAAGTAAGCCTCGGGCGCTTCCCAGTAGGTGCGGCGCTCCGATTGGAAGCCGAAGGGTGTCAGGGTTCGGTTGTAGGCTCCGCTGCGCGCCACACCTGCGGCGAATAAGTCGCAATGGGCAAGCAGGTTTGCGGTCATGAAAGCGCCATAGCTGTGCCCGCCCACGACAACTCGCTCGCGATCGGCAACGCCTAGACCGACCGCCTTGTCGATGGCCGCCTGGGCCGCCGCAACG
>JBLIOL010000142.1:0-13174 GCA_047639615.1 Planctomycetota bacterium | reverse complement strand
AAGTACGGGCGAGTACGCCAGGCACCAGCCGGCTGAGTGCCCATGTAATTGAGCAAGCCGGGCTCGCCACCGAAGCCGCGGATGCCCTCAAGCTGTTCCTGCGCCTCAGCCTCCTGCAGCGCTTCGGCCGCCTCCCCGATTGGCTGACACTGGGTATGGCTTGGAACTTCGAAATGGAGCTCAACAAGGGCATCTACTGCCTACCAGGCCGCACCGGATTCGTCGGGGTAGGCGAGCACGGCAGCTGGGAAAAGAGCCTGCGCTCGCGCTTCCGCAAGGGCAACCAGCCCTTCAGCTTCGAAGAGCTGATTCAGGTCGACACCAAGCGCTTCAGCCCCGACCGCTCAAAGCTGGCCTTCGGCACGGCAGGCTTCCTAATGCGCCACCACCCCGAGGCCTTGCTTGAATTCGCCAGCGGCTGCGTACGCGATCGAATCGCCAACGAACGCAAGGATCAGGGCCACGGCTCCTGGACCCTGGTGGGCACTTACCAGCCCCCGGCCAAGACCCAGCGCGCCCTGCTTGAAGCATCCCTGGGAGATACGCTCCTAGATGATCTGGAAGCCTCCTTCCTGAAAGGTTCGCGCTACAAGCCGCGTAAGAAGTCCAAGAAACGGTAAGCCGAGCCCCCAAGCCCAGGCCAGCCCGGGCACTTCAGCTATACTCGGCCCCTCAGTAGCCTCCGGGATCGGATCCCCGATTTCCCCTTGGCTGCCAAGGACAAGCCCATGAAGTTCCAAGGACTCCTCCTCGCCGGCGCCGCCGGCGCGCTCGCCATCCTCACCGGTAGCGCGAGCCTCAGCAGCACCCCCGCCGACGTGGTCAACGTCGGCGGCGAAGTTGCCTACACCTTCCGCAACACCCCGGTGAACGGTGCTGGCCTCAAGAGCCTCGCCTCCCTGCGCGGCAAGCCGGTGCTGATCGAGTTCTGGGGCACACGCTGACCTGGCTGCATTTCGGGGTCCGTGCCGACCTCCATCAAGCTCCAGGAAGAGTATGGCGATGACCTGCAGGTCATCTTTGTCGAGAGTCAGGGTGCCAATCGCTCCAAGATGGAGGGCTTCGCCCTGCGCAGGAAGTGGCTGGGCACCAATGCCATGTGGACCACGGAGCGTCCCCTGAGCATGAGCTCGCGCGGCTTGCCCAAGTACACGCTGATCGGTGCCGATGGAACGGTCATCGAGCAAGGTCGTCACACCAACTCGAAGACCTCCAAGCTCATCGCCGACGAGATCAAGTCCGGCCGCGAGGCTCCCACGGAGACGCCCAAGGCGCTCAAGTCCGCGTGGAAGTCCTTCGCCAAGGGCGACGTCGGCAAGGCCGTGATGGCCGCCTTCAAGGTCCGAGACAAGGGTGACATGATCGAGCAGGCGGACGCCGCAATCGCTAGCTTCCGCAAACAAACCGGAGCCAAGCTAGACAAGGTGCAGTGGTGTATTACCAACGGCTACCTAGTCGAAGCGAACGACCAACTCGACGGCATGCTCAAGAGGCTCAAGGGTGCAGAAACCCTGCATGCCCGCGCCATGTCCATCTCCGAGAGCCTCGCTTCACCTGAGCTCAAGACCGAGATCGACGCCTGCAAGAAGCTCAATCGGCTTCTCGACAAGATCCACGAGGACGGCTTCGGCAAGAAGGACGCCCACAAGAAGGCCCTCGAAAAGCTGATCGAGTCCGACGCCGGCACCATGGCCGCCAAACGCGCAGAGCATCTGATAGCGCTCTAGTGCCGCGGGCAATGGACTTTCCCAAGCGCTTGCGCCCGCAGATCCCGTGGAAGCGTCTCTTTGCTCAAGGAGCCGTCCTCACCACAAGCATCCTGGCTGCCTTAGCCAGTGATGCCTGGTGGGAGGGTCGCAAGAACGACAGGAAAGAGCACGCGCACCTGCTCGCTCTGACGCGCGACTTCGGCGTGGCCCAAGAGCGCGTAGCCCTCTCCGAGCAGGTCGCCAGGGACGCGAAGGACGAGATCTTCGAGCTCTTCATGGCCATCGAGCAGCGCACCACGGCTGAGTTGGGGCGCGGCGCGCTGCTGACCATGATCCATGCCGTGCACTACGAGGTCTTCTCCTCACCGCGTGGCGCCTACGACGCCATGGTCAGCTCCGGCCAGGTGCGGCTCCTGAAGAGCCACAGCCTCAAGCAGCTGCTAGCCGACTTCTATGGCGGCATCGAGGACACGCGCGTATCGGAGCAGCAATTGCTCAGACTGATCCTCGCGTTCCAAATGTCCGAGGTCTTCGCCACCAAGATCAACTGGGCGGAGCTCGGCAATTCGGCAGCCAACCCGGACCTGGAGCTAGGCGACAGGCTCAAGGCCATGATCGCCTCCTGGAGTGGCGACCCCATCCTGCGCAATTGGCTGTGCACCATCATGGCCCACCAGGACACGGTCGCCGAGGACTACATCTTCTTGGCTGAGCGCATCGACGCTGTCGTCAAGGCTCTTGAGCTAGAGCTGCGCTAGGACGCCGATCACAGAGGAACGTCCATTGAAGCTCGAAGCCCCGGAAGGCCAGCGCTACACGGCAGTGCAGAGCCGCAGCTAGAGCGCCACCGTCTACCTGGTGCACCACTCCCCCTCGAGCAGGAGCCCTTCGCAATCGCCCAGGTGATGGACGCGGACACCGGCAGGGCGCTGGCCCGGGCAATCGCCCAAGCCCTCGACCGGCCGCGCGAGTAGCGCCCTAGGCACCCACCGCCCGCAACCAGGCCTGCGCCATGAGCGAGGCTCCCGCGGCGGAGGGGTGCACCCCATCGCCGGCCCAATGCTCGGGCGGCGCGTACTTGATGGCTTCGTCGAACATGCTCTGGAAGGCGACCCAGACCGTGGCGTGTTTCTGCGCCACGCGCCGCGCAGCAGCGCGGTAAGTATCAAACTCCGGGAACCACGAGTCATCGATCGCACCACAGCGCAACACGAAGGGCTCGCAGATCACGAGCTTGGTCTCGGGTAGGGCCTTGCGTGTGCGCTCCAAGAGCGCGTCGAGATCGCGCTCATAGACCTCAACCGTGCCGTCGTAATTTCCATTGCGCGCGTGCCAGATGTCATTGACGCCGATCAGGATGCTGAGCACATCCGGCTCGATCGCCAAGCAATCCGCATCCCAGCGATCCGCAAGCTGGAAGACCTTGTGCCCGCTGATGCCGCGGTTGAAGACCTGCAGGTCTGCCAACGCAGGATTCACAAGCAAGCCGCTGGCAGCCAGCCAGGCATAGCCATGCCCAAGCCCCGGCTGCCCATTCGCCTCCTGCGCGTGCTCGCGGCTGCGCCCCGCGTCGGTGATCGAGTCCCCTTGGAAGAGCACTACGTCGCCGGAACGAATCAGGCAGCCGCCATCCATTTTCGCCTGCGCTTGTGCGCCGCCGGGGCTAGCGCAGCCACCCAGGCCGAGTCCCCCCAAAGCCGCCGCGGTGGTCTGAAGCAACTGACGACGGGGCAAGTTCGTGGACGGATCGTGCATGCTCAATTCCTTATATGGGGGGGGAGGAGTTCCCAGCTGGGAGCACCGCTTATACCACACCGGGGCAAACTCGCCCGGAGGCAAAGATCCTTACCTAAGTGCTCCGTCGGGCTGACAAAGATGCTGCTGGGACGCGCGTACCCTGATCCTCTCCAGTCCTCTCGCTGCCCTCCACCACTCGGCTCCATGATCCCGCTGCTACTCCCCCTACTGCTCACCACCCTTGCCCAACCGCAATCCAGCGAGCATCAAGATCCGTCCACAACGCTCTACGAAGTGGACCTTCTGGAGCACGAAGACGATCTCTTCCATGTGGCCGTCACCCCCCCGCAGCTTACCGAAGCGGATCGTTTCTTTGACTTCGTAGCGGTCGCTCCTGGCACTTACGACTACTCCAACTTCGGCCGCTTCGTTCAGCACCTGCGCGCCGTGGACGCCGAGGGCAAGGAGCTTGGCGTGGAGCAGATCAGCACCAACCGCTGGGAGCTCGCCAACCCCGAGCAGGTCGCGCAGATCTACTACGACATCGAGGACACCTACGACTCGAAGCTCGACACTGCCCAGCTCATGCCCGCCGGCGGCACCGGCATCGAGCCCGACCACGTGCTCATGAACACCTTCGGTGTGCTGGGCTACTTCGAACGCCTACTCGCCAGTCCCGTCCAACTGCGACTGGAACACGATCCCGATTGGATCGTCGGCACAGTACTCGACAGCACTGGCGAAGGCCTCTTCCACGCCGACACCTACCGCATCCTGGCCGACTCCCCCATCCTCATGGGCGACCTCTCCACAACCGGCCTGACGGTGGGCGACATCGAGGTCGAGATCTTCGTGCACTCCCACTCGGAGGCCCTCAACGCCGAGGAGATCCTCTTCGCCGTGGGTGATGCGCTCACCGTCGCCGAGCAGTTCATCGGCTTCGCGCCGGTCGAGCGCTATGTGTTCCTGATGAGCTTCGTCAACCGCGACGCCATGCGCCGCAACGGCTTCCGCGCCATGGGCGCCCTCGAGCACTCGCGCAGCTCGCTCTACACCCTGCCCGGCGGCCGCGGGCCCACCGCCATGCTGGCCCAGGTCATCGCCCACGAGTTCATGCACATCCTCACGCCCTTGCACCTCAAGAGCGAAGCGATCGCCAACTTCGACTACTCCAAGGCCACCGTGGACGAGCACCTCTGGCTCTACGAGGGCGTCACGGAATGGTCCGCCGGCATGCTGCGCCTGCGCGGCGGATTGACGGACCTCGAAGAGCACCTGCAGCTACTCTCCGGCAAGATCCGCAGCGCCAAGCGCTACGACCCCGATTTCAGCCTGGCGCGCCTCAGCCTCGAGTGGGACACCGAGAAAGGCCAGTCCCAGTACGGCAACATCTACGAGCTCGGCGCCCTGGCCGCCACCGTGCTCGACATCCGCCTGCTCGAGTTCTCCGACGGTGAGCGCGGCCTGCGCGAGGTCTTCTTCGAGTTCGTGGAGCGCTACGGTCCCACCAAGCCCTTCGACAGCAAGACCTTCATCAGCGACTTCGTCGCCGCCACCGACCCGGACATCCAGTCCTTCTTCGACGAGCACATCACCGGCAGCACGCCGCTACCCTACGCGGAGACTTTCGCCAAACTCGGTCTCTCCTACGACCCGAGCAAGGGCCGCGCAGCGCTCAGCGTCGACCAGGGCGCCACGCCCGAGCAACTAGCCCTGCGCGACGCGTGGATGCGCGAGCTCTAGCAGCCCGCTTAAAAAACAGCGACTTGTCGCTCGGCTCCCACGAAGCGCCTGGCTGCGTTGCCAGATCCCCCAAATAGCCACCACTATGGGGGGACCTGTCGCCTTGCCAGACGATCCGTGAAAACCAATCGCTGGGCCGCTGTTCTTAAAGCGGCCTGCTAGTCCTTCGGATCTAGTTGAACAACTCCAACTTGGTCGCGGACTTATCCGCGATCAAATCCGCCGCCGCCACGCGGAACTCTTGAAAGTGTTCCTGCTGGTGATGGAAGGCCAGAGCCGCCGCGTCGCTGTAGACCTCGAAGAGCATGAACACATGCGGGTCATCCTCGCTCTGCCCCACATGAAAGGCATGGCACTCAGGCTCCTTGGCCACAGCTGCTTGGGCCGCCGTCTGAATCAGTGCCAGAAAGGCATCCGCCTGACCGTCGTGCACGCGCATGGTGACTTGAATCGCAAACTTGGGCATGCCGTAGCTTAGCCCCAGTGCCCAAAGAGCGCTCCGCTTGGAACTTACAGATCAGCAGCAACCTTAACTATCGAGCGTGCACTGCAGGCCTATCGGGATTCGACGGACGAGGTATTCTTGAGATCATCTAGGGCTGCAGCCAGGGCCGGGCTGCACCCACAATAGCTACCGAGGAACTTCTCATGTTCGTTCGTCAATCCGTGGCCCTGTCCACCGTCCTCGTCGCATCCTTCTTGAGTGCCTCGTTCAGGCAGGACGGCGCCGATGGCGCAGCCGGTCAAGACAGTCACAACCGGTCCGATCTGGTTTCTGCCAGCGCCAGCACGCAATTAGCAACGCTCTACGCCGGCGACCCTCTCACCAGCTCGATCTCCCTCTTGGATGGCAGCAACGGTGGCGTGATCAAGAACCACCGGGCCTACAACCTGTCCCACGACTTGGGGTTTGGTGGGTATGAGTCGGACGGCCTCAGCATCGGCAAGGATGGCGGTTCCGATGGCTTCATCATCGACCTTGGGGAGCGCGCTGACCTCATGCGCGAATACGACTACCCGGAGACGATCGGCCGCCACCAGGGCTTCAGCTCCATCCACTTGGAAGATGGCAACCTCGTCATCCTGAAGAGCCGCAAGCAAGGCACCTTCCAACCCCTCGCCGAAGCCAGCGCCCTCTTCGACGGCGAAGCCCCCGACCAAGCAAAGGTACGCGTGGGCCACATCTACCTGATCCGCATCAAGCACCGCGGGGCAGAAGAAGCCGACATTCTGGCCAAGCTGATCGTCCTCGACCACAGCCCCGAGGCCTCGGTCACCATCCGTTGGGAGTTGCTGGAGTAAGCGGGAGTATCCAGGCACTTACTGCCCGACCAAGGGACGAGCGTCTACAACACGCTCGCACCCGGCCACTACCAACTGCACTTCGAACTGCAAGGCGCACACATCCCGCCCTGCGAGGTGCTGATCGCTCACGGCCGCATGACCGACGTGCGCCTGGCGCTCCGGCCAAACTGAGTGCGCATCGCCCGCTCCCGACCATTCCGGATGGGCACGAAAAAACGGCCTTCGCAGGCCGTTTGATCGTTGGAAGTGGAGCGGCTGATGAGATTCGAACTCACGACATCAACCTTGGCAAGGTTGCGCTCTACCACTGAGCTACAGCCGCTTCCTTTGTGCGCCGAAGGATACCGGGCTTTGCCAGGGTGGCAAGGGTTTTGGGCAGACTATTCCACGTTGCGTGCAATCAAGTCCGCGACCAAGGCCGAAGCGGCCTGATGGGCGGCGGGGAGGGGTGTTCCTAGGGCGAGATGGGCAGCCAGGCCCGTGGCGAAGCGGCAGCCGGAGCCACGAATGCCCGGACCGGGGTGGCGCGGGTGCTCGCTCCAGACGGGCGGCTGGTCGCGAACCAATAAGAGATCCGTGACCGTGGTCCCGGCGGAGTGTCCTCCTTTGAGAGCGACGGCCTTCAGACCCAGGCCGAGCAAACTCTGGGCGGCCGCCAAGCGCGCGCCCGGGTCCTCCGCCAGCAGCGACTCAGGCGCGCCGGTCAGGGCGGCGGCCTCGGGCAGGTTCGGGGTCAGGATCAGCGGCCGGCCGCAGAGCTTGCGCAGGGCCTGGAGGGCGGCGGCGTCCAGGAAGGTGTGGCCCGAGCTGGAGGCGATCACCGGGTCGAGAACGATCGGCAGGCCGGGGGATTCGAAGAGCACCTGATCGAGCACGCTGGTAGCGGCTATCACGTGCTGCTGGCCGGGCAGCAGGCCGAGCTTGATGGCTGCGGGATTTTGCTCCGACATGGCCGCTAGGGCTTCGAAGAGCCAGGTATCGGGGGCGCGCGGATTGAGCGCTTGCACGCCAGCATCGGTTTGCTCGGTGGCCGCTGTGACGATGGAAACGCAGGGCACACCCACGAGCTCAGCCGCATGCCGATCGGCCGCCAGGCCTGCTCCCCCACTGGAGTCCGTGCCGCCGATGGCAAGTAGGTAAGCGGCGCTCACTCGGCAATCACTCGGCGAGGCTCTTGCCCTCGGGCGGGATGCCGTCTTCGTGCTCGGCACCGATCACCTCGAGGGCGTTGGCGCGCATCTTGCGCTCCACCGCTTTGATGCTGCTCATGCCGTCGTCCTCGAGCTGCACGCGCGCACCGGCGATGTGGCCGTGGCCGCCGAAGCTGCCGAGCCCATCGAGCATGCGTGACATGAGCGGGTAGGCCTTGCCGAAGGCGTAGTCCGTGCGCAGGGAGAGGATGTACTCGGAGCCGTGAGCTGCACCGGCCAACACCAGCGAGCAACCCTTCATGCGCAGGAAGAAGTCAGCGGTCTCGGCCACGGACTCGGGGTTATCTACCTTGCCCATCAGAATCAGGACCAAGGGCCCGTGCTGACGCGCAGCGGTCAATGCCTGGGTCAGGCCTGAGTAGTAGTGCCGCGGCAGAGGCGGGTTGTCGATGCGCGCGATGGCCTCGCGGTCGCCGATGGCGAAGAGCGCGGTGTAGGCCTCCTCGTCCAGGGGCGAGGCGTTGCGCGAGAGGTCTGCGGTGTCGTAGCGAATGCCGCAGAAGAGCGCGCTTGCGGTCTTGGTATCGATCTCGATCTTGGCGTCGCGCAGGTACTCGTACAGGATCGAGCAAGTGGCGCCGGTCTGCAGGCGCACGTCCTCGTAGCGCGGCGGGACGCGGTCGGTCTGCTCGTCCTTGGGCGGCACGTGGTGATCGAAGACGGCTGCCACCAGCGCGCCCTCAGGCACGACCGTGTGACCGAAGACCGGCTGCGTATCGGCCAGGAGCACGCCCGCATATTCGGACGGGTCCACGTCCTCGTAGGGCTCGAGCTCGAGCTTGAGGGTACGCAACAGAGCCAAGTTCTCCGCCCGGTGGACCTCCCCCACCGTGGCCACGGTGACCTCGTAGCCGAAGCCCGTGGTCAGCAAGCAGCGCAGGCCCTCGCACGCGCCCATGGCATCCGGATCGGGGCCACGGTGCGTCAGCACCAGGAAGCGTCCGCGCGCCACGCCGCTGGCCTCCTCGCTCACTTGAGCGAGCACACGACCCAGCCGCTCCACGGGCAAGCCCTGGGCGGCGGTCTCGGTCTCGGGTTCGTCCGCGTCCGATTCGGAGGAGCGAGCGCTTGGCATGGCCTGTTTGGTCATCGAAGTTCCGGGTAGGCACCATTATCGATCATCCGCGCCTCCGACCTACAACGTCCCCCTGGAAGGAGGGTCTTAGAGCCAGCAGGCCCCAAATCGGTGCGATCGCTCCCAAGTCGTGCTCTGGGAAGAGCTTGAAACAATGGGAGGCCGGGATGAACCCGCTGGTAGCCGCCTGCTAAATCAGCACAAGCCCTTACGTAGCAACAGCTTAGACTAGAAGCCGAAGCCCATCAGGAACTGTACCGCTGCGAGTACTTCAGCACGCCCGTGATGCGGGCCCACCTCCATCACGTGCGGCACGCCGCCCGGTACATATTCGGCCACGAGCTTGAAGTCCACCTCGCCCAGGCCCGGCGGCAGCTCCGCTTCGACCTTGTTGGCGTCCTGCAGGTGCACGCCCATCATGCGGCTAGAGAAGGTGTCGAGCCAAACGCCCTGATTGGGCAAGCCGGCCAAGCCGCGCTGGTGAATGCGGCCTACGTCGTGCCAATAGCCGACGCCTTGAGCAGCGAGGTCGTCGAGGCACCATTGCATGGCCTCGAAGTTGAGCAGGTCGATGAAGTGCTTGCCGGGTTCGACAGCGATCTTCATCTCAGGGAATTCGCGCCCGAGGGTGTGCAGCGAGCGGCAGAAGTGCTCGAGCTGGCGTTGGCCCTTGCGCTGTACCTTGTGAACAAAGGTGCAAACGGCCTGTTGGGCCGCTTCCAAGCCATCTTCGTCAGCTCCGTCCAATTCCAAGGAGAGCTTACTCGCCTCACCGGAGAGGGATTCGGCGCCCACGGCGCAACCGCGTACAACGACGATCGGAGCACCCAGGCCCTGGGCCACGCGAATGTGGCGGCGCGTACTGTTGAGGGCACGCTCGCGCTCATCGGAGTCGTTCGACCCCAAGAGGCTGCCGGACATTTCCTCGCGCATGGGGTTCAGCGCGCCGACCACCACCGAGTCCACCTTCACGCCGGTCTCGCGAGCGGAGTCTTCCCAGCCGTTGAGCTCCGACGGTGTCGCCGAGAGGCCTAGCTCGAGGCGCCGAAAGCCCATGGCTACAGCGGAGAAGGCCTGATCTTCGATGGTGCGCAACCGCGGGCCATAGCACGCGGTGGAGAGCACCAGATCGTTGGGTATCCCGGGTTGAGTCACGGACGGAGGAGGGTGGTGTGAGAGGAAATGGCGGACGCGGAACGCACATCCGGATCGCGAGAGGCGAGCCTCACAAACCTACCCCGCTCTGGCGGCGCATGCGGCGGATTGCCCCAGGATAGAGGCGCTCCGAGCGTGCTCAGAACGAGGCTGGCCCGCGATGGGAGGCCTTTCGTGGATGGAGAGTGCCCGCCCGCTAGGCCCCTGTCAATTCGCACTGGCCAAGACGGGTCAAGCCATCCAAGCACCTATCATCCAGCCATGCTCACCGCCCATCTGCGCGCCCCGCGCACCTTTGCCCAGGTCCTGCTCCTAGCGCTACTACTGGCCCCGGCTGCGAGCTCCCAAGCCCCCGCACCCCTGGAGCGCGCCCTCGCGGCGATCAAGCCGGCCAGCGCCAAGGCCGACCTCTACTTCCTGGCCGACGACGCCATGGGCGGACGCGATACGCCCAGCCAGGGCCTCGAAATCGCCGGCCAGTACCTGGTCTCGCGGGTCAGCCGCCTGGGCTTCACCCCCCTGGGCCGGGACGGCTGGTTCTGGGAGTACCCGCTCTCCCAGCGCAAGCTCGACGCCAGCCGCACCCTGCTCGAGGCCACCGGGCCCCAGGGCACCATCGTCGGGCGCATCGGCCACGAAATCTTCCCGGAGCGCTCGAGCCACCTGACCGCATGGGAAGCATCCGGCGGCGTGGTCTTCATCGGCGACGGCGACAAGCAGATCCTCGAGGACACGGACGTCTCCGGGTACTGGGTCTGGATGGCTGACCCGAGCAAGTCCCTACGCCGAGTAGCCCGCCGAGCCGAGGAAGCCGGCGCCCAAGGTCTGCTGGTCTCCCCCGCCGAGGACTACTCTGGCAAGCCCTACTCCCAGCGCTTCGGCTCCCTCGCCGAACGCTTCTTCAAGGGCTACGTAGGCCAGAGCAAATTCGACCCGGAAACCGGCCGCGCTATCCAGCCCGCACCCAAGCCGGCCGCCGAGCAAGCCTTCCCGGTGGTCATGGCCACGCCCGACTTCACCCGCGCCCTGCTCGCAGGCGCCGGCCTGAGCGACTGGCCCAAGGTCGGCAAGAGTGTGGACCTCCAATTGCACGATCGCCGCGCCATGGTCGCCCCGGCCATCAGCGCGCGCAACGTCTGCGCCCTCTGGCCCGGCAGCGACCCGCTGCTCAAGAACGAAGTCATCGTCGTCTCCGCCCACTACGACCACGTGGGCGAGCGTGAGGACGGCACCATCTTCAACGGCGCCGACGACAACGGCTCCGGAACCACCGGCGTGCTCCAGCTAGCGGAAGCCCTCGCCGCCCATGGCCCCTTGCAGCGCTCGGTCCTGCTCATGTGGGTCAGCGGCGAAGAGAAAGGTCTCTGGGGTTCAGAAGCATGGACCCGCGACCCGCACCTGCTCGAGGGCCAACGCGTCATCGCCAACATCAACATCGACATGATCGGCCGCACGCAGCCGGGCGAGCTCTACATCACTCCGACCCGCGAACACCGCGCCTTCAACGCCGTCGCCGCCGCGGCCTACGGCGCCGCCCAGCTCGAAGGCTTCCCCGAGCTGCTCAGCCAGGACGCCGACTGGGCGCGCTCGGACCACAAGAACTTCGACCAGCACCTCAAGGTGCCCGTCGCCTTCCTCTCCGCCGGCGATCACCCCGACTACCACAAGCCCACCGACACGCCCGACAAGATCGACTTCGACAAGCTCTGCCGCGTCGCCCGCACGGTCACGCGCATGCTCGTAGACCTAGCCGAAGCCGACGTGAACGCGACGCCTCCTGAGCTCAGCGACGCCGACAAGGCGAACGCACTGGCCAGCCGCATCCAAAAGGACTTCGACATGGGCTCTGTCGCTGTGCTGGAGAAAGTCTTCGACGAGGCCGCCTTCACCAAACTCTGCGGAGAGCCCTTCCAAGGTGCCCCCAAGGCCCAGCTCGCCTACGCGCGCCAAGTCGCAGAGGAACGCTCCCCCATCGCGACCCTGCAAGGCACTTTGCAAGAGGCCCAGAACCAAGTCCTCGGCCTGGTCAGCATCGACGAGCGCCAAGCCATCCTGGTACGCAGCAACTACCTGGACACCTACATCATCGGCTACTACTGGCTCTACCTCGGCTTCGAACGCAGCGGCTCCGCCAGCCTGATCGACGTGCGCTCCCTCCAAGCAGGCGAGTCCGATGCGGAAGCCATCCAACGCCACACACGCCTGATCTTCCACAAGTCAGCTAGCAGCCCGAATCTCGGCCTCGAAAGGTACCTGGCCAATATCCAGACTCAACTCGAAGAGCAAGCCGGCGGCATCGAAGCACTAGTCGAAGCCCTGCCCGACTACGCCCAACGGGATCACGGCGTGTTGCGCATGCTCACCGCGGCCACCCTCGACCAAGCCGAACCCGAAGACGAGGGCTTCCGCAAGTGGTTCGATCAACTGGGTCACAGCACCGGGCAGAAGGACTCGCAGGCCTACCTGGCCGTGACTCAAATCCCCTTCCAGGACAACCAAGCCGGCTTCGACGAGGCCGTGGCCTACCTTGCTGAGCGCATCCCGGACGAGCACTTGGCCGACTTCGTGCGCGCCGACTACGACCTGATCCAAAGCGACTACCAAACCGCCCTAGGCCGCATCCGCAGCCTGCTGGAGACGCACCCCGAACTCGAATTCCTACACTGGATGTCCCTCGAAGCCACCCAAGGTCTCGAGCGCTACGACATGTGGGCGCCGATCCTAAAGACCCTCACCAGCGACTTCGGCCTGACCCTCGAGCGCGTCCGATCCGAAGACTTCTTTGACTTCTTCCGCCAGTCACCCGAGTACGCCAACTGGGCGGAGAACCACTAGAGCGAGTAAGAGATCCCAGCGTGCCATTCGCGCCAGGCTTCGATCGGGATCATCTTCCTGGGCGGCGCTGGCAAATCACGGGCCTTAGCGAAGTCGATCAGACTCTTGCTGAAGCCAAATGCCCAGCGATTCAATTTCTCGTCCGACTTGTCGTGAACGGCTAACTCGAAGTCGCGCTGACGTCGCTGTTTGGACTCCCAAGCGACTGCACTTCCAGCCCAATCTCTCGGCTTGCGCCCGAGAGACCGCTTTGCGAGCTTGATGCGCGCAGCGCCGCGACGCACATACGTATCCAACAAGGACTCCATGGAGTCCATGACGTAGCCGATGGACTCGGCCGTGGCCCGTTCCAAGAGTTCCTCGATCACGGGGGTCGCCTCCGGATGGATCGGTACGGCCTCCAG
>JBLIOL010000141.1:0-13221 GCA_047639615.1 Planctomycetota bacterium | reverse complement strand
TGCCGCCCTTGCTGGTGGCCCATCACGCCTCTTTCGGCGAGGCCTCGGGCGATGTGCATGCGAGCGTGCATGCACGCTGGGTGGAAGGCGATGCGGAAGTGCACCGGGGCGTGGCGAAGTTCCCGGAGCTCGCGCGCCGCGGCCTGGCCGCCTTGCGGGCCAAGGATCTGAACGCCTTTGCCGACTGCATCGATCAAAACCTAGAGGCGCGTCAGGCCCTCTGGCCGGTTCCGGAGGCGGACCTTGAACTGGCTGCTCGCGCCCGAAAAGCCGGGGCTGCGGCCAAGCTCTGCGGTTCGGGAGGAGCCCTGGTGATCGTGCCACGGCCCGGAGTGCAGCTCCAAAGCCTGGCGTCGGACCTATCCCATGACGGGTGGGCCCTATTCGAGCCAGAGCTGCCCGGCTAGAGTTTGGCCACTATGCAGGTTGTCGTTCTTGCGGCTGGGTTTGCGACCCGGCTCTACCCTCTTACCCGTGATCGCGCCAAGCCTCTACTCGAGGTGGGCGGGAAGTGCGTCCTGGCTTGGCTTCTAGACTCGGCCCTCGCAATCCCCGGCGTGACCCGCTGCGTGATCGTCTCGAACGCGCGCTTCGCGGCGGACTTCGAGAGTTTCGCCGAGGACTACGAAAGCCCCGTGCCGTTGACCGTGGTCGATGACGGCGCCACCGCTGAGCACGGTAAGCGCGGCGCGGTGGGGGACTTGGCCCTGGCCCTCGAACACACGGATTCCGATGGTCCGCTGCTGGTGGCGGCCGGCGACAACCTGATCGACTTCGCCCTAGCCGACTTCGCCGAGCTCTTCGGCACGGCGGCCGGTCGCCCGATGCTCATGGTGCGCGAGGTCGAGGGCCAGGTGCCGCCAGGGACCTACAGCGAAGTTGTGCTGGAGCCTGCAGCTGAGGGCGAGCTGGAATCCATCGCGAGCTTCCGCGAGAAGCCCGCAGACCCGCGCTCGAACCTCTCGGCCGTGGGCCTGTATTTCCTGCCGAGCGATGTGCGCGCCAACGTGCGCGCCTACCTGGACGCCGGTGGCGAGCCCGATGCCCCGGGTCACTTCTTTCAATGGCTCTGCGCCGAGCGTTCCGTAGCCGCGGCACGCCTGCGCGGTGGCTGGCACGACATCGGCAACCACGAAACCCTGGCCCAGGCGCGCGCCGCCTTCCCCGAACAATGAGCAGCTCCTCCCTCCCGAGTGTTGGCATCGGCATCGTAGGTGCCGGCTTCCTGGCCGAAACACGCGCCCGTTGCTACTCGCGCGCCCACGGCATTCACGCCCGGCTGAGCGCCGTGACCTCCGCACGCCCGGAGCGCGCGGCGGAGTACGCAGGGCGCCACGACATCGGCGCCGTCTGCGCGGACTTGGATGAGCTACTCGCCCGCGAAGACGTGCAGGTGGTTGACCTGTGCGTGCCGAATCACTTGCACCGACCTTTCACCGAGGCGGCGGCCGCAGCGGGCAAGCATGTGGTCTGCACCAAGCCCCTGTCTGCTTATGTGGGGCAAGACCTACCGGCGGGTGCCGCTGATGCCGATGTGTCGGCAGTCCCGCGCCGGCGCATGCTGGAGCTGGCCACCGCCGACGCTAGCGCCATGGTCGAAGCCTGTCGCAGCGCTGGCGTGCGCTTGGCTTACGGCGAGAACTGGGTCTACGCGCCGAGCATCGTGCGCGCGCGCGAGCTGATGCTGGCCTCCGAAGGCGCCGTGCTCGAGATGCGCGGTTGGGAAGGTCACTGCGGCTCGCACTCACCCTATTCCAAACTCTGGCGCCATACGGGTGGCGGAGCCTTGCTGCGACTGGGTGCCCATCCCATCGGCGCCATGCTTCATCTGAAGCGCGCGGAGGGCATGGCTCGTAGCGGTAAGCCCATTCGCGCCGTCTCCGTCACAGCCGAAGTAGCCGACCTGGCACCGACGGCCTTGGCTGCAGCTAAGGAACCGCATGTGGCTACCGGTTGGGAAGACGTGGAGAACTGGGGCACCTGTACCATCGCCTTCGACGACGGCAGCCGCGCCGTGGCCTATGGCTCCGACGTGCTGCTCGGCGGCATGCAGAGTCGGCTCGAGATCTACGGCAGCAACCATCGGCTCGAGTGCAACCTCTCGCCCCACGATCAGCTGCGCGGCTATGCGCCGGACACCGAGGTTTTCGAGGGCGAGTACGTGATGGAGAAGGCTTCGACCTCCGCGGGCTGGAACAACTTCCTGCCGGGCGAGGACGAGAGTTCCGGTCACCTGGCCATGTGCCGCGACTTTGCCATGGCCGCGGCGGAGGATCGTGAGCCCGAGTCCAGCGGCGAGTTGGGCTTGGATGTGACACGCCTGGTCTACGCGGCCTACGTGTCGGCCGACGAGGGCCGGCGCATTGAGCTGTAACGCAAAGGGGGCGGGTTCGCCGAGCGAACCCGCCCCCTGCGAGTGATTGTCGAGCCGCGCTTAGCGGTCGATCTCAGCAGCGCCCATGCCCGTACGTACGGGGTTCTTCGGACGGGCGGGCGGGTTGTAGGCCGCCGCCGTGGCGAGCTCCTTCAGCATCTGGGCCACGCCCGCAGCGAGCTGCGGGTCGGCACCGTTCTGCATCAGGGCCGGGTCGTCCATGACTTCGATGTCAGGGGAGACGCCGTGGCCTTCCACACCCCAGGTTCCGTCCAGCTCGTAGAAGCCGAAGGAGGGGATCGCGAGGGTTGCGCCGTCGATCAGCGCCGGGCTGCCGGAGTAGCCAACCAGGCCGCCCCAGGTACGCGTGCCGATCAGCTTGCCGAGGCCAGCCTGACGGAAGAGGTAGGGGAACATGTCGCCGCCCGAGCCTGCATCACGGTTGATCAGCATGCACTTAGGACCCTGGTGGGAGTCCGCCGGCGTAGGCCAATCACGACCCCAGCGACGGCCCCAGTAGTTGGTGCGCGGGCGATTGAGGGCTTCGATCTCGCGGTTCGGGAAGGAGCCACCACCGTTCCAACGCTCGTCGACGATCAGCGCGTCCAGATGCGCTTGGCCGTAGAGCTGGCGGAAGAAGTTGTTGCGACCGTTTTGGCCGGTGTCGGGCACGTAGACGTAGCCCACGCGACCGCCGGAGGCCTTCTCGACCGCAGCGCGGTTGGATTCGATCCAGCTGCGGTAGCGAAGATTGGCCTCGCTGCTGAGGGTCTTGACCCGCACGCGGCGAGCCGTGTCGTCCATGGTCGGCAGGCTGGAGACGGTCAGCTCGACCGTCTTGTCTGCCTTGCCCAGGAAGGCTGCCCAGGGATCTTGGCTGGCGTCGAGCGCTTTGCCGTCGACGGCTAGCAGGTAGTCGCCTTCGTTCACGTCTACGCCGGTGCGGCTTAGGGGCCCGCGGGCGTCCACGTCCCAGATGCCGCCTTCGATGAACTTCGAGATGCGGATCGCACCGTTCTCGAGGGTGTAGTCACAGCCGAGCAGGCCTACGCCCACGCGCGGGCCACGTTCCATGGGACCGCCGCGCACGTAGGTGTGACCGCAGTTCAGCTCGGAGACGATCTCGCGCAGGACGTAGTCCACGTCGTTGCGCGTAACGCAGAAGTCGATCATCGGGCGGTACTGATCGTGGACCGCCTTCCAGTCGACGCCGTGCATATTCTCGGCGTAGAAGTAGTCCCGGAAGAGGCGCCAAGCATCCGTGTAGATCTGGGGCCATTCCTGACGGGCGTCGATCATGGTGTCCATGCCGTCGGTCTTGACGCTCTTGGGCGAGCTGCCCTCGCCGGCCTTGCCGATGGCGGCTGTGCGGCCGCGCATAGTCATGAGCTTCTTGCCGTCGCTGGAGAGCGTGAAGCGACCGCCGTCGGTGACGCTCTTCTCGGCCTGATCGTCGCCGTCAATGTCGTACAGCTTGATGCCGCCGCCGTTGCCCTGGCGGTTGTACAGCAACTGGCCCTTGTCGTTGACGGCCAGGTTGTTGAAGCTGCCAGCCGTGACGGGCAGCAGCAGGGCGCGGTGTTCGAAGCCCTCGATGTCGATCTCGACCACTTCGGCGGGCTTGTCGTCCGCCTTGTCGTCGTCGTCACCGTCAGCGGTGGAACGTGAAGAGCGCTCGCCCTTCATCTCGGCATCGCCATCAGGAGTGGCGAGAGCCCACTCCAGGCTGCCGCCGGCCAGCTTGCCTACGAAGGTCAGCACTTGACCGTCCTCCGAGTTGATCTGGCCGCTGCATTCGCCGGACTCGGCGTCGACCGTACCGCTGACTGCGCCATTGCCCATAGGGGTTGTGACGCTGCCAGAGAAGGAACCGTCGCTGAGCGTGATGCTCATGCTGAAGTCGAACTTCCCCATGCCAAGGATCTCGAGGCTGCCGCTCCAGGAACCACTGACACCGTCGTCCGGAGTCGCTTCCTCGTCGGTGCCTTCTTCGGTGCCTTCTTCGGCTTCCTCCTCTGCGGAGTCGTCTTCCTCGGTCTCTTCGTCGTCCCAGCTTTCCTCGTCGCTCTCGCCGGTCCAGGGGAACTCGACGTCATTGCGCAGGGGTACGGCCAGCAGCACTTCGGCGTTCTCGTACACGTAGTTCGAGTCGATGGCCGAGCCGCGCTGTCCGCTGAAGTTGCGCACGCTGTAGAAGTACAGGTAGTCGCCCTTGCGGTCGAAGACCGGCTCCGAGTCGTTGAACATGTCGCTCGTGACCCTGTGCAGGCTGCTGTCCTTCGTGTCGTACAGCATGATCGACGTGGTCATGGCATCGTCCCCCGGCGTGCTGAAGGTCAGCCAGCGGGAGTCGTGGGACCAGTTCACGCCAACGCCCCATTCGGAGCTGCCATGCTGGTCCACGCGAGTGGTGGTGCCGGCCTCGATGTTGTGCAGGTAGATGGTGCCGGAGCGGTCGCTGAAGGCGATTTGCCCTGAGTCCGGGGACCAGGTGGGCTGGTACTTGTAGCCTTCGGTGTCCTTGGTCAGTTGACGGGTCTCGCCGCGGCCGTCGGACTGGGTGATGGTCAGCTCGTACTCGCCGGTCACATCCGAGAAGTAGGCCACCCAGCGCCCGTCGGGGCTCCAGGAGGGATCGCGCTCGCCGACACCGTTGGTGTTCGTGAGGTTGCGCGGCTTGCCCTTCTCAGCGGGCAGGGTCCAGATGTCGCCACGGGCTTCGACGCTGACGCGCTTGCCGGTGGAGGAGATGTCGGCGGCGCGTACGAAGCTTGATACATCGACCATGCGCGGGCGCACGGTCTCGCGGGCACCGGGGATCTGAACCTGAACCTGGCGGGTTTGGCCCGTGCCAAGGTCCGTCAGGAAGAGGCCCGAGTTGTTCTGGAAGACGATCTCGCCCTGGCCCTTGTCGCCAGGTCCGATGGCCGGCCACTTCACGTCGAAGTCAGTGAAGTTGGTGATCTGGATGTGCGTGCCGGAGGCGGCGTCAAACTTCCAGATGTTGAGGCGCTGGTCCGCACCGCGGTCGGAGATGAAGTACAGGTCATCGCCGTGCCACATGGGGAAGCTGTCGGTTCCCTCGAAGGTGGTCACGCGGCGGGAGCTCTTGTCCTGCAGGTCGAAGAGCCAGATGTCGGTGGCCGTGCCACCCTTGTAGCGCTTCCAGTTGCGGTTGTCGCGGGCGTTGGGCGTGTAGGCCAACATGCGACCGTTGGCGTTGATGGTGCCGTTGGCGCCGTAGGGCACGGAGACTTTCTCGGGCAGGCCGCCGGTGGCGGGCACCGTGAACATCTGCGCGGCGCGGCGGATGCCGGCGGAGGCGGAGGTGCTGAACACCAGGCGTCCGTCCGCGGTCCAGTCGGTCAGGGTCTCGCCGCCGGGGCGGTGGGTGACGCGGAAGGGCAGGTCGCCGCTAGCCGACATGGTGTAGATGTCTGAGTCGCCTTCGTAGTTGCCCATGAAGGCGATGGTCTTGCCATCGGCGCTAAAGCGCGGGTTGCGCTCGGCACCTGCGGGGCTAGCGAGCGGGCTGGCCATGCCGCCGGCGCGATCAACAAGCCAGAGGTCGTTGGCGTAGACGAAGACGATTTGGCTTTGGCTGACGTCGGGATAGCGCAGCATGCCGGCCTGCCCGGATTGGGCGGGGGCCAGGGATGCAAGCGGCAGGGCGAGGGCCAGGAGGGAGAGTCGCAAAGGACTACGGCGCGAAGTCATGGGAAGATAGGCAGGGTTGCAGGCACAGAAAGTGGACCCAGGGTTACCCAGGTCCGCGCCCTACGAGAGCACCCCGCGCACATTTCGTCGCCCCCTGACGCCGAATTTGACGTGCCCCTTGCCTACTCGGCCGTCACGCACCACTGGCAGGCGCATTCACCCTCGTACCAGTCGCTCTGGGAGGACCCCGTCAGGGCGTCTGAGTAGCCCAGCTGGGCCAACTGATCCAGCTCTGTCTGACTCACATCGCGGTCCACCGCCCAGCGCCCCTTGGAGCCGGATTGGAGCCAATTGATCAGGGTCGCGCGCAGTTTCTTGGCGCGCACCTTGTGCTGCGTACTGAGGTCCACCTGACAGATCGGATCCGTGCTGAGGTCGTGGAGGCGGTAGGCGTGCCGCTGTCGCTCCGCCGACCTATCTGTTGCCTTGATCCAGGCAAGATTGAGCACCAGGAACCAGCGGCCACTACGAATGCTAGCGGCCCTGCCACCCGTCTCGATGGTGAAGCGCGGGGTGCCTTCCTCGGGTGCTTCCTGCGGGAAGAGAGTCGCTCCGGGGAAGGTGGCTGTAGCTTCACCCGCCAAGTCCAAGAGCGTGCGTCCGAGGTCTATGTTCTGCACGGGGTGCTTGACGCGCTTACCGGCGGGAGCGTCGGGCCAGGCGATGATCAAGGGCACGTTGAGCGTGCTGGGCGAGAGTGTGGCGTGGATGAAGAAGTACTCTGGCCCTCGCAGCCACTCGCCGTGGTCTGCGGTGAATCCAATCACTCCTGATTGAATGCGGTCGATCTCTAGGAACTTACCGACCAGTTCATCGAGGTAGGTGACCTCTCCGCGGTAGCGGCTCTCGATGTAGGCCAGGTCGCGGGCTTGCTCGTCCCAGGGGACGGTCTGGTTCTCGCTCAGCTTCGGTAGGTTCTTGTCGTAGGGATCCTTGTCGGCGAAGTAGTAGGGTCGGTAGTAGTCCTCGGGACTGTCGTAGGGCGAGTGGACGTCGAAGAAGTGCAACCAGAGGAAGAGGTCGCGACCGCGTGCGTTTTCCAACCAGGGCCCGGCGAAGGCGATGGTGCGTTCCCCGTCCCAGGCACCCATGCCTCTTACCGAATAGGACATGCGGTCGAAGCCTTGCCCCAGTCCGCTGCGCGCTTGGGTTAGTTAGCCTGCGGAAGCCGAGGCATAGGTCAGGTAGCCGCGATTGCTGAAGGCTTCGGCTAGGGTCTCCGCTTGCTCTGAGACGGGTGTGGCGTTGTCGACGATGCCCGTGTCGCGCACGGGTGTGCCGGTGAGCATGGCGATGTGCGATGGGTTGGTCACGTTGGTGACCGAGCCGCAGTCCTCGAATAGCACGCCGCGGGCGGCGAGGGCATCCAAGTCGGGCGTCTTGACGAAGACGCCGGAGTTCGAGGCGCCTAAGTAGTCCGCGCGGTGGGTGTCGGAGGTGACCAAGAGCACCGTCTTAGGCTTTTCGCGCCTCGAAATCAGCTCGGGCAAGCCCAGGGCGCAGAGCCCGTCCTCCTCGTACGCATCGACCAGGCTGAATTGCACCTGGGTGTCGGCATCAGCGGGTGCCATCAGGCTCAGGCCTCCCTCGCCCCAGCGCGGGAACCTGTCGTCCGGTTCGAAGTCGAAGAGCTGTCCCTGGTCCAGGATACCCGCGCGCAGGACTTGTACTAGAAGTCGTCCGCGCTCGACTTCTGCGTCCTCGTTGGGGGCGGGCGCGTAGGAGAAGGTCATCTCCCCGTCGAAGCCTTCGGGCAAGCGAGTGATCAGAGGGTGCTTGCTGGAGAGACCAACTCCGCGGCGTGTCTCGGCCCCGAGATGGATGAGCTGGGGATCGCTGGGGGTACCTTCCATGCGGTCTGTGACCGTGCGGTCGACGATTTGGACACCGAGGAGTCGGGAGCGGTTGCCGCCCGAAGAGACCTTGAGTCGCATGCCGGTGATCCTGGCCGGCATGGGATCCAGCTTCGGGATGGGGAAGTACACCAGCTGCGGCGTGCCCATGGGCGGCAGGGGCGCCACATTCGAGCTGTGCACCACGGTGGTTCCTGCCAGAAGCTCGATCTTCAGGGTGCGATGCCTGCGCGTGATTCCAACCACCTGCACCAGGTTGAACTCACTCGGATCCAAGTCGAGGGCGAATTCGATGATCGGTGCATGTCGAGGCAGCAGGTGGAGCGCGAAGCGCCCCGGACCAGCGTCCTTGTCATTGCGTGCCTCTATTCCTTTGCTGCCCGCAGTGACGTTCCAATGCTCCAAGCGCTCGTCCACCGGGATGTCGAGCAAAACCCTGGTGGGTTTGGGAGCCGGCTGGCCGGCGATATGCTCCAGCTGCAATTGCCTTGGAGCCCTGTGCTCTTCCTGAGCAGTCTTAGCGTGGACGATATCCTGACCTCAGGAGCTGACCGCGAGAATGGTCAAGCCCTAGAGCAGGGCTCTGAGTGAAGTAGAAATCGGCATGGCGAGCCTTGGGGGAATGTATGTCTTACTCGGCTGTCTCGCACCAGATGCAAGTGCAGCCTGCCTCAAACCACTGGCCCTGATTCGCGCCTACAAGGGCATCCGAATATCCGAGCTGGGCCAGTTGTGAAATTTCGTCTTGGCTAACTTCGCGTTCGACGCCCCAGCGATCCAGGCTGCCAGCTTGCAACCAGGCGATGAGTGCGCCGCGAAGTTTGAGCGCCACCTGCTCCTGCTGCTCGCGCAAGTCGTGTTGGAGCAGGGGGTCAGCCACAAAGTCGTAGAGCTGATAGGAGTGCTTCTCTATTGGCGCTACCAGGCCCGAGGCGGGCAGGCTGCGCAGGCTGAGTACGAGGAACCATTGATCCGTGCGGATCGAGACGGACTTCGCGCCGTTCTCCATGGCGAAGCGCGGGATGCCTATTTCGATGGGCTCTCCAGAGACCAGGTTCTCGCCCGGGAAGACGGTGCCCTTGAGGCCAGCCAGGTCCAACAGGGTGCGGCCCAGGTCTAGGTTTTGCACGGAGTCATCCACGCGCAAGCCGCCGGGGGCCCCGGGCCAAGTGACGATCAGCGGCACGCTCAAAGTGGCCGGGCTTAGGGCCGTGTGACCGAAGTAGTGCTGCGGGCCGAGCATCCACTCACCGTGGTCGGCGGTGAAGCCGATGATGGCGTCCTGGAAGCGCTCGGCGGAGAGGAAGTCCTCGAGGCGTGCGTCGAGGTAGCTGACCTCGCCGCGGTACATGCTCTCGACGTAGGCGAGATCGCGCACCTTCGGATCCCAGCGCGGAAGCATGGCCTCGTGGGGTTCCGGTAGTGACGGGTCGTAGGGGTCCTTGTCGTCCGAGTAGTACGGACGGTTGTAGTCCTCCGGTGCGCCGTAAGGGCCGTGCGCATCGAAGATGTGCAACCACACGAAGAGGTCGCGACCTTGCGCATTGTCGAGCCATGAAATCACGGGCGCCATGGTCTCCACCGAGTCGCGCGTGGCTTCGCCGTCGCGCGGCAGGCTGACGCGATCGAAGCCCTGACCTAGGCCACTCTTATCAGGAGAAAGGTGTGTGGCGGAAATGCCTGCGAAAGTCGCGTAGCCAGCTTCTCGGAAGCTCTCGGCTAGGGTGCGTGCTTGCGGGCCGGCGGGCGTGGCGTTGTCGAGGATGCCCGTGTCGCGCACCGGCGTGCCGGTCATCATGGCCACGTGCGAGGGGTTCGTGACGTTGGCCGGCGAGACGCAATCCGTAAAGAGCACGCCGCGCGAGGCGAGTGCGTCCAAGAAGGGGGTGCTGACTTCGACGCCCTTATTTGCCGATCCCAGGTAGTCGGCGCGGTGGGTGTCGGAGGTTATATAGATGACGGTCTTGGGTGCCTTCACCTCGTGCATCAACTGAGGCTGGCCGAGAATGCAGACGATCTCCCGCTCCTGGTCGTGCTCCAACTCGAAACGTAGGCGTGTGTTCGCGTCGGCCGCGGTGGCGAGTTGAATGCTCGCGCTGCTCCACTGCTTCTCAAAGGCGAAGCTCTGGCGCTGTAGTTCCTGCTCGCCGCGCAGTTCGAGCACCGTCAGTCGGGCACCCTTGGCGCGGCGGGCATCTAGCTCCCGCATGCCCAGGGAAAAATTCACCGGGCCCTGGTAGCCCTGGGGTATTTCGGTCTCCAGGGGTTCGATGCTCGAGAGGCCTATGGAGCGGCGCGCATCTATGCCGATGGTGTTCAGGGCGAGGAATCCGGGCTGGCCGGCGATCTTCGCTAGGAGCGGGGTGCTAACCAGTTGCAGCCCATACAGGCTAGCCCTTTCCGGGCCCTTCGACATTAGGAGCTTCATGCCCGTGAAGGGCTCGCTCTCCTTCGCCTGGCCGGGGAACTCGAATACGACCTGTTGTAGTTTGCTGCGTGGGCGCAGTGCCATCTGCACCGAGCTCAAGGCTATCTGGTCGCCGCGCATCAGGTGCATCTTGAAGGTCCGGCGGCGACGTGATGAGACGTGCAACACGACCTGGTTGAAGCTCTTGGGGTCTTGGTCGAAGGAGACTTCGATGACGGGCGCTTGCTCACCACTCACATCGGCTTGGTACTTGCGCTCGCGGGTCTGCTCGTCGATGTCGTAGCCGCGAACCTTCAGCTGCAGATTGCTCGACCAGACCACCTGGTCCTTATCCACCGGGAAGTCGCGCACCACTTCGATCGTGCGCAGTGCGGGGCTCTCGCCTGCGATGGCCAAATCGAGACGCCAGTTTGGCTTGGACACGCTGTCGACTTCATCCGAGGCTAGGACCTTCGGACCACAGGAGGTCGTTCCGGCCAGGAGTAGGCTGGATGTTAGGAAGAGTGCGCAGATCAGGCGATGCATGAGGTATGGGTTGGCGTGCAGAAGGGTTCTAGGCTAGCGCAGAATGGCGACGTTAGTGGAGTGCCTTGGTCTGGACAAAACCGAGATCTATCGGAGGCCCACGCGGACGGCACGAGGCGGTATCGTGGGCCGAAGACTATCCCTGCTAGCGGCCCTAGGTGGCCGTAATCGGGTTCTTCCCCAGCGCACCTCTCCATGCACAAGCCTCTACTAACGACCCTGTTGCTCCTCAGCGGATTCGCTGGCCCGCTTCAGGCTCAACTTGGGCCACCGCCGTTTCCTGCGGAGAACCCGATAACTGAAGCAAAGCGCATTCTGGGCAAGGCGCTCTTCTGGGAGGAGCAGCTATCCAGCGACTCCACCGTCTCCTGCGGTACTTGCCACTTCCCTTCCGCAGGCGGGAGCGATCCGCGCACGGGCTTTAACACGGTCAATCCGGGACCGGACGGACTCTTCGGAAGCTTCGACGACATCCTGGCCAGTCCCGGAGTGGCTCTCACCGACGCCAACGAAGACTACGAGCCCCACCCCAACTTCGGTTTCAAGCCGCAGATCACCGGTCGCATGGCGAATCCTGCCACCGGCGCCGCGCATTTCGATGAACTGTTTTGGGACGGCCGCGCCGGCAGCACCTTCATCAATCCCGAGACGGGACAAGTGAGCATCGTTTCCGGCGGCGCGCTAGAGAGCCAGGCCGTCGGCCCGATCCTCTCTTCCGTGGAGATGGCCAGTCCCGGTCGCACCTGGGATCAAGTACGCACCCGACTTAGCTCGGTACGCCCTCTCGCACTGGCCTGGAACCTGACACCGGACCTGGTCAGTGCCATCGGTCCGAACACCAGCTACGAGGATCTCTTCGAGACCGCCTTCGGCGACTCCGCTATCACCGCCGAGCGCATCGCCTACGCTCTAGCCACCTACCAGCGCACGCTAAATCCCGACGACACGCCCTGGGATCGTTTTCAAAACGGTCAGAGCAGCGCGATGACGTCGAGTCAGATCCAGGGCATGAACATCTTCAACGGCTCAGGCGCCCGTTGTTCCGAGTGCCATCCCGGACCGCTCTTTAGCGATGGCAGCTATCGCAACCTCGGCATTCGTCCCATCTCCGACGACGCCGGGCGCATGGACGTCACCGGCCTCTTCGGAGACCGTGGCAAGTTCAAGGTCCCCGGTCTGCGCAACGCTGCTCTACGCACGCGTCTCTTCCACAATGGAAGTGCCAACGGCCTGATCACGGTGATGATCTTCTACGACGGTGAGGGCGGGCCTTTTCCGGACAATAAGGACAGTCTGATGAACGGCCTGAGCCTACCGACGCAGAGTCGGTTGCTCGTGGAGGACTTCATCTTCGGCGGCCTGACCGACGCGCGGGTTCAAAACGAACTGCCGCCCTTCGATCGTCCGCGCCTGAACAGCGAGAGCCCCTTCCCGGCACCCGTTCTGCAGGGAGGCGCTGTCTCTGGTAGCGGCGGCTACGCGCCGAAGATGCTGGCACTCGATCCCTCCAGCATCGGTAACTCCAGCTTCAAGCTAGGCCTGCACAACGCCCTCGGCGGCGCAGCCGCACGCCTTGTCTGGTATGCGAACGGCACCCCGCCCATGGGTGGCCCGGCGCACCAAGGCCTGCTCTTCCCGCACACGCCCATCGTGCTCTCTGGGGCTGGCGCTGGCCAAGGCTACGGAACCTGGCATCGCCCGATCCCGATGATCCCCGCGCTAGTCGGAACGGTCATGCACTGCCAGTGGTTCATCGCAGACCCCGCCGCCCCGCGCGGCATGGCGCGCAGCGAGATCGCGCAGGTCGAGTTCTTCTAGGCCAAAGCGAGTTCGGGCGGTTTGTGCCTGACCCCATGCGCCAGAACTCGCCGCATGCTGCTGCTATTGGGGCTTGGTGTACCCGGCGTCGTGGACGTCGCTTACCGCGCGGCCGCTGGGGTCGGCCATGTTGGCGAAGGCTTCGTCCCAGGCGATGGCCGTGGGCGTGGAGCAAGCGACGCTCTTGCCGCCGGGGATGAGCTTGGCGGCGGAGTCGCCGGGGTAGTGCTCGTCGAAGAGGGCGCGGAACATGTAGGCCTCCTTCGTTTGCGGCGGGTTGACGGGGAAGCGGTGGGAGGCTTCCGCGAGTTGCGCGTCGGTGACGCGCTCTTCGGCGGTGTCGCGCAGGGAGTCGATCCAGCCGTAGCCCACGCCGTCGGAGAATTGTTCCTTCTGGCGCCAGAGGATTTCCTTGGGGAGAGTGCCCTCGAAAGCCTCGCGCAGGATGTGCTTCTCGATGCGTCCTTTACCGCAGAGCTTGTGCTCGGCGTCCATGGACATGGCCA
>JBLIOL010000140.1:0-13222 GCA_047639615.1 Planctomycetota bacterium | reverse complement strand
GACTTCGTCTTCGAGCTACCCGAACTGGAGTACGACCTCGTCATGCCCGAGATGGAGAACTCGTTCTTCTACGAAATCAACACCTCGGACGATGAGTGCGAGTGCGAAGAGGAATGCGAAGCCGAAGAAGTAGAAGAGTGCGAAGTGGAGTGTGAAACCGAGTGCGAAGACGAAGACGAGCCCTGCGACGAGCCCGAAGCTCCCCGCGAGACTCTGCATCGCTCCGACGGAGTCACCTGGGCCACCCCGCAGACCGCTCCCCGCTCGCTCTACACCCAGCGTCCGGCTACCTCGAGCTTCACCCCCGCCAGCTTCCAGCAGGCGCCTCAAACCGACGCTCTCCTAGCCGAGATCGCCGCGATGGTGCGTGAGCTGACCGAGGACGTGAACGGCCTGCGCAGCGACCTTTCCGAGCTGCGCAAAGAGGTCAAAGGCCTCCCGAAGCGCCGCTAGAACCGCACCCCACCTTGGCCGCCGGCTCCCCATGGCGGCCCCCGAGGCCCCGCCTCCCCGCACCCCGGGGGGCGGGGCCTCCTCCGTTCGGGGCTCTACGGGGTCCATCCGGGCCCGAGTCGCGCTATTATTCCGGCCTCAGTCGCCCGCGTTCCCCAGAGCCCGTCCCCACGCCCGATGACCGTCGCTACTACCGCCAGCAAGCCCACCTACGAGGCCCTCTCCGCCAACTTCCACCACTGGGAAGCCATCGGGGACATGATCGATCAGTGCATCGACCTGACCCTCAACCTGCGTCAGAGCGGCCACCCCGGCGGCTCGCGCTCGAAGGTGCCCTTCATGGTGGCGACCACTCTCGGCGCCGGCATGCGCTGGGACATCCGCCGCCCGGAGCTAGCCTTCGGTGACCGCTACGTGCTCGTGGCCGGCCACTGCAATCCCGGCACCTACGGCATGCTGGCGGTCTACAACGAAGCGCTGCGCATCATGCACGAGCGCACCGGCGACGATCGCTACCTGGTGCCCGACGCAGCCAACCGCCAACTCGTCTGGCAGGACCTCTTGACCCTGCGCAACAACGGCGGACTACCGGGCCACGCGGAGATGGAGGGCAAGACGCTCTTCTTCAAGTTCAACACCGGACCCAGCGGCCACGGTGCCCCGGCCGCCCTCGGCGAAGCCGTCGCCCTCAAGCACGCCGGCTCCGACGCCAAGGTCTTCGCCTGTGAAGGCGAAGGCGGCCACACCGCCGGCGCCCACCATGAGGTCAAGAACTCGGCCTTCGGCTTGGGCCTCGACAACCTGGTCTACCTGATGGACTGGAACGACCACGGCATCGACAACTTCGCCAACTCCACGGTCATGGCCGGCACTCCCAAGGAGTGGTTCGAGCCCTACGGCTGGCGCGTGGCCGGTGCCGAGGACGGCACCGACTACGAGCAGATCACCCGCGCCCTGCTCGAGATCGTGCACACCGACGACACCGACGGCCGCCCCGGCTGCGTCTGGTTCAAGACCCGCAAGGGTCGCGGCTACCATCTCTACGACGCGCCCTCCCACGGCAAGTGCCACAAGCGCAACTCCGAGCTCTTCTGGAAGTGCCGCGAAGAGTTCGCCAGCAAGTACGACGTGAGCTTCGAAGGCAGCGGCGACTTCACGGATCCGGGCGTGGACGCCTGCCGCGAGCAGACCAAGGGCTGGTTCGAGACCGTCTTCAAGGTCCTACGCGAGCGCGAAGGCCTGGCCGAGTACTTGGCGAACACCCTGCTCGAGCTAGGCGACTCCGTCCCCACGGATCACGCCATCACCAAGCTCGACCCCGCCAAGAACATGCACGAGGACCGCTCTTGGCTCGACCAGGACAAGCTCCCCGCATCGCTCTTCGTGCCCGTTGGCAGCAAGGGCGCCAACAAGGACGGCTTCAAGACCTTCGGCGCCTGGGTCAACTCCGTAGCGCAGGAGCGCATGGGTCGCCCCATGGTGCTGGCCTGTTCCGCTGACCTAGCCGACTCCACCGCCATCTCCGGCTTCGCCAAAGACTTTGAGGGCACCAAGGGCTTCGGCTGGTACGAGCGCAACGACAACACCGGCGGCTCGCTGCTGCCCCAGCAGATCACCGAGTTCACCAACTCCGGTCTCGTAGCCGGCGCAGCCAGCGTCAACATGAGCCCCGACCCGGAGCAGAGCTTCCTCGGCTACTGGGCCGCCTGCTCCACCTACGGCAGCTTCAGTTACTTGAAGTACGGCATGATGCGCCTCTTCAGCCAGCTGGCTCAAGACTGCGAGCTCAAGGTTGGCAAGGTCATCTGGGTCGCCGGTCACTCCGGCCCCGAAACCGCCGAGGACAGTCGTACTCACTTCGGCGTTTTCTCGCCGGTCGTGACGCAGCTCTTCCCCGACGGCCACATCATCAACCTGCGCCCCTGGGAACCGAACGAGGTCGCCCCGGCCCTAGCCGCCGCCCTCGCCACGGACATCCCGATCATCGCCCTGCACCTGACGCGACCCGCCGTGGTCGTGCCCGACCGCAAGGCCCTCGGCATGGCCAGCCACATGGACGCCGCCAAGGGCGCGTACATCGTGCGCGACTACGACCCGTCCAAGCCCAAGCAAGGCACGCTGATCGTAGAGGGCACCTCGACCATGGAATCCATCGTCGAGATGCTGCCGCTCTTCCATTCCGGTGAAGCCCCCAACTGCAAGATCATCGCGGCCATCTCCCACGAGCTCTTCCGCATGCAGCCCAAGGAGTACACCAACAAGGTCCTGCACAAGAGCGACTGGATCGACTCCACCGTGATCTCCAACGGCTCGCGCATCGGCATGCACCCGTGGCTCTCCTCCAAGGTCGCCGAGCGTTACGCCATGACCACCGACCACGACAACCGCTGGCGCACCGGCGGCTCCGGCACCGAGGTCAAGGTCGAGGCCCACCTCGACCCCGAGAACCTAATGATCGGCATCCGCCGCTTCGCCGCCGACCGCGAAACGCGCTTGGCCGCGCTGTCCATGCCCTAGGCTGATGAGCCGACTAGGCGCCCTCCCCGGGCGCCAAACGAAGCGAGCCCCCAGCGCATCATCTGCGCTGAGGGCTCGCTTGTCATTAAGCCCTGCAGGAGCCCACCCAATGGGCCTCACCGGAATCCCACGAGTCCACTACCGCTCGGTGCCAGGTCATACCGCAGGCGCCATTGCAATGGGGACACTTGCGGCTCATGCCGGCGCCTCCGCATTCGTCGCAGCCAACAGTGTGGTCTCCCCTCGACCAGACGGCGTTGCAACTCCGACAGGCGGTCACCGTCTCGCTGATCAGGTGCTCGTTGCAGGGCGGGTCTTGCTCGTCGTTCATGATGCCGTCTCGGGCTCGTGCCCTTGGCGAATTTGGCCCAGTGCCGAGTCTCTCCGTTTGCGAACCAAGGAACATTGTGCCTGACCCCGGACGCCCATGGGTTACTTTGCCAGCATGCCGAGGAGCAATCGCAGGCGGCTGATGGCTGTCACCCTGGGTGTGCTCGTAGGCCTTGTCGGTGTGGACTTGGCCCTCGGCAAGCTCAAGGCCGAGGAGTCGAAACTCTGGCCGCCGCTTGGCACCTTCCAGGACCCCGCCCTGCGCGTGATGCTCGAGAAGCGCCTCGGTCGCGAACGGGTGCGCGCATCGGGGGCGAACGATGGCTTTGATGCGGAGCTTGGTTGGGTCACGCGGCCGGGTGCCCATAAGGGTGCTCTTGAAGAGGGCTGGATCAACTCCATCGGCGCCCGTGGCAAGCGCGAGTACAGCCCCCTGCCCGAGCCCGGTCGACTGCGCGTGGTGTGTGTGGGCGACTCCTTCACCTTCGGTTCTGAGGTAGAGGACACGCACAGCTGGCCCGCCCGACTTGAAGCCGCCGACGCGAGCATCGAAGCACTCAACTTCGGAGTCGGCGGCTACGGAACGGACCAAGCCCTGCTGCGCTTGCGCCGCGATGCCTGCGACCTCGGTGCGCAAGCGGTGGTCACGGGCCTGCTGCTCGAGAACATCCTGCGCAACGTGAACCGCCTGCGACCCTTGCTCTATGCGGATGTCACCCATCCCGTGGTAAAGCCGCGCTTCTTGCTGGTGGGTGGCGAGTTGGAGCTACTCCCGCACCCCTTCCCTACCCGCGCCGGCTTGCTCGAAAGCGCCTTGGCTGGTGAACTGCGGGGGCACGTGGCGGAGCATGAGTTCTGGACCGCGTCAGATCCCTGGCCCGCCTTCTCCAACCTCGCCCGCTGGTGGAGCGCGCGCCAAGACAAGGTAGAGCGCAACATTCCAAGGCTCTGGCAAGCAACCGAGGATGAGCCCTACCGCCTGACCCTGGCCTTGCTCGAAGCCATGCGAGACCAAGCGCTAGACTGCGGCGCTGAGCACTTCGCCGTGATCCTGTTCCTCTCGCGCCCCGTGCTCGAGAGCTTCAAGGGCCAGGCACCCGCCTGGTACCAGCACCTACTGGCCGACCTCGCCGCGCGCGGCATCACCGCCATCGACCTGTACGCGCAGTTCTTGCAAGCGCACGCCAGCGGCGACCTGTACCTACAGACCCACTTCACCCCCGCCGGCAACGCCCTCGCCGCGGAAGCCGTGCGCGCGTGGCTGGCTGGCGTGCGCTAGCCTGGCCTTAGCGCAGGCGCGGCATGAGTAGAGCTTCGGCTAGCTCGGATTCGCCGGGGGCGTGGAGCAGGATTAGGTTGCCGGCGGCGCGGAGGAGCTCGTTGTAGCCGGCGAGGTCGAGGCGCTGGGTGGTGAGCGTGGCTCGGGCCCCGTGGGCGGCGTGGGCGGCGAGGGCAGCGGTGCTGGCTGAGGTCCAGGACTGCTGAGCGGTGGCCGATAGGAGCTGCTCGGGTAGAGCGGGGGCGGCCAAGAACGGCGCAGCGCTGGAGAGATCACCGAGGGGCCAGCCGTCGGGTGCGGCGGCGGCGGGTACGAGGCCGATCAGGCGGCCGTCGAGGTGTCCGTGATTGATGCGCTGCACGGTCTCGGCGCCGAATTGAAGGACGGGCTCGAGACCCTGGCGAGGAGTGAAGGCGGCCGCATCCACCTCGAGTACCACTAGGAACCCGGAGCGCACGGCGGGCTGTTCGGCGCGCCATTTGTGGGTGTAGGACTCGGCTAGGCGGAAGGGCTGGATGTGCAGGATGGAGTGCACGGAGCCCGGGGCGGCGCTGGCGGGAGGTGCTAGCGGTGCGGAGGCAGGACGCGAGGCGATACCCCAGACGGCCAGGGTGGTGAGGGCGGCGAAGACGGCCGCAAGACGCAGGAAGGGCTGGGGCTTATTCACGGGTGAACTCCAAGTCGTCGAGGCCGATGGCGCCTTCGGGGGAGGCGCCGGGGCTGGCGAAGTTGAGGCGTACGGAGACCAAGCGCGAGAGATCGAGTTGGCGGCCTTCGGCGGTGAAGTCGGTCAGGCGTAGGCGCTGAATTTCGTACTCGTTCGACCAGCCGCCGCCACGTTGGTAGGGCTCCTCGACGCCGCCGCCGAAGTGGCCGATGGGTAGGGTGCTGGTGCGGCCCCAGTGGTCTTCGAGGGTCACGTCGAAGCGCAGGTCTTCGAGGACCGCAATGGTGTCCGGGTGGCGCGCGATGGGCGCGGCGCGGAAGGAGAGGAAGGCGTAGTCGCGCACGTCCCAGTTCTCACCCGGAAGGTTCCAAGTCAGGAAGCGCGGGTCCTGCCAGGAGAGTGTGATGCAGTGAGGTTGGTCGAAGACGCCGTTGGCTCGCGCCATGCCATTGAACGGGTCGCCGGCGGTCCAGTTCAGGTTGTTGGTGAGGTCCTGCATGCGGCCTTCGGCCATGGCCAAGAGGTCGGTGCTGACACTGCCGCCGGAGCTTGAAACGGCGATGTCCGGCTGCTCCTGGAAGTCATCGATGATCAGGCGCGACTCGGCGGCTGCACGATACTCGAGGTTGACCACCACGCAGGTATTGGTCGGCACGGTGATGGGCGTGAAGCTCTCCCACTGGCGCCATGAAAAGTCCAGGCCCGCGTGCTCGCCGCGCATGCGCCAGGCCAGCATGGGCATGAGATAGCCGCGCATGATGGTGTGCGTGGCCGGGCGGCCGACCTGGCAAGGTCCATCGGCCACCGTGCTGCCGCCGCCGGCATGGAAGGCACCGTGGCCCACCCCATGCAGGATGGTGGCGGTTTTGCTGCCTGTTGCGCGCTCGAAGAGCACCAGGGTTTGGATGCCGGTGGGACCCGGTTGACCTGTCACGTCATCGTCGGCACTGCCAACCCAGACGTGATAGTCCACATCGCGGGGGTTCGACTTGTTGAAGCCCAAGAAGGATGTGGGCGCGATGCTGGAGAGCAACACCACATCGTTGCGCGTGTAGTTTTGGGGAACGTAGACCTGGTCCTGCAGCTTCACGTAAGCACGCGCGATGCCCTCGCCGCCGCGGCTGTGGCCGAACCAGACCACGTGCTCGAAGTCCACGTGACCGAGCAGCGCTCCGCCGGCGATCACGTCCAGGTTGCCGAAGAAGGAGTCGGTGTTGATGAGCGTGGTATCCGAAGCGGTGTCGATGCCCGGTCCGGTCTCGTTGGTGTGGCTCATGACCACGTAGCCGTAGGAGGCCAGATGCTCGCCGATGTGGTCGTACCAGGTGTAGCTGTGACCGTTGCCATGGCTGATAATGATCGGCACCAGGCGCTCAAGGTTGGCCACATCCGTGGGATAAAACACACGCTGGGTCTGGAAGAAGCCCAGGTTGTAGTTCGCGGTGCTGACCGTATGCGGACCGGGCAAGGTTGGATCGCGGACCACCACCACACCGGGTACATCGCCGAGGCCATCGATCAGGTCGCCGGCACCCAAGAGCCCGTCTTGATCCACATCCACAACCAGGTCGTAGCTCACGCCGAGCTGCACGCCGAGTGTGCCGTTGAGCAGGCCCGCATCCACGAGCAGGCTGCCCGTGTCCACGCCGCCGGCGCCCAACACGAAGGGCTGCGCCGCGCCGCGCACGTCGATCAAGCTGTCATCGATGTCCCACTCGGCCGCCTCGCGTGAGGCCACCACGTAGACGTCGACGTTTTGCCCAGCCAGGTGCGGGAAGCGGCCGGGGTCGACGTTGACCCACAGGTCGGCGCCCTGGTTGCTGGCCAAGGTACGTTCGAAGAAGGGGTAGCCCGCGACCGGGCGACCGGCCAACTCAACCTCTACCGGCTGGGTAGAACCGGGGGGCAGGAAGGTCACCGGCAAGGCGTTGGAGAGGTTCGAGCTCGTTCCGCAGGGACCGCCCGGATCGCGATACCACCCCTGGAAGATCCAAGTGGAGCCAACCGCAACCTGCGCGCCGATCTCATCGGCGCCGGCCAGGATGCCACCCTCCGTTAGCACACCCGCGCTATCGGAGACTCGCGGCGGAAAGCGGAACAGGCCGCTGCCACCGGTGGCGATGCACAGTAGACCGTCCCCCACGTTGAGCGCAGCGCTCTGCGTCTCGCCCATGATCATCACACCGAACTGCTCGGCGGGCAGACCCTCCACACGCAAGCTCAGGTCATCGAGCAAGCTGTCGGCGCTGCCGCTACCCAGCAGTAGCGCGCCCGTTGCCAAGTCGCCATCCGCGCCCAGGTTTCCGCAGCCGGCGTCGACGTCCGTGTTTCCGCACGGGCAGATGTCGCCAAAGCAAAACGGGGCACCAACTTGGGCGCTCGCCGTGGGAGCCAGGACCGCCGCCGCGAGGACAGCGAATGTGAACTTCAACATGCACCGATAGTAGCGTTCCTCGCCGAGAGCGCTCGTCTCAGCTAGAAAGCAAAGCGCGCGTGGAGCGGCACGTGATCCGATGCATCCAATTCGGGCAACCAGCGCTGATCGATCAGGCGCAGGCCGCGGTAAAAAATGCGATCGAGCTGCAGCTGCGGGTCGATTCCGAAGAGCAGGTTCCCGAGCCGCGTGGCTCCCCCCGTACGGCCTCCACCGGGCTCGGATTGGACCTCTGCCAGGCCGTGAGTATCGGCGACCTGACGCAGATGCCCCAAGCGCTTGGGATGCCAGGTATTAAAGTCGCCGCAGAAGAGCACCGGGCCATCGTGCTGATCCAAGCGCGCGCCTAGTTCCTCAATCTGAGCCACGAAGCGGTGGCCCTTGCGATCAAAGTTGAGCGCGTGCACGTTGAGCGCCAGGAGCTGGCTGCCGTCGGAGACCGGATGCAGCGTGGTGAGCGCGACCTTGGGCGTGGCCACGTGCAACTCCCGGTGTGGCGCCTGCAGCACCAGCGCCTCGCTGGGCATGACCGATCCAAGCGTCATCACGCCATGCGCGTCACCGAAGGGCCGCATGCGAAAACTCTCGCCGAAATGCGCTCCATACTCCTTCGGCAACTGCAGTTTCGCGCGCACCTCCTGCAGGGCAATTAGGGAGCAGTGCTTCGCAGTGCACAGTTGCTCCAACTGCGGGCCGATGCTGCCCACCACCTGCTTGCCCAGGTTCCAGGTCACCACGTGCAGCTCTTCCCGCACGGAGAATTCGGTGCGAGGGTAGGCTTGAATATGCTCGGCGGGACGCACGGACTAACGGGTAGCGGCCAGTCCAGCCACGAGCGCCTGCATGTCGCCGATCTCGTTGTAGAGCTGGGCCGAGATGCGCATCACACGGCTAGGAGCTTCAGGCCAAGTGGAGATCGGCACCTCCACGTGGTGTTCTTCGAAGAGGCGCGTCTGCAGCGGGTCCACCGAGAAGGCACCGCGCTGGGCGCACTGCTCGCCGGGCCCGAGGATGACGCTCGCAATGGAACCTAGCATGGACTCAGGCGCGGGCGCTTCCTGGCCGAGTTCCGCCAAGAGCAAACGACGACCCGCGATGCACAGCTCGTGGTTGCGCCGGCGCACCCCATCCCAACCATCGGGGACAAGGCTGCCCATGAAGCGAATGGCCTCGGGCACGCACAGAAAAGCCGTGGGGTCGTCCGTTCCGCACCAATCGAACTCGTCCTGCATGCGCGTGAAGCCTTCGCGCACAGTGTTTGCTCCGTGAGAGATGACCGCCGGCCGCAGCCCGTCGCGTCGGTCCGCGCGAGCCCAGAGGAAGGCCGCACCCTTGGGCGCACAGAGCCACTTGTGGCAGTTGCCCGTGTAGTAGTCCGCGTCGATGTCGGCCAGATTGAGGTCGAGCATGCCCGGCGCGTGGGCTCCGTCGATCAAGACTAGGACGCCGCGCGCGTGCAGCTCCTCCACCAGGCGCTTAACCGGCAAGACCAGAGCCGTAGGGCTGGTGATGTGATCCACGAGCACCAGCTTGGTACGCTCGGTGACGCTGGCCAAGATGGCCTCCAAGGCCTGCTCCGAGCTCTCGATCGGGAAGGGCACCTGCGCCACGACAACCTTAGCCCCCGCCCGCTCGGTGACGTAACGCGCCACGTTGTTGCAGGCGTTGTAGCCATGGTTGGTGATCACCAGCTCATCGCCAGCTTCGAATTCCATCGAACGCAGCACGGCATTCACGCCGGTGGTGGCATTCGGTACGAAGACCAAGCCGCCCGGATCCGCGCCTACGAATTCCGCTAGCACTCCACGCGCTTCATCTAGGTGCCCGAGGATCTCGCGCCCCAGGAATTTGACCGGTTCACGCTCCATGCGCATGCGCCAGATGGTCTGCTTCTCCAGCACCTCGGCGGGACAAGCCCCGAAGGAACCATGGTTCAGGAAGTGCACGTCCGGGTGCAGGTTCCAATGCCCGCGCAGGTCGGCGGCCAAGGGCGAAGCGCTAGCGGTCTGAGTGCTGCTCATGGCTTCCATTCTAACGCGTGGCCGGTCTCCACTGTCATATTCAGGTAGGCCCGGAACCCGTAGCTAGGACCCGGGTTTCGCCATCCATTCCCACGGAAACCCAAGCAAACCAAGACCCCATGCTGCCCACACTCCTCACCGTTCTCGCCCTCGCCCTGCCCCAGCCCATCGCCGCCGCCCAAGACGGACCCCAGCGCGGGCGCGCTCCCCAATCCCAATGCGAGCAATGCCAGAAGGAGCGCAAGTCCGCGAGCAATCAGCAGACCCCTGACCAGCGGCGCCAAGCTTTACGCCAGCGCATCCAAGAAAAGGGCGGAGTCAAAGGCCTGCGCCAACGCTTCCAAGAGAAAGGCGGCCTGCACGGCCTGCGTCAAGATTCACAGAAAGGCAGCGCCACACAGGGCATGCGCGGTCGCATGCAGAGCCGCCGATCCCAGGGTGGCATGCGCCAACGCATGATGCAGCGCAAGCAACAGATCCAGCAGCGCGTGCAACAGCACCGCAGTGGCTCCCAGCGTGGCTCCCAGCGTGGCTCCCAGCGAGGATCCCAGCGTGGATCCCAGCGAGGATCCCAGCGAGGATCGAGGCATGAATCCCAGCGCGGTCGCCAGGAAGGGCGCCCGCAGGGCCGCCAGCACAGCCGCCGCTCCCGCTAGGATTCCTTGAGGTCCTTCAGTTCCCTCGGCGGCGGCTCATAGCTGCCGTCGGGGTCGAGCACCTTGGCGTAGGAGCTATCCCAGGTTTTCCGGAAGCGCTGACCCAGCAACTCACCAATTCCGGATCCGCGCAGGATCCAGCCCACGTTGCGGCTCTTGAAGAAGTAGCCGCGCTCGATGTTGCTGGTGCCCAGCCAGGCCGCGCGATCGTCCGCCAGGATGAACTTCGAGTGAATCACCCGCGCGAAGGGAATGAACTCGCCCTTTGGCTGCGCGATGTCCACGTAGCGCACCTCGATATTGGGCATAGCCGCCAACTCCTGCAGGCCGCCCAGCACGCCGCGCCGCAGGCTCCAGTTAGCCACCAGTAGCTGCACCTGCACCCCGCGCTCAGCCGCGCGTAGGAGCGCGCCTTCGATCTCTTCGAAGTGCTCCTTGCCGCGCACCAAGTCGAAGGTCAGCGTCTGCAGCATGAGCACGCGCTCGGCCTGATCGATCAGCTGCACGAGCTTGGGCAAGTCCCAGCTGTCGGGATCCGCCAGCAGGCCCTGTGGGCTGAAAGCGGGCAGCACTTCGATACTCCCATCGCTGCCCGCTGGCAGCTGCGCAGGGTCGAGCTCCAGCGTCACCGACACGGGTGCCGCCTTGGGCTCCGGCGCGGGTTCGCCGCCGGCGATGGCCCAGTCGATCTCGAACACATCGGTCAAGGCCCCAGCCAATTCCGCGCTGCGCACGCGCAGGCCGAGCTCCTGAATGTGCTCGAGCGAGCGCCAGTCGAAGTTTGGACTGCCGAGGAAGGAGTCCTCGCCGTCCATGATCATGTACTTGGCGTGCTGCACCCCGCGTGTGAGCTTGCCCAGATCGATGCGCCGCATCTGCATGCCAGGCGTCGCAGAAAAACGATCGAGCAGTTCCGGGTAGATCCCATAGAAGCGCTCATCACACAGAAAGCGCACCGCCACACCGCGCGCGGCAGCGGCCTCGAGCGCGGCCACCACCGGACCCAGCAAACTCTCGCCCTCGTCGCTGGCGTAGAAGTGCGACAGGTCAGCGCTCGTGTCAGCACCCTCTAGCATCTCCACCCACACGTCAGCGGTGCTCGGCAACTCCCCCATACCCAGGTCGGTCCCCACGGGCACGGTCTCCACCAGGGTCAGTCGGGCGGTCGGGATAGTGGCCGTGCAGGCCGTAAGAAGGAAGCTCGCGAGTAAGAGTCGTCGGATCATGGTGTGCTTGGTTGCGCGTTTGGGCGCGCCGACTTTAGCCTGCATCTCCACCACCGGTTCATCCAACGCTCGCAACCCTGATCCCATGCGCACCGACCGCCGCTCCTTCCTCGCCCTGGCCCCCCTGGCCCCCCTGACCCCCCTGGCCATCGCCAGCGGCGCCCTCGTCCAGGAGCCCGCCGCTCCCAAAGTCGCCTCCACCGTGATCCTCGTGCGGCACGCCGAGACCGCCGCCGACACCAACACCACCCGCGACCCGGAGCTCTCCGAGGCCGGCCAGGAGCGCGCCGAATCCCTCGGCAAGCTCTTCGCGGCCGCCGGCGTCACCCACCTCTTCTCCAGCGAGTACAAGCGCACCGCCGCCACCCTCGCGCCCTTGGCCAAGAGCCTCGGCCTAAAGGTCGAGGTCGTCTCCGCGCGCGATCCGATGGAGCAGGTCCAAGCTATCCTCGAGCTCCCCGCTGGCTCGGTCGCCGCCATCGCCGGCCACTCGAACACCACCCCTGGATTGTTCGAGGCCCTCGGCGGCAACTTCGCGCGCCACCCAGAAGCGAAAGAGGGCGCCCCGACCCTGATGCACGACCAGCACGGTCGCATTTTCGTGGCGACCGGCTCGCGCGTGGACGGCACGGCCCTGGCAAGCCTCGAACTGCGCTACTAGGGCGTATCCTGGGCTCGGCAAGAATTGCCAGGAATGTGCGGCGGGCCGACGCCCCGCCGACGCTTCCACCCCTGCCATGGATCACCCCTCCCCCGTCAACGAGCCCACCCGGGCCCTGCTCGACCGCGCCCAGGCTGGGGATATGCAAGCTGCGGAGCAGCTCTTTGAGCAAGCGGCCGAGCGCGTGCTGCTCTTCATTCGCTTGCGGTTGGGCGCCAAACTTGGCCGCGAGCTGGATCCCATGGATGTGCTCCAGGAAACCTGGGTGGCGGCGCTTGAAGGCTTCCAACGTTTCGATGCCGCGGGCACTGGCGCATTCGCCGCCTGGCTCTGCCGGCTAGCGGAGAATCGCATGGCCGACCTGGCGCGCCGTGGCGGGCGGCTAAAGCGCACGCCTCCGGGCCAGCGCCAAGCGGCCAGCGTCTTGCTCGATCGCGCCAAGCATTCGGCCACCGGCCCGCTAACCGCCGCCGTGCGCGGGGAACGCGGGCAACGGCTCAGCGAGGCCATCGAACAACTGGATCAAGAGGAGCGCGAGGTCGCGCTCCTGCGCCACTTCCAAGAACTCAGCGTCGAGGACATCGCCGAGCGCGTGGGCGCCTCCGCTTCCGCCGTACGCCGCCGCTTGGGCCGCGCCTTGGCTTCGTTGGGTCGCGCCATGGGCGAGGACAAGAGCCATGGTTGATCCCAGCTCCGCCGGCGACCGCGACGAGCTGCTCTTTGAGCTCGGCGAAGAGCTGCGCGCCGCGCGCGCGGCTGGCGAGTCCATCGATCCCGCAGCTTGGGCTCTACGCTTCGGCCTGCAGTCGTCCGATGTGGAGCAAGCGCTCACGGCCCTCGAGGGCCTCGGCTTCAACGAATGGGCCAAACCCGCCGCTCCGCGCCCCTTGCCTAAGCCGACGCTCCCCGACGACTACGAGCTGATCGAAGAGATCGGCCGCGGCGGTATGGGAGTCGTGGGGGGGGGGGGGCCGGCCG
>JBLIOL010000139.1:0-13246 GCA_047639615.1 Planctomycetota bacterium | reverse complement strand
GTGTACGTTCGGGATGATAGTGCTAGCTTCGCTCAGGACATCTATGCCAAGGCCTCGAATACGGGTGAGGGTGATTTCTATGGCTACTCGGTGGCAGTCTCAGGTGACACCGTCGCCGTTGGCTCCCGGTGGGAGAAAAGCGATGCAACCGGTGTCAACGGCGACGAAGTGAACGACTTAGCAGTGGCGAGCGGAGCTGTATACGTATTTAGGCGCGACAGTGTCGGTACGTGGGTTCAAGAGGCTTACATCAAGGCCTCGAACACCGCTGTGGGAGATGAATTCGGATTCGCGATTGCGCTCTCCGGGAACTCTCTCGCTGTCGGGGCACCTGAAGAAGACAGTGCCTCTTCCGGCATCAACGGAATCGAAGCTGATGATTCGGCTCTTTCCAGCGGTGCCGTGTACGTATTCAGACGAGATGGCAGTGGTATGTGGAGTCAAGAGGCCTACATCAAGGCCTCGAATCCGGACACCGGTGATAAGTTTGGCCGATCGGTGGCACTCTCCGGTGACAAGCTAGCGGTCGGAGCTCCTTTTGAGGATAGCGATGCCGAGGGCGTCGATGGAAACGATGCAGACGACTCTTCGATGAATAGTGGAGCGGTGTATCTCTACGTGCGTGACAGCCTAGGGGCGTGGAGTCAAGACGCGTACACCAAGGCTTTCAACACAGACAATGAAGACCTTTTCGGCTGGTCGGTGGCTCTTTCGGGCGACACCCTTGCGGGTGGGGCACCCAATGAAGACAGCGATGCATCGGGGGTCGACGGCAACGGTGCGCTCAACACTTCAATGGAAAGCGGAGCGGTGTATACGTTTATCCAGGATAGCCAAGGGCTGTGGAGTCAGGAGGCCTACATCAAAGCCTCCAACACGGATGAGGGTGACGCCTTCGGCTACTCAGTTGCACTCGCGGGCGACACGCTGGCTGTCGGGGCCTATACAGAGGACAGTAACGCGAGTGGGATCGACGGGGATGAGCTGAGCAATACATCTGGAGAGAGCGGCGCTGTGTACGCGTTCAGACGTAGTAGCCCTGGTACATGGAGCCAAGAGGCGTACATCAAAGCCTCGAGCGCGGGCGAGGCGGATCTGTTCGGTTCAGCGGTGGCTATCTCAGGGGACTGGCTCGTGGTAGGGGCTTTCCTTGAGGATAGCAGCGCAACGGGGCTCCACCAGGATGAGGAAGACAACTCAGCATCAAGTAGTGGTGCGGCCTATATGTTCAGGCGAGACGACATCGGCTCGTGGAGCCAAGGAGCCTACGTCAAGGCCTCGAACACGGGCGCTGGCGATCAATTTGGCTATGCAGTAGCGATCTCAGGGGGCACGGTAGTAATCGGGGCTTTCCTTGAGGATAGCAACGCAACAGGCATTGATGGTGACCAGGCGGATGATTCGGCCAACACCAGCGGAGCGGCATACGTGTTCAACTAGGAACGCGCGAGTCGCCGGGACCTTGGCTCTGACTTCAGCCGGGGTACCCAACCACCTCCATGCTCATTGACCCAGAAGGAAAGCGTTCGGACTCCACCTGGCTCATCGTTGTGATGGGAGCCGCAGGCTTGCTCGTCTTGGCCTGCTTCTTCTTGTGCTTGTCCCCAGCAGGGTCGAATCTTAGCGATCTAGAATTGAGCGACGATGGGCTAGTTGGACAAGCTAGTGCCGACTCGCCTGTGCGAGTAGGGCACGACACTCATGATCCAGCTACTGGTCGACATTCCCGGAGGGCGCTAGCGACCCGCGGTGTTCACGACCTACCGGTTCTGCCGCTAGCGATCCGGCTGGAACTCGTACGGGCTGCGCACCTTGATCGCATTCGGCATGAGCCTGCCTTGGATTCTGGTCGGGACGCCCGGCTGAGTGGACAGCTTTCTGGACCGCGGGGCGGCCCGCTATCGGGCGAGGTTCATTTGGTCGCCGGACCGAATCAAGGTCGCACAACATCAGCAGATTCGGCTGGGCGGTTTGAATTCGTGGGCCTTTACCCGGGGCTAGCATGGGTGGAGTTGCGCCGCTCAGGTCAGGTGATGGCTCGCCGCGAGGTCCATCTGCATGCAGAGAAGAAAACGCACCTGCATGTTGCCTTCGGTAACGGCGCAGATGTAGCGGGGATTGTCGCCGACGCAAACGGAAGACCGATAGGAGGAGCGATCGTTCACCTAGACGGCCGATCTGCACGATCCGAACCGAGCGGACGCTTTCTTGTGACCGATGTCGCCGGTGGGGGCGTGATTCTGGAAGTGCAGGCCGTCGGATTCGCGAGAGAACGCCGGCTGGTGAATGTACATGCGGGATCGGTTGGTCCACTGGCTGATTTGGATGTGCGGCTCGATCCCGAAGCTCGGCTGTTACTTTCCACGAGCGGAGCCAGTGACTCCGTATCAACCAAAGTATGGATTGTGCCTGACGGCGATACGGGGAAGCGTCATAAGCCCTGGCCTCACATCGCACCCTTCGAATTTCGGGGGGAGCAACTCGAGATCACCGGCCTGCCAGCGGGACGGGTCATCGTTCATGCGGACCGGGCGGGGGCTCGCTTGCACGGCGGAGCTCGTCGAGTCCAGCTTGCACATGATTCGATGGGCACAGTGGATCTGTCGTTCGTGCCTGCAGGTCCTCTCAAGGGCACGGTCATGGATGCCGGTGTCGCGCTAGAGGGCGCCATTGTCGAACTCTCTACCGCCGATCCCTCGCTCGCGACGAGAGTCTATCTCGGATTGGAGGAGGACTTCGAACAGCTAGAGCTACTGCCACTCATGAGCCCGATGGTCGCCCAAACCGTGAGCGACGCGTCGGGGGCTTTTGCTTTGAATGTCGCGAAGCAATCTTCCGCTTGGCAGAGGCTGCTTGTAACCGTGCCTGGAACCGGGCGAAGATTCGAGCGTGCGATCAAACCCGCTGAGGGGCATGTCTTGGTAGAGCTCAGCAAGCCACCAGGCGACTCTGCGAGCTTGCTGATCGTACCGTCGACACGCAGGGTTGGATTGCCCTATGAGCTGTTCATACACGGCGAAATACGCCAAGCCGGAGTGCTGGAGCCAGGTGAAGACGTAAGGACCGATCCCCTCGTCGCTGGCCAGTGGCAGGTGCGCGTAACTCAGGGACTGCGCCAGGTGCTCGAGGCGCGCACAATCCGCCTGGATGGTGAAGCGCGCCTTGATGTTGAGCTGATCAAGTGAGCGTGGGATGGCCAGAGCAGCGGGCTGCTAGCCCTGGATCCTTCGGGCCGCTTCCTCTGCAGTTGAACGTCCAGCTTGCTTCCCCGACGCAATGCAGACACGCTAAGGAGCCATTTCAATGCGAGTGACAGAATCGTCGGGGCCGAACCAATCGATAGGGTGATTCAGCGACCTTGGGTGAAGCTGATGGGGCCCGACTCGCGTGAGCTGTGGTACTTTGGCCGGCTCTGGCTAGCCTCGGCCTTTGGATCCACAACGCAAGAATATGACCCAACTACGTGCTCCCTACTCTTTCCGTGCTTCCACTCTCCATCGAGCGCTGCAAATCAGCATGGCTTGCTTGGTCCTGTTCTTCACGACGGGCTGCCCAGACATGGTCGAGACCTTTGGGAATCGTAGTAGCAACGCGGAGCTAACCAATATTGAGGTCTCGCATGGTCTCCTAGAATTCGATCCCGCGCAGACGGAGTACGTCGTGACCTCTACCTTTCTGGGGACATCACTGGAGCTCACCCCGATGGTGGCGGATGCCGGCGCGACGGTCGCTGTCGCCGGTGAGAGTCTGGCCTCAGGAGCGACGGCCCGAGTCTCGCTCGCAGAGGGAGTCAACAGCATCGATATCGTTGTCACTGCCGAAGATGGCACGAATGTCCTGATCTACTCGCTGGTCTACGTACGCGACAATAGCGCTAGCTTCGCGCAGGATGTTTATGCCAAAGCCTCGAACACCGAGGAATCAGATTGGTTTGGCTTTGCAGTGGCCATTTCGGGTGACACGCTTGCGGTCGGGGCGCTTCTTGAGGACAGCAGCGCAACGGGCGTCGGCGGGGACGATGCGGACAATAATGCAACGAATAGTGGAGCGGTGTTCGTATTCAGTCGTGATAGCTCAGGAGCATGGAGCCAAGAAGCGTATATCAAGGCCTCGAACACGGGCAGTTCTGATCTGTTCGGCATCTCAGTGGCACTTTCGGGTGACACCCTTGCGGTCGGGGCGGATGGTGAGGACAGCTTCGCAACTGGCATCGGCGGTAACGAGCCGGACAATTCGGCACCGGGTAGTGGAGCGGTGTATGTCTTCGGACGCGATAGCCAAGGAACATGGAGCCAAGAGGCGTACATCAAGGCCTCGAACACGAATGCGTCAGATTCCTTCGGCTCATCAGTTGCCCTCTCGGGCAACACGCTCGTGGTCGGGGCTCGCCTTGAGGACAGTAGCGCAACGGGCGTCGGCGGGGACGAGGCGGACGATATGGCAACGATGAGTAGTGGAGCGGTGTATGTCTTCGGACGCGATAGCCAAGGAACATGGAGCCAAGAGGCGTACATCAAGGCATCGAACACCGGCGCGGGCGATTGGTTTGGGCGCTCGGTGGCACTATCGGCTGACACGCTCGTGGTTGGAGCGGCATTTGAGGATAGCAGCGCAACGGGCATTGACGGGAACCAGGCAGATGAGGCAACGTATAATAGCGGAGCGGCATACGTGTTCCAGTAGAGAGCACACGCGCCGGCGAACTCGTCGGTCACGTGGAGTTGCGATCCGGCGAACCGGTCTTGCTGGATCTAGCAGCCCGCTTAAAAAACAGCGACTTGTCGCTCGGCTCCCACGAAGCGCCTGGCTGCGTTGCCAGAACCTCCAAATAGCCACCACTATGGGGGGGACCTGTCGCCTTGCCAGACGATCCGTGGAAACCAATCGCTGGGCCGCTGTTTTTTAAGCGGCCTGCTAGAGGTGAGTACCGCGAAGTCCACGGTCGAAGTCATGCGCGGGGGGGAACCACTGACCTGGGCGCGCAGCCTGGTTGTTGCTCAAGCTGGCCGGGGCTCACTACTCTGGAGCCGAGGGAAGAGCACCGCAGCTGGCCGCTTCGAAGTTGCCCTTCCCCGTGGTCCGCTGCGCTTCTTGATCGACTTAGGTGGTCTTGGTAATAACCGAGGTCGGCATTGATGGCCTCGATCCGGACGACAGACGCCAAACCCAGCAGGTGCGCGTTGAAGCCGGTGGTTGGACATTGGCGCGCTGGCTGTAGACGCGGCCTAGGGGCTTGGCTGAGCCTGTGCTATCCAGGTGGTTAGATGCCCAATCTCTCTGATCGAAGGGTCGCCGAAAACGCAACCACCGCAGCTCTCACCCTGTGGGACCGGCCTGGCCCATGGGGCCTTGTGCTCGCTCGTTTGCTTGCATGTTCGCGACGAATCAGCGCATCCCTAGGGCGACGCGACCCCTTTCTCGATATCCAATTTCAACACGCTTGGCGGTAGGGGGCCGGCCATGAAGCGCGCGTGGTAGAAGCTCTCCGAGGGCAGCTCAGTGAGGAGCCTGGGTCAATCCTGCTTGCCACTGCCGGAGAGCCCTGCGATGACCAGGCCGATGACGAGCAAGAAGGCGAGGCCGATGATGGAGACGAAGATGAGAGAGTAGGACATGGCGGTGATGGGTAAGGGGCTGGCGATTGCAGCGGAGGCACCGGCAACCCGATGGCCCTGGCACTACACCCCGCATTTACCCTATACAAAGCTGCCTTTGTGTTCATTCGGACTCTCTTCTCGAAATTCAGTCTTCGAGGCACTGAGTTAGCGCGGCTTGCGCAATTGCGGCTTGGAAGAGGGCCCTTGGCGTACAAGGGGACGCAGCCCTGGTTCCTGCAGCTCACCATCGGCTCGACGCCCGTAGGCGTTCCACGGGGCCTGTGCAACCTGAGGATCAGAGGCATTCGAGCTTGCTCCAGGCGCGGAACGATTGGCTCTCTACCGCGTATGTCGCGCGGGTTCGATCAGGCCGTAGCGCTTGCTCGGGCTTCGGCCCGCTCGCGGAGCAGATCGCGGTATTGCTCGCGCCACTCTTGGCTGATGCCGTCGCCTTGCTTGCGGTGGACACCGGTTGAGCTCTCTACGATGCTCGCGATCTGCGCGCTGTCACGCTCGATACCGAGGAACTTGAAGAGCCCAGTGAGCTCACCGTGCATGTCAGCGACAAGTGTTTCGTACGCCATCCGATAGGGCTCGATGCCGGCCGCCTTAAAGAGCTTCTCCCACTCCCCGTCCTGTTGCTTCATGAAGCGGATGGCCGACGTGATTGCGTAGGCATCGAAGGTCGGCTGGCGGAGATCGACATTGCTCGAAGACCACACTCCTGTCTGGGAGGCCCGGGCGAAGGAGATGGCCTGTCCAAGTACGTCGGCGCGGGTTAGGTGGACAAAGCGTTGGGGCATGTTCGCAGCTAGGTCGAAACCACGTTCCTCCGCCCACAGAAGCTGGTGCAGGTGTACTTTGCTGCCGAAGCGGCCGCCCGAGGTATAGGCCTTCCGGATGCCGTCGTAGTACTGCTGGTAGTGGCTGGGGTCGCCCTCGATCGTACTCAGGCCAGAAGATGTCTTGGGGCCGTGCTCGGCGATCTGGTGGGGGCACAGGTACTCCCGAGGCTCGCCCGCCTCTTTCGTGCCCATCAGGAAGGAGCAAAGCAAGTTGCTACCAGAGCGAGGGGTGGTGCAGATGAGGTAGTCCATGGCTTCGTGGGAGAGGCTCTCCCCGGTCTTGTCGGCAGGATCGGCCAGAAGCATGAGTAGACACGCTTCTCTGCGGCCCTAGCTGGCCGCTTATAAAACAGCGGCCTAGCGATTGGTTTCCACGGATCGTCTGGCAAGGCGGCAGATCCCCCCATAGTGGTGGCTATTTGGGGGTTCTGGCAACGCAGCCAGGCGCTTCGTGGGAGCCGAGCGACAAGTCGCTGTTTCTTAAGCGGGCTGCTAGCGTGGTCGATGCAGGACGCACCAGCCGCCGCGCCTCGCTAGGCGTAGTTGAGCAGCTTGTGCTCGGGGTTCTGCTGGGCAGCCAAGCGCTTGTCGAGCTGGCTCTTGAAGAGCACGACCCGTCGGCCTCTGTCGTCACGGGCAAGCAGCGAGTTGATGGGGGCCTTGAAGGTGGCTTCATTCGCATCGAGCCAAGCACTGCAGTCATAGGGCAAGCGCGTTAAGAGCGTCTCGACACCGTACTCGTCCTGAAGGCGGTACTGGAGCGACTCGAACTGCAGCTGGCCCACGGCACCGACCATGGGGTCCCTGGGCCCGTTCTCCGGCCAGACCTGCTGGACCGCGCCTTCCGTGATCAGGTTCTTCATGCCCTTGTCGAAACGCTTGCGGTCCGAGGTGCTCTTCGGTGCGATGCGCGCGAAGATCTCGGGCTGGAAGAGCGGCAGTGGCTTGTGCTTGAATCCGCCCTCGAGCGAAAGCGTATCGCCGATCTGGTACAGGCCCTTTCCGACGAGACCGACGACGTCACCGGCGAAGGCCTCATCGATCGTGTGGCGCTCCTTGGCGATGATGCTCTGCGGTCGAGCCAGACGGATCTTCTTGCCGAGGCGTTCGTGATAGACCTGCATGTCGGGGGTGTAGGCTCCCGAGCAAATGCGCATGAAGGACACGGAGTCGCGGTGCCGGGGATCCATATTGGCCTGGATCTTGAAGATGAACGCGCTGAACGGCGCCTCTTCGTCGAGCAGGGCCTCTGTTCCGTCGTCGGAATCGACGAGGCGCCCCGAGGGGCTTGGCGCCAACTCGACGAAGGCGTCGAAGAAGGGCTCCAGGCCGAAATTCGTCAACGCAGAACCGAAGAAGACAGGCGTAACCTGGCCCGCTAGGAAGCGTTCCATGTCGAGCTCGTTGCCAGCGACTTCGAGCAGCTCTAGCTCCTCTCGAACAATCGTGGCGACTTCGGATCCCAGACGCTCGTTGGCCAGTGGCGAGTCGATTGGGATGCGTTCGAGTTCAGAGCGTCGTGCGCCGCCCGCTGCGGACTTCTCGAACAACTGCAGTTCGCGCGAGCGCCGGTCGACGACGCCGCGGAAGTCACGCCCGGAACCGATAGGCCAGTTGATCGCCGACGCCTGGATGCCCAGCGCCTCCTCGATCTCGGTCATAAGATCGAGCGGGTCGCGGCCGTTCAGGTCGAGCTTGTTGATAAATGTCAGGATCGGAATCCCGCGCAAGCGACAGACCTCGAACAGCTTGCGGGTCTGCGCTTCGACGCCCTTACCAGCGTCGAGAACCATGATCGCCGAGTCCGCGGCGGTGAGCGTCCGGAAGGTGTCTTCGCTGAAGTCCTCGTGGCCGGGGGTGTCGAGCACGTTGATCACGTGGCCTTGATACTGAAACTGCATCGCGGACGACGTAATCGAGATGCCACGCGCCTGCTCCATGCCCATCCAGTCGGATGTGGCGAGCCTGCCCTTGCGGTTCTTCACTAGGCCGGCCGTCTGCAGAACACCGGAGTAGAGCAGCAGCTTCTCCGTCAGCGTGGTCTTGCCCGCGTCGGGGTGTGAGATGATCGCAAAGGTGCGACGGCGAGCGATCTCGCTAGTGAGGCGGGGGCCGGACATAGGTGGCAGATTAGATATACAAGGTGCGATTGCGTGACCAGGCCGGGGAGGCATGAGGAGTCGTGAATAGCCGTTGGGGCCGATTCCTTACAGGCCTGGTATTCCGGCCTGTCCGCGTCGCTCTCTTTTGATGCGGTGAGGATACTGGAGGGTGGGTACCGAAGTCCTCCACGAGGTTCCCTTCTCTAGGGATAAGGAGGGGCTACCAGGCTTTGGGACAGTCTGGAGTCACCTCGGGCAGCCCCTTGGTCCAAATCGAAGCGAACTGCTCACACGCTGACTCTCCAGCAAGCGGCCCTACCATTGACCTTGCTCTAAGTGAGGGCCCCTGGTTCTCGACCTCACACGCACCTCACTCGTGCGCTGACTCCCTCTGCACCTCTAGCAGCCCGCTTAAAAAACAGCGACTTGTCGCTCGGCTCCCACGCAGCGCCTGGCTGCGTTGCCAGAACCCCCCAATAGCCACCACTATGGGGGGGGACCTGTCGCCTTGCCAGACGATCCGTGGCAACCAATCGCTGGGCCGCTGTTTTTTAAGCGGCCTGCTAGGGTCAGCGTATTGCGTGCGCTGGCTTTGCTCCCAGCACGACTATCCGGCGCCGTGATTCTCCGCCGCCCAGCCAGCGAGCTTCCTCTCTGCCTCTTGGATGCCAGCGCAGATCGAGGATGCCCAGACCAGGAGCTTCCGGTGGCAAGATCGCCTCGAGGGTGAGGCGATAAGGTATCTCCCGCCCGTGGGTGCTGAAGACGCCGCCGTATTCCACCAGCACCCTGCGGGCTGCAAATCACCGCGCCCCAATGCGATAGGTTCCGCCTTCGTACTCAAAGTTCAGTAGCTCGAGATCCTCCATGCGTGCACCGGGACCCGCAGCGGCGAAGAGGGCTTCCACGAGCGGCATGGCAGCAGCGATCTCCTCATCGGTCTCATGGTACGCCGCCCGACGTCGAGCTTCGTCTGGATGATTAGGCCCGAATCATCGGCGCGGGCGAGGGTCCGTGTGTGGGTGGGTTGCGCCGAGTCGTCGGAGTTCGATTCATTTCGATACTTGGTTTATCAACGGGAGGCTCCGGCCACTCCAGAGGATGCGACATCAAGCCCCCCCAGGACCACTAGCCACCGACGCGCGCGCGGCCTACGAGCGCGCGGCTTGCAACTCCTCCTCGATTCCGGCTAGTCGTGCGCGGCCCTCTTTGTCCATCGCGCTGACGATGATGGCTACTAGGAACCCGATGACGAACGAAGGCAGAAGTACATCGAGATCAGCAAGGCGTGCGACCCAATAATCAAGGCCGATGGAACTGAGAAGCACCGGCGCGGCGAACTTGAAGAAAGGCACCGCCAGGAAGCCGGCAATCATGGCGCATTTTGCGCCCCGCGCAGTCAGGCCGGACCAGTAGAGACTGAGGATCATCGTCGGGCAGAACGTCGCCGCAATGCCGGACCACCCGAACATGATTGCCCAAAAGACGCCATTGTCCTTGTCGTAGAGCATGATTCCGATACCCACTCCGAAGGAGACAAGCGAAAGCCCCAGTGTCACCCGTCGGGAGAGCGCTATCAAACGCTTGTCGCTCATGTTCGGGTTTCGGGTCTTCTGCCAGTAGTCCCGCACGCCGGCGCTGGACGCGACAACGAGAAGGGAATCGATCGTCGACATAATCGCGCTCAACACCATGGCGATGAAGCCTCCGGCGAGGAACGCCGGCAGTAGGTCGAGCGACATGAAGGGCAAGACGTTCTCGCTGACGCGTTCGATGTCCGCGGCCGAGTAGCTGATTACGTTGGCGGCGCTGTTGTCGAGCACTGCGGGCGTGTAGATCGCGCGCCCGAAGATCCCGACAAGGACCGCCCCGGAGTCAGCCAGGAGCGTCCAGATGAGCGCCGTGATCGTCCCGGGCAGAATCTGGCCCGTGTTCTTCATCGAGATGTAGCGCACGAACACCTGGGGCGACCCCCAGAACCCGATGCCGATCGCTGCGAGTCCGAGAATCGAGGTGATTGTCGCGAAGCTCCAGCCGCCGCTTCCAGGATCTCCCTTGCCGGGTCCGTGCCAGGTGAGGAGATCGGGATCGATTGCCCGGAGGCCATTCGTTATCGCCTCGAGTCCACCTCCGAAATTCAACGCCACGATCGGTAGCGCGACGAGGCCAATCACCATCAGCGAGCCCTGGAAAACGTCGGACCAGACGACCGCGGTGAACCCGCCCTGTGTGATGTAGAGCATCACGACAGCGAACCCCGCGGCGGCACCCAGATAGTGGTTCCAGCCGAAGAAGTCGTGGAAGGCGTTGCCGGTGGCGAAGACCTGAGCTCCTGCGTAGATAGGCACGAACACGATCAGCGCTCCAGCGGCGATCAATCGCAAGCCGTGGCCCGAATCGCGCAGTCGCGACTCGAGATAGTCGGGCACGGTGATGGAGTCGTAGCGATCGGTCAGGCGTTTGAAGCGGTGCGCCATGAATAGCCACGCTCCCCCGACGCCGATCATCTCGCCGAGCACAACCCAGAAGGCTTTCACGCCAACCGCGTAGCCCATCCCGGTCAGGCCAAGCAGGAGCCATGCGCTCTCGCCGGTCGCCCTCGCACTGAAGGCTACGTTGAAGAAGCCAAGCCGCTTGCCCGAAGCGAAGTAGTCACGGATGTCGGTGACCTTCCGGGACGCAGCGACGCCGATCCCCAGGAGGATTGCCACGTAGAGGCCAATGGCCAGGAGCTTCATGAGTGTCGCGTTATCCATGGGGGGGCTCGTTAGGACTGTACTGAGTCGGACCGGCTGTGGCCGCTACCGCGGCTCACTCGCGGGCAATCTAAAAGAAGCGTGACTGTACCTGCGGTTCAGGGCGGTTGCTCTGTACTGGGGTAGATTTACGATACTGTCCGTAAACTGATCCCTCGAGGGACGGTGAAAAAGGGGAACGGGAGATGCTCAGCCTAGGCACGCCATCGAGGGTTTAGGGGGGCGCTACGGTCGGCGAGAGCCAGCGTCTGCCGAGGTTCAGGGAGGGTGGCATACGAACTGACCCTATCCTTCAGTTCGGCGGGTGACAGCTTGCGGGGGAAACGGCCGTCTAGGTGGGGGCCGTCGAGCTTCCAGCAATCCGAGACAGCTTCCCTATGAAGTGACTTGAGGGTGGTGCGTAAGTCATTTCAGGTTTCCTCGGAAACAACGCTCTCAACCTCGAAGGCGCGGGTGACTCCCCGAGTTCCGCTGCGCATTTCGTCACTGGCTAGGTCGACGGTCTGCCGGGAGTCTGTACTGAGCAGCTCGAGGAGCTAGAGCACACGTTCCTTGGTGCGCCAGGTCTCATCGAAGTTGAGCTTCCTCTGCGCCTGACCAGCAAGTACGGCCTTGAGTGCCACGGCTAGGTTTGGGCCTGCAACTTCGGAGTGCTCCAGTTCGTTGCGCAGTGTCGGAACCAACACCTTGTGCCGCATAGACAGCCGATCCTCGTAGGTCGAGATGGCCCCGCTGCTACCGCGAACGAAGCGCTCGGTCCAGGCGCCCAGTTGCTGTGTGAGGTCCTCGAGCGCAGCCGCGCTCTTACCCGGAGCGGGTACGTCCAGATTGCGCAGGCGCTTGCGGAGTTGCTTGTCAAAGTCATCGCTCGCGCGCTGGATAACACAATCGATGCGCTCGCGAACTTCCTCGCGAATGCCCGCAAGGGTCTCTACGACCCAAGCCACGCGTTCATCATGCTGTCCGCCGAGGCGCTCCGCCTGGCGTGGAAGGCCGCGTGTAACAAATTGCCAAGGGCGTCGCACTCGCTGCTCTATGCGCTCCTGGAAGGCATGCCCTGCGCGCTCCAGTCCCTGGGCCATTGGGCGCTGCAACTTGTCCTCCGATAGCCCGGCGTCAGTGATCAGGCCAGAACGGAACGAGGTAACCAGCTCAAGAATCGCTGGATCGATAGCCGCCACACGCTCGGCCGGAAGCACATTCTCGAGGTCTACGCGTAGGGCAGCCAGAGCCGCAGTCAGCTCGATCCCGATACCCTGGTCCGCTCGCTCAAGCAATTCCTTGCGACTACTGCTGAGGTACTCAAGTGCCTGGCTGGTGTCCCGCTTGTGCAGAGTGTCGATCGCCTGCATGGCTTCCTCTTGCGCGCTGCGTGCTTTGGCCTTGAGCTGTTGGCGCACCTCATCGAAGCGTTCGGTCTTGCTATCCAAGCTCTCGCGTAGGCCACGCAGGTGCGCCAAACGAAGGATTGCGTGGCCGCCATCAAGGGAATCGGTCGAGAGGGAATTCGCATGCTTGGGAAGGTCGCCTTTCAAAACCTGCATCAACCAAAGCAGAGGTCCTGGCGGTGATCGACTACCTAGTCGTGAGCTGGATCCAATTCACTGGATCCGCTGGAGGCTATGGACCAGAGAAGAAGGAATGGCTCCGGCTTCGCGGAGCACTGTCGGCGTAGGGGAGGTGGTCCTCGAGTTCCGTGCCGGACCTGCGTGCTCGCGCTCTAGGGGTACCTTTGTGATCTGTATAGCTTTGCTGTGCTCCGCACCTCGGAGAATCCTGCTTGGCGGGTGAAACCCCTGCGATTTGTACAGGTCTCTAAGTAGCGGTCCCCTTCCAACCCCTGGGGCCGCCCCTCAGAGCCATGTTCCAACCGCCTCGGTGCCCCAATCGCGCCTGCACCAATCACCTTTTCCCCGCCCCCAAGTTCTACGCCCACCACGGCTCCT
>JBLIOL010000138.1:0-13266 GCA_047639615.1 Planctomycetota bacterium | reverse complement strand
GGTGCCGCCCGGAGAGGTGCTCTCCACCTACCCCACGGTCCCCTTGGCCATCGTCGACTCCGATGGCACCCTGCTGCCGACGCAAGTGGAGATCGTCACGCGCTACCCAAAGAACCAGCACGGCGCCGACGTTGTGGAGGTCATCGCACGCGTGACGCGCCCCACTGGAACGCATGAAGGTCAACGTCTCACCTTCTCGGTGGTGCGTCATCCTCACGCCGCGCAGCCCCTGGGATTGCGCGAGGAGATCAGCGACCTACTCGCCTCGCCCAACAAGATCGAGATGCGCTCTTGGGATGTATTCGGCAACGCCTACTCGGCGGACCTCTTGCGCAGCGTCCGCGCGGGTGTGGCAAAGTCCTTTAGGGATGGCTCCCACATGCGCCAGCTGGGCGGACACGAGGTGCTCGTACCCGAGGACGCGCACGGTGGCGCCACGGCGACTCTGCCGCACCTGATGGGCATCAAGACCTACATCACCACCTATGACAACGAGCGCTTCATGAGCCTCGACCTAGTGGTGCACAACGGACTCGACGGCGGCCGTCCCAACGACCACGACGACGACGTTCTCGACGACCTGTACTTCAAGCGCCTGACACTGAAGGTACCCGCCGGCTGGCACATTCTGAGCGCCTTCGGCAGCCCCTTCCTTGCGGACCAGGTGGACGGATCAAACAACTCCATTCGCCATCTGGTGCAGAGCAACCCCGGCGGCAAGCTGCACTGGATTCCGCGCCAGGGGCAGTTCGTGCGACGCATCGTCTTGGCCTACACCGGAACGCTCGCACGAGCCAAAGAGACGCTCTCCGAGCACAACCTAGCCTTCTGCCGCTCCGGTCGCGCGCCCTCTGGTGAGAAGCTCTGGTCCTGGTGGAACGAGCAGACCCCGCGCTACTTCCCCCAGCGTAGCCGCCTACCCAGCCTCTCCAATCACGACGTTGCGGGCATGGCGATGGACCTGCGCACGAGCCTGGAGCAGGTCAAAACCCAATTCAAAACCGGTAACAACGGCTCCTACCCTTTCACGTCCGAAGCCCTCGGCTGGGCCCACCCCTGGGGCTCCTCCTACGGTGGCATGACCGGCGGCGACGAGATCAACCTCTTCGACGGCGTGCGCACGGCGGTCTCCGCGTCCAACCGCGGCTACCAACTGATGCAGGCCATCTCCAAGTCCTACTTGGATCGCCAACCTTGTGCGCTCTATGCCCTGAACGGTCATCCCACCAGGCTGGACGACCTGCTGATCAAGGAGGGCTTCGGCGCCCCCTATCTGCCCGGCACCTTCTACCTGCGTCCCTCCGTGACTCCGGATTGGTTTGGCTTTAGCAACGCGCCCAGCTTCCAGACCAACGCGGTCAACAGCATGGGCCTTCGGCCGGTCTATCAGGACGAACTCGCGAGCTGGAGTCCAATCGATGCCCAGCATCTGATTCGCTTCACGCGTACCTTCAAGGTCCTGACTTGGCTGGGTAACGATGCACTCTCCAAGGAGATCCTGCAGGCGACCTTCGAACACTACCGCTCGAGCTACCACCTCTTCCCCAACGGCGCCTGGGGCTTCAAGCAAGCCTCCGGCCAGCTGCTCGACAAGGAGCACGTGGCTGCCTACCCGGGTCAAGGCCTCGGCGTCGGACGCGCGGAAGCCTGGGGCATCGACACGGCCGTGGCGGCCTTCGCCGTGGGCAGCAACGCGGAACGCGCCGACATCGAGCCCTGGATTCGAGGCATCGTGAACATGGTCGAGCGCGGGCAGTCCGACTGCACGGGCAACATCATGGCGCAGTACATCTACAAGCCCGAGTGGAACCTCTACAAGGTGCGCCAATCGCGCGAGGTCGGGTTCTTGGACCAGACCCTGCGCAGCATCACGGAGAGCGTGTATCGCGGTAAGAACGTCGGCATCGCTGAACGCCTAGACCGCATGCTGCTGCATTCCGTCGAGTCTTCCATCCATGCCCCCTTCTGGAGCAACAGCACCCCCGGGCCTTGGGTTACCGCCGTCGCCGGCACGCACGACTTGGACGACACGCCCGACTACTGCTTCAATGTCCCCAATGGATCCCACTCCAGTGACGTCGACCGCACGCGCTACTGGAACTCCTTCGCCTACGCCTACCGCCTCTCGCGCGACCCCATCTACCTGCACAAGGCGTCCATGATGGTGAATGATGGCGACCTGTTCGGGGACTTCCTGAGCGGCCACCCGGACATCGATATCGAGGCAAAGGCTGGCCTGATGGCTCTCCTAGAGGAGCTCTCTCCCAGCTTCTGACCCTTCCACGCAGGTTCTTGCAAGAAACCGCGTCTATCCCTCCAGATGCAACTTCCTGTCCGCCGAAGAGTGGGCCAAGCAAGGACCGGGTCTCGAGAGAGACCCATTTCGTGAGGGGATTAGATGTATCTATCGAGTTGTACGCAGGCTGAGAAGCCTGCGGAAGTTTGTCGTGAGCCCGTGGTGGCTCCAATTGAAGCACTGCCCATGGGCAGACTGCTAGTAGGCCTCGGCCTCGTCGCCTGCCTGAGCGCCTGCTCAGGGGGCTCGGGCGGAGGTGGAGTGCCCTATGACCCGGACGGCGGCGGATCCGGCTACTTAGGCGTAGACGACGGCAGCGTCGGCGCGGAGGACGTGGTCGCCACACTGGTCATGGAGGCTCCGGAGGCCAGGGACTTTATTCTCTCAGCCACCCTGCCCGTGCCGCGCGGCACATTGACCGATGGGGCTATGACCGAGCCGCTATCCGTGCGCGCCAATGGTGATCGCGCAGCCGCGACTCAGGTAGAGATTGTCAGCCGCTACCCCGACCCCGCAGACGGCGCGGACGTGGTGCGCATTCTGGCTCACGTACGCCGACCGGGGAACTCTGATCCCGGCGACATGATTCGCTTTGAAGTGGGACGCAACCAACACAGCACCCACGAAATCGAGCTGAACAACTCGGTGCGCAACTTCATCAAGGCGCCCGGAAGCCTGATGCTCATGACCAAGGATGCCTATGGCAACCCGTACTCCGCGGACCTACTGCGCGGTGTGCGTGCTGACAACGACGGCTCCACCAGGCTCATCGACGGACACGTGGCGCGCACCATGCGTACCCACGAGGTGCTGCTACCCGACCAGGTGGTCGAGGGCTCCCATGGAACCCTGCCCCACATGATGGGTGTGCACACCTACCTCACCGCTTGGCGCGGTGAGCGCTTCCTGTCCTTGGACCTGCACGTGCACAACGGCATGGACGGCCTCGACCAGAGCACATCCAATGATGATGCCTTGGGCAATCTGTACTTCCAGGACCTTGTCCTGCGCCTGCCGAGCGGCTGGCGTGTGGGCTACAACCTGGACACACCTGCCAGCGGTAACACCAGCGTTCAAGGCGAATGGGCCATGGCTAAGGTCATCCGCGCCCGCGGGGATGGAACCCTGCACATTCTGCCCCAGCTCGGGCAATTCGTGCGCCGGCTGGTGATCTTCCAACCCTCGGTGGAGGAGCGCGCCATGGAGATGGTGCACTCTGGCTTCCAGGCCTTCTGCAAGGAAGGCAACACGCCCTCCGGCGGCGAAAACTGGTCCTGGTGGAACGAGAACACCGCGCGCTACTACCCGCAAAACCACACGCTACCGAACCTGGAATTCATCGGCATCGATGAAGTGCGAGGCCAGCTCGAGCAGGAGTTCGCCCAGAGCGAGCAGCAGGTCACCAGCGGCAGCGCCGGCGGCTATCCCATGGAGACACCGCGCCTGGGCTGGGCGCACCCCTGGGGCTCCGACTATGGGGGCATGACCGGCGGCGATGAAATCGATGTCTTCGCAGGCATGGAGATCGCGGCCACGGCATCGAACGCCGGCTACCGTCAATCGCAACTGATGATGCGCTGCTATGTAGATCGCCAGACCGACGCCCTCTATGACCTAGATGGTGAATACACCAGCGTGGAGGATGTGCTCGTGACCGAGGGCTTCGGCGCCCCGTATGCGGACATCTGGTTCAACGGCAAGATCAACATGAGCAACGACCCCTTCGGGTTCGCCAATGCGCCACTGTTCCAGGAGGTCATGGTCCAGAACCAAGGCCTGGCCGCGCCCTACTCCACCACCCTGTTGGACTACGATCCGATCGACCACCAGCACTTCATTCGCCACACGCGCAACTTGAAGACGCTCACCTGGCTCGGCGGCGACGCACTCTCCATGGACCTGCTCAAAGCAGCCGGCGAGGGCTTCCGCCTAGGCTTCCACGAGTACAACAACTCTGCCTACGGCCACACGCAGCCTACGGGTCTGCGCAAGCTCCAAGACCACTTGGACACCTACCCGGGACAGGGCGTGGGCTTCGGCCGCGGCCAGGCCTGGGGCATGGATGCGGCCCTTTCCGCCTATGCCACGGGCACGCTTGAGCATCGCGCTCTCGTGCTGCCCTGGATGCGCCAAGTTTCGGATGTGATCCAGGATGGGCAATCCACCTGCACCGGCAACATCATGGCCATGCACATCAACAAGTACTGGAACGGGGCTCACATGACCCGTCAGGCCATGGAGGAGTCCTTCATCGAGAACATGTTGCGCTCCTTGGACACCACGGTCTTCGCCAGTGTGGAACCTGCGCGCAGCGTGCGCCTCCAGGAACAACTGGTGGCCTCCGTGCGCTCCACCATCGAAGGGCCCTTCTGGAACTCTTCCTTTGGAGCGCCCTGGTTCTACTCCGCAACGGGATCATCGGACTCCTCCCAGGGGGAGTACTGCCTAAACGTGCCTTCAAGCCTGCACTCAAACGGTACCAACACGACCGCTTACTACTCGAGTTTCGCCTACGCCTTTGAGCTAGATCCGGACCCGATTTTCATGTTCCGCGCGGCCGAGATGATGGGTGGCGGAAACCTATGGTCCCGGCTCGACAACAAGGGCCTAAACAACCTGAACAACTCCGCTGCGCTAGTGGCCCTGTGCCAACTGCTCGGCGAGGACACACCGTAGTCCTACGAGTTCTGTAGTCCTTCCTTTGGATTGGAAGACCGGGGTCGGACCTGCGCAACGCAGGGCCGGCCCCGGTTTCTTTTGGTGGCCATGGTCCTCCTTTGAGCCCTTAGGCCGGGCGGTCTCCTAGAGCTCAGGATCCTGCTATGCTGGCGCTCCCAAGTACTCGGGGATGTACTCGCACCCCGGCTCGCACGCTCGTTCGCTCCCACAAGTCCACATGACCTCCCGTTCTCGCCGGGTTGGCCCCACCCAAGGCTGGCTATTTGCGCTTGTCTGCATCATCGCCCTGCAAGGTGCCAACGGTGTCCACGGGCAGGATGCTCCGATCCCCGCCGCCATAGAGCTGGGTACGGACGCACGTGAACTGCTCAAGGCCAACTGCCTGGGCTGTCATGGAGCGGAGACTCAGAAGGGCGGCATGCAACTCGATGAGCACGGCTACGGGGTAAACACGCCCGGCCAAGCTCAGCACTGGCAGGATGTGTTGGACATTCTGAACTCGAGCGAAATGCCCCCAAGTACGGTTCCGAATCCGCCTTCCCTGCAGGAACAATCGGATCTGATCCGCTCCCTCACGAAGACCCTGGTGGACGCGCGCCAACGCTTTGGCGATTCCGGCGGCCGGGTGATCGCCAGGCGTCTGAACCGACGCGAGTACTCCAATGTGATCCACGACCTCCTCGGGGTCCAAGTCGATCTTGATCGACTCCCCCAGGACGATCGGGTAAATGGCTTCGACACGGTCGGCACAGCCCTGACCGTCTCGCCCTTTCATGTGCAGGCCTTCGCTGAGTTAGGGCGCGCGGCACTCGAGCAACTCGCACCCAAGGAGCAGCCTCCCGCGGTGGTGCACCGCGAGCGTCCGCGCGTGCTCAGCCGCGAACAGAACGACGCGACCATCGCGAAGTACAAGGCCCTGATCGGCGCCGGAGGCTCCCAGTTCGAGGGGCTTTCCCCAAAGGACATCGCCCGACTACCAAGTGCCGAGCGCATCCCCTGGGCCCAGCATCTGAACATCGCCGAGCACCTGGCGAGGACCCCGGGCCTGGGCGAAGGGGTTCTGCTCTTCGAACCCCGGGCCGGGCGCCCGCCCACCTTCCAAGGCCAAGACCTTCCGCGCGGTCGCTACCTTCTTCGGGCCCGGGTAGCGAATGTGGGTACCCCGCCTGCGGGCGGCAACTACCTGAAGCTGCTCCCGCGGCTGCGCGCGGAGCAGGTTCGGCAGCTGGGCAATTCAGCACCGCCCAACCAACGGGGCTACCTGGGCCGTGTGCGGGCGGACATCACGGCACCGGAGGTGATCGAGATCCCCTTCACCTTGGACCAGGATCAGCCCGATCTCTTTGCCCTGTACTGCCGCCAAGTTCACGAGCGTGACCCCACGAAGCTCAAGCTCCGCCCCGACGGCTCCCCGAAGCCGAACCAAGCCCTACGCTTTTGGAAGACCGGCCTGTGGCTCGACTGGTACGAAGTGATTGGGCCCCTGCCCGATGACGAGTCGCAGCCCGACGCCCATGGCCTTGTTTTCTTTGACGGCCTGCGCGAGAGCGGCCCAGGCCACGAGCCTTACGTGCGTCAGATCGTCGAGCGCTTCGCCCGCCGGGCCTTGCGCGGAGCTGAGCCGGGGCAGCCCCTGCTCGATGGCGCCTTGGATTTGTATGGCCTCGGCCTGCAAGAGGGCTATGCCTTCGAAAGCTCCGTGAAGGACGCCCTGTCCTTAGTGCTCGCCTCGCCGCCCTTCCTGTATCTGATGGAAGCCGGCTCCGATCAACGCTCTCCGATCAGCGACCTGGAGCTAGCATCACGCCTATCATTCTTCCTTTGGAGCACGCAGCCGGACGCTGAGCTCATGGAGCTGGCGCGGGCGGGACGCTTAAGCGCACCTGCACAACTAGCCGAGCAGATAGCCCGCATGCTCGACTCGCCCCGTGCGGCAACCTTCTACGAAAATTTCGTCGAGCAGTGGTTGGAGCTCAGGGAGATCGACTGGTTCAAGCCGCCCATGGAATTAGACGCGGCCATGCTCACCTCCATCAGCCAGGAGCCCTCCGCATTCTTCGAGCACCTGGTGAAGCACGATCTCGCGCTCTCGAACCTGATGAGCTCGGACTTCGCCGTAGTGGACCCCTTGCTAGCCTCCTTCTACGGACTCGAGCCCGCACAGCAACCAGGCTTCCAAGCTGTTCAGCTCCCGCAGGACTCCGTGCGCGGCGGACTCCTGAGCCAGATTATCGTGCTGACCATGGATGGCGACGGCCGCCGCAGCATGCCGGTCCACCGTGGCGCGTGGGTCCTGCGCAAGCTCTTGGATGCGCCGCCAGCAGCTCCCCCGCCGAACGTACCAGCCTTTAGCCCCGATGGCATTCTCGGAACGCGCGCCGTCATCGAGCTCCATCGCAACAATCCCGCCTGCGCATCCTGTCACCAGGAGATGGACGCAATCGGCATGGGGCTGGAGAACTTCGGGCCCCTGGGTCGCTGGCGCGAACGCGAACGCTTGGAGCTCATGGCAACCCCGAACAAACGCGGCAACTCGACCCTACGGCGCGTGCCAAAGCCGATCTCCGTGCCGATCGACGCATCCGGCGCTCTCGACCAAGGCGCGCAGCCATTCGCTGATTACCGCGAGCTGCGGGCGCTGCTGGCCGAGAAGCAGGAAGCGCTTGTCAGGGGCCTTAGCAAGGCGCTGATCCAGTACGGCCTGGGACGCTCTGTGAGCTTCATGGACAAGCCCTTCCTAGATTCCCTAGTACGCACGACGCTCGAGCAAGACCTGGGTACCAGGTCCTACCTTGTGGCCTTCCTCTCCAGCCAAGTGTTCAGGACCAAGTAGCCATGAGTACCTTGCTCCCCCAGCGCCCGCCCAGCCGTCGCGCCTTCTTGCATGGCAGCTCGGCCCTGCTCGCCCTACCGCTGCTCGAGTCCCTCGGTGGCGAGGCACTGGCTCGCAGCGTGCCCAAGCGAGGTGTCTGGCTCGGCTTTAGCTTCGGCGTGTCGCCTCACTGGTATCCCGAAGACTCCGCCGAGCAAACGGCTCAACTCAGCCCCAGTCTCGACCTCCTGAATGACTACGCCGACGACATCAGCATCGTCCGCGACCTGGCTAGCCGGCACGCCTCGAATCCGCATTACGGGACCACCACCCTCCTGACCGGCGGCGACATCTATGGCACCCCAGGAAGCCAGCTGAGCAATAGCATTTCCTGCGACCAGATCGCCGCCAAGCACCTGGGCCAGCCCACGCGCTTCAGCTCCCTGTGCCTCTCGAGCCCAAAATCCTGCAGCCAAGGCAGCGGTGGCTGGGGTCCAGGCTTGTCCCTCTCCTGGACCGCCCGGGGTAATCCTATCCCGGCCATCACCAAGCCCATCCTGCTCTTCGAACGCCTCTTCGGCGACGGCAAAACCAAGGTCGAGCAGCGCATCTACGAGCTTAAGCGCAAGCGCAGCATGCTCGACTCCCTCGTGGACCAGTTGCGCAAGGTGGGCCGCCAGCTCACGTCGGAGGATCGCGAGCGGCTCGATCAGTACCTGCACTCCATCCGCGAGGTCGAACTCCAACTGGTCAAGGAAAAGGAGTGGGTGCGCAAACCCTACCCGGCTAGGCCGGCCTCCATTCCAAAGCCCGCCTACAAGCCGGGATCCAGCGCGGAATTGGACGTGATGTACCACCTGATGGCCCTCGCCATGCAGATGGATTCGACCCGTGTCTTGACCTACCGACAAGCCAGCGAAGGAATCCTGCAGGAGATCGGCTTCTCCTCCCATGGGCACGCTCTCAATCACAACCGCGGCGACAGCAACCACAAACTCGCGGACCAACGCGACCAGTTGTGCCTGAGCGCTTTCGGGCGCTTCCTCGGGCGACTGCGGACGATCAAAGAAGCCGATGGCAAGAGCCTGCTGCACCACAGCCTCGTGACCTACAGCAGCGAGATCAGTGTCGGCCACGGGATGCGCGACCTACCGATCGTGGTGGCCGGTCGAGCCGGCGGCAGCGTACGAACGGGTCAGCATCTGCGCACGCCCAAGGGCGGCCCCCTGTCCTGCCTATGGCTGACGCAGTTGCAGGCTCTCGGTTGCCCGGTCGATTCCTTCGCCGATGGCAAGCGAACCCTGGCTGCCCTGCGTAGCTAAGTAGCCCGCCTCCCCCGCCCGCGCAGCGAGCAAGGGAGGCAGCGTAAGCCGGCGCCTAGCCGAACTTGATGCCCTGCGCCAAGGGCAGGTCGTCGGACCAGTTGACCGTGGCGGTCTGGCGACGCATGTAGCCCTTCCAAGCATCCGAGCCAGACTCGCGGCCGCCGCCGGTGTCCTTCTCGCCGCCGAAGGCGCCGCCGATTTCGGCGCCGGAGGTGCCGATGTTGACGTTGGCGATGCCGCAGTCGGAACCGATGGCCGACATGAAGCGCTCGGCGCGACGCACGTCGCGAGTGAAGATGGCCGAGGACAAGCCTTGGGGCACGCCATTGTGCTGGGCGATGGCGTCGTCCATGTCCTCGATCGGGATCACGTACAGGATCGGGGCAAAGGTCTCGTTCTGCACGGTCTGCATGGCATTGGATGCGCGCACGATCGCCGGAACTACAAAGTTACCGCCGGCTTGAGCGCCGCTCATTGCGGCGCGACCACCGCCGCAGAGCAGCTTGCCGCCTTCCGCCTGAACAGCTACCAGCGCAGCCTCGAAAGCCTGCACAGCTTGCTCGTCGATGAGCGGACCGCAAAGCGTGCTGGGGTCAAGCGAATCGCCGATCTTGATGTCCTTGTAAGCACGCACCAAACGCTCCTCGACCTCGTCGATCACATCCACGTGCACCAGCAGGCGACGGGTGGACGTGCAGCGCTGACCGGCGGTACCGACGGCGCCGAAGAGCGTGGCGGGCAACACCATTTCCAGGTCTGCATCCTCCATCACCACGAGGCCGTTGTTGCCACCGCACTCAAAGATGCCCTTCGCGAAACGTCCGCCCACTTTGGCGGCAACGAGTTTGCCCACGGCCGTGGATCCGGTGAAGGAGATCAGCGGCAGGCGCGTGTCCTCCACCATCTTGATGGCCACGTCTTCGTTGGAGCCAATCACTAGGGAAGCCAAAGCGCCGAAGCCCTCGGCCTCGAGCACGGGACGGATCACATTGGTGATACCGATGGCGCACAGGGGCGTCTTGGGGCTGGGTTTCCACACGGTGGCATCACCGCAGACCCAAGCCAGCATGGAGTTCCACGCCCAGACGGCCATCGGGAAGTTGAAAGCGGAGAGCACACCCACGACGCCGAGCGGGTGCCAAGTCTCACGCATGGCGTGGTCCTGACGCTCGGACGGCATGGTCAAGCCGTAACACTGACGCGAAAGGCCTACGGCAAAGTCGGCGATATCGATGGCCTCTTGCACCTCACCCCAACCCTCCTGGGCGATCTTGCCCATCTCCAGAGCGATCAGCTTGCCGAGGGCGTCCTTGTGCGTGCGCATGGCTTCACCGCAACGGCGAACGATGTCGCCGCGCAGGGGGCCAGGCACGGCGCGCCAGCGCAGGAAGGCCTCGCGGGCCGCCTCCACCACCTGGTCATACTCGGCGGCGGTGGCCAGGCGTACCTGGCCGATGACCTCACCGGTGCTGGGGTTGTACGTATCCAGCAGCTCGCCGGTGGTCTCGAGCCAGGTGCCGGCGTAGGCGCCTGAGGCTGTGCCGGTGATGCCCAGCTCCTCGAGGAAGTCGATGGTGGTAGTCATGGAATATTCGTCTCGTGCGGGCTCGCCGCAGGTTGGTGAGCGAGCAGAATAGCGGCCGATTGGACCGTCTGGGGGCCAGTGCCACCTTTCTTGGGGATCCAGAGCCCGAGCGGGGCTTGGCTCCGGCCCCGCGGGCGGATATCCTCTCCGCCCGCTATGTCCGAGAAAATCGTCTATCAGGTCCAAGACCTGCACAAGTTCTACGACCTGCGTGAAGTCCTTAAGGGCATCACTCTTTCGTTCCTGGAAACCGCTAAAATCGGCCTGATCGGTGCCAACGGCGCCGGCAAGAGCACCCTGTTGCGCATCCTCGCGGGTGAAGACAAGGAGTTCGAGGGCATTGCCAAGGCCAACGGTGACGTCACCGTGGGTTACCTGTCCCAGGAGCCGCCCCTGGATCCCACCAAGGACGTCCAAGGCAACATCGATGTGGCCGTCGATCACCTGCGCGCGATCGAGGCGCGCTACTACGAGGTGATGACCATCATGGGCGAGGCAGAGGGCGCCGCACTGGAGAAGCTCTCCAACGAGTTCGACCACCTCCAACACGAGATGGACACCAAGGACATCTGGAACCTAGACCAGCACTTGGAGCAGGCCATGCACGCCCTGCTTGTGCCGCCCGGCGACCGCGATGTGGAGACCCTCTCCGGTGGCGAGAAGCGCCGCGTGGGTCTTTGCAAGCTGCTGCTCGAGCACCCGGACATGCTGCTCCTGGACGAGCCCACCAACCACCTGGACTCCGAGTCGATCCTGTGGCTCGAGCGCCACCTGCAGGAGTACAAGGGCCTGGTCATCCTGATCACCCACGACCGTTACTTCCTGGACAACGTCGTCGGCTGGATGCTCGAGATCGAGCGCGGCCTGGCCGTGCCCTACGAGGGCAACTACACCGCCTACTTGGAAGCCAAGTCGAAGCGCTTGGACGTCAAGAAGAAGCAGGACGCGACCCGCGAGAAGGTCCTCGGGCGTGAGCTCGAGTGGATCCGCCGCACACCCGGTGCGCGTACCAAGCAATCCAAGGCGCGCCTGCGCCGCTACCAGGAACTCGCATCCGAGAAGGCCGAGGACCAGGCCGACTCCATCGAGCTGCGTATCCCCCCGGGGCCGCGCCTCGGCGACAAGGTCATCAACGTGCGCGACCTGAAGAAGGGCTACGGCGACCGCGTACTCTTCGAAGGCCTCAACTTCGAGTTGCCGCCCCAGGCCAAGCTCGGCGTGATCGGCGCCAACGGTCGCGGCAAGACCACCCTATTGCGTTTGATCCTCGGTCTCGAAGAGCCCGACGCCGGCGTGGTCGAAATCGGCTCCACGGTCGAGATCAGCTTCATCGAGCAGTCCCGTACGGTGCTGGATGACGAGCTCAGCGTCTTCCAAAACATCACCGACGGCAACGAGGTGCTGCCCTTCGGCGCACGCACCATCGATGCCCGTGGCTACGTGGCGCGCTTCAACTTCAAGGGCGAGGACCAGCAACGCCTGCTCGGAGAGTGCTCCGGTGGTATGCGCAACCGCGTGCTCCTAGCCAAGATGCTGCGTGAACCGGCCAATGTCGTGATCATGGACGAGCCGACCAACGACCTGGACCTCGACACCCTGCGGGTGCTCGAGGAGGCCATCGGCCACTACCCCGGTTCGATGATCATCGTGACCCACGACCGTTACTTCCTGGACCGCGTAGCCACCCACATCCTGGCCTTCGAAGAGGACGGCAACGTCGCCTTCCACTACGGCGACTACCAGTCCTACAAGGACCACAAGGGCGACGCCGAAAACACCGGCGGCACGCACCGCAAGTTCGCGCGCTAGCGCAGAACATGAGTCGTCTCGAGGCCACCCCCGATCTGCATGCGGCCATCCGCACGTTGAACGAATACGAGCCTCGGGACGACGAACAAGCCAGCTTCCAGCGGCGCATCCTAGCCTTCATCGAAGCGCACCCAGAGGACGCCCACCTGCGTACTTGTCTGCCAGGACACCTGACCGCCTCGGCGCTTTTCTGGGACCACGCCGGCGAGCGCGTCCTGCTCACCCTGCACGCCAAGCTCAAGCGCTGGCTGCAGTTCGGCGGCCACTGCGATGGCGACGCCAACCTGCACGGGGTTGCCTGGCGCGAGACCATCGAAGAGTCCGGCATCGTTCCCAGCTGGATGTCCCCCGATCCGGTGGACGTGGACATCCACAGCATCCCCACCCACAAGCAGGTGCCCGAGCACCTGCACCTAGACGTGCGCTACCTAGCGCGCGCACCCGAAGGTGCGCAGTTCGTGTGCTCCGACGAGTCCCAGGAACTGCGCTGGTTCACGCCAGCCGAAGCCGCCGAGCTCGACCTCGACCCATCTCTACGCCGCCTATTCGACCTGCCCCACTAGCAGCCCGCTTAAAAAACAGCGACAAGCCGCTGTTCTTTAAGCGGCCTGCTAGGGGCAGAACTGAACGCTCCGTCCCTCGCTGAAGTTCGAGGTAGTGTTGGGGTTCTGGTCGCGGTGCCAGCACTGGAAGTTCCAGGTATCGCCGGCCACCACCGCCACGGACGGGCTAGCCGGGAAGCTGAGCAGGTCCAAGGTTC
>JBLIOL010000137.1:0-13491 GCA_047639615.1 Planctomycetota bacterium | reverse complement strand
AGCAGTAGATGTCCCACTCGCCCTTCCGGATGTCTACCTGGTGCTTGCGCGCGTTCTGGAGCACGTACGCAACGGCGCTCCTGATGGCGGAGAGGCCGTACTTGGGCTTGGCGTGATAACGATCCCGGACCACACGCCCGGAGCGGCTATCAGAGAAATACTGACACTCCCTTGTTGATGGCCTTCCCTATGCGAATGCCGAGGCCCTGCGCGCCCTTCTTCAAGGCCTCGTCGTCCTCGACGATGGCGACCACGTGTATGTGGTTGCTCATGATGCTGTAGCTGATGAGCTGGAAGCCGAACCGGTCCTTGCCTTTGCGGAAGCACTCCTCCAATACGTGCCGCATGGCCTTGGTGCGCAAGCTCGGAATGCCCTCCACCAACTTCCACGTGATCAGGACGCCGTCCGAGTACAGCGCGGTCGGCCGTACCTGGTGCGGTACGCGCCCGCTCTTGGTGCGGAACTTGGCGTCCTGCTTCTTCCGATAGTCGAGCACGTCCTGGGTCGGCGGCTCGTAGCTATTCAGGTCCAATTCCGGGTGGGGCAAGGTGATGGCTTCCATACTTATAGAACGTACGGGGAGCCAATATGCGCCACCTATTCTCGATCAATATGCTCAATAAGTGCCGGCGGCGGCACCTATTGGGCAAGTGGCGAAAAGCGGCACATATGCAGTCTCGCCCTCCCGTCACCCTTCGCCTTCGCTGCGCCCCCCGGCCAGAGGCCGGCTCCGGCGCGCCCGAGCCTCAGCACCCGCAAACAACCCTGCCCCTCCCCAGCAACCCCGACCCTCCCATCGCCAGCACCCGGCCTGCGGCCGGGCGCCGTCGGTCACTAGCGTCCGCTCCCTTCTAGCGCACGGCGGCCAGCGCCAGGCACAAGGCCTTCTGCGTGGCCCAGATCTGGATGCGGTCGCGGGCTACGGGGGGCCAGCGGCGCTCGACGGAGTGGACTTCTCCATCGAAGCAGGTGGCGAACCAGACCAGGCCCACGGGCTTGGCGTCGGTTCCGCCGCCCGGGCCGGCGATGCCGCTGACGGCGATGGCGAGGCGCGCGCCTGTGCGCTCGGCGGCGCCCTTGGCCATGGCGCGGACCACGGGCTCGGACACGGCGCCGTGGGTTTCGAGTAGCTCCGCGGGGACGCCCAGTCGCTTGGTCTTGATGGCGTTGGAATAGCTAACCAAGGACTCGGAGAGGACGGCGCTGATGCCGGGCACGGAGCCGAGGGCGGAGGCCACGCGGCCGGCTGTGCAGGATTCGGCGGCGGTGACGCTGATGTCGCGGCTGATGAGCTCCTGGGCCAGTTCGCGAGCGGGGTCATTGAACCACCGGCTGAAGAGGTGCTCGGGGAAGAGCGTGGCCAACTCATCCGCGCGGGACTGGGCCATGGACTCGGCCTCGGCCTCGGTCTCCGCCCGGGCTAGCACGCGCAGGGAGAGGATGCCGCCCTTGACCGTGACCCCCAGCAGGGGATTCGCGTCGCGGGCCATCCAGTGGTTGACCTTGTCCGCGAAGATGCTCTCCGAGAGATCCGCCAGGTAGAGCCTGCGGATGGCGGTGGCGCCGGTCTGGACCGGATTGGCATCGAGCCAGGGCGCGACCTCAGCGTTGAAGACGGCCTCGACCTCGCGCGGGGGACCGGGCAGGACCAGGATAGTGCTGCCCGAATGCTCGGCACGGAAGCCCGGCGCCGTGCCCGCCGGATTGGCCACCACGCTGGCGCCCTCAGGCGTCAAGGCCTGGCGTCGGTTGGACTCGGGCGGTATGCGGTCTGCGCGGGCGTACCAGGCCAGCACTTGCTCCCACGCCTCAATGGACTCGATTAGGGGCAAGTCCAGCGCACGGGCCACCCCATGGCGTGTGACGTCATCCTCCGTGGGACCCAGGCCGCCGGTGACAAGCACCAGGCCGTAGCGCTCCAGGAGCTCGGCGGCGGCCCTGGCGATATCAACCTCCACATCCCTCACGGCGCGCACCTCGAGCACCTCACGGCCCCACTCGCCCAGGCGCCGGGCCAGGTAGGGCGAATTCAGGTCCGGATGGGCGCCGGCCAGGAGCTCATCCCCCACGGCCAGGATGCCCACGGTTTGGGCGCGCGGCAGGCCGGTGCTCACGCGGGTGCCCCGGGCGGACCGCCCGGGTTCTGCTTGCGATAGGCCACCTTCGAGAGGTGGATGCCCAGCTCGTAGAGCAGGATGATCGGACCAGCCATCATCATCTGGGTGATCGGATCCGGCGGCGTGAGAATGGCCGAGAGGACCAAGGCACCGATGATGGTGTGCTTGCGGTAGGAGGCGAAGGTCTTGGGTTCGACCAAGCCGATGTGCGCGAGTGCGATCATGATTACGGGCAGTTGGAAGACGAAGCCGAGGGCCAACGCCAGCGCCTTGAGGAAGCCGAGGTACTCCTCGAGCCCGGTCTGTGTCTCGAGAGCGAGCGAGCCGAGCGTGTCCAAGCCGAGGAAATAGAGCGCGTAGGGCACCATCAGGTGGTAGCCGAACATCACGCCCCCCACGAAGAGGCTCAAGCTGAAGGGGAAGATGCCGTAGATGACCTTGCGCTCATGACGGTAGAGGCCAGCGGCGATGAAGCCCCACATCTCCCAGAGGACGAAAGGACCGGCCAAGAACAGCGCTAGCCAGAAGCACACGCGCATGCGCGGGAAGAAGCCCGAGTCCGCTCCCAGGAAGAGCAGCTTGCTCGGCCGCCTGTACTCGCTGTTGAGCCGTTTGATCTCAGGGTAGCCAGCGACGAAGTAGGTCAGGGGATCCGCCGGATCCAAGAAATCGTCGCGCTCTGGCAAGGCCTCGCCCGCCGCCTTGAGCGCCTGCATCTCAGCTAGCTGCGCTTCCAGCAAGACCATGGTGTCCCCGTTGAGCTGGGCCGAGGCCCAGGCGTGCGGCCCCTGCACCATCTCGAAGGCCGCATCCCGATAGGAGTAGATCGCGATGAACGCGATCATGACCGCGATCACCGAACGAACCAGACGTGAGCGAAGCTCCGCGAGGTGCTGGCCCAGGGTCATGCGGGAGTCCTCGACGTTTTCTTCGGGGCTCACTACTGCGAGTTGCGTGGACATGGGAGTGAAATGAGAACGGGCGGGGGCGCGCGGCCCGGCGCCCCCCCGCCCGTCGGCTGGTCAGTACTGTAGCTCCTAAGAGCTACGGTCAAAGCGACCTAGCGGCGGAAGAAGTGGCGGATCTCCGAGATGTGGACGATCTGCGCACCCAGTGCCTGGGCTTCTTTGTAGACGGCGAGGTCGGAGACCGGGATCGGCTCCTCGGCTGCTTCGCCGGTCTCGGGGTCGGTGTAGAGCGGCTCGCCAACGATCAGGAAGGTGGTCGAACGATCCAACTGGCTCTGAACGCCGATGCCGATCTCCGCAAGGAGGATCTCAAGCTCGCGCTTGTTGAACGTGCCGGAGAAGCGACCTGCAAGGATGCAGTTGCGCTCGCCTTCGGCGTCGTACAGGGGGTTCGTGATGATGTCGCCGGCCACGAGGGGACGGAAGGGATCCGACTGGCTGACCAGACGGGCTTCAGACATGCCGTCGCCGACCTTGGTGACTTCAATCTCACCGCGGACCAGGTCGAGGCGCGGATCGCCGTCGATGACCTGGAAGCGCATACCGCGCACGATGCGATCCTTCACACCCTTGTCGATGTAGACCAGCTCGAGCTCCTCAGAGATCGACAGCACTTCGCCGTCGAAAGCCTGCGGCTCGCGGATCAATTTCATCTGGTCGGTGAGACGACTCATGCGGCTCTGGGCCTCACTAGCGTCCAGTTGAGCCACGTTAGCGTTGGCAGCGATGGTGTTGCGCAGGGCAAGAGCATCAGCGTCCTTCTGCTGGATCTCCGAGCGCAGACGCGCCACGGTGGACTCCAGCTCGTTCTTCTCGTCGGATGCGTTGGACTGGGCGTCGCCAAGCTGCTGGGTCAGGGTGGAGATCTCTCCATCCTTAGCCTGAGCGGCGTCGCGGCCAGCGCTTTGAGCAGCCGTCACTTGGGTCTTCAGGTCTTCGACCTGAGCCTTCATGGTGCGGATGGTCTCGTCGCGCGCGGAAACCTGCTTGATCGCAAGCGGCCATGCAGCCTCGAAGGTCTTGATGGTGTCATCAGCCTCCGGACCAATGGTTTGCTTGAGAGTGGCCAAGTTCTCATTGGCCCTGTTCAAGTCGGTGGTCGCGGCCAAGTCAGCCGTGTCGTAGAAGCCGAGAATCTCGGAGACCAGACGGGTGTCACCGCGGACAGCTTCCAGATCAGCAACGGCCTTGTCGGCGATCACCAGCTGAGCAGCTGCTTGATCTTCGGCACGAGCCTGACCGTCGGCGGCCACGTATCCGAAGAACATGGCGGCGAAGAGAAGGACGATGAGGACGATCAGCCAGACAGCGCTTACGCGCGCGGCACCTCGTTCAGAACGATCGAACATGCGGCCATTACCCCGGGAAGGGGCTAAGCAGGGGGGGACGCGGCACTTCGCCGGGGGGCGGAGGTCGCTGAGATGGTCGGGGGGAGTGGAGTCCGTCGGTTTGGACGCGATGCTCGCGCAGCACCGAAGGGCTCGTTAGCGAAGTGATAACCGACATGCCTTGCGGCGACAAGCGAGAAGGGCTTCCTTGCTGTGTTCCGCCACGGCCCTAACCTGGGGTCAATCAGGTCGGGACCCAAGAATCCGGAGGGCTCCGAGGGGCCTTCTAGTCAGGTGCGCTGCCCCAGTTACCCCCCTTCAGGGATCCCTGCGGCCCGATCTCCCATTTCCAGCCCGTACAATGCGTAACCATGCCTAACCCCTCCCCCAGCCACCCTTTGGTCCTCGGAGTCCTTGGGGGCGTAGCCGCCGGAAAATCCACTGTGGCGGCCTTTCTGGCCGGCGAAAAAGGTCGGATTCTTTCCGCCGACGCCATCGCCCGAGAGGTTTTGGAGTCCACCGAGGGCTGCGCCGCCTTGGTCGAGCGCTACGGACCCGGGGCCCTGGATGAGCAAGGAATTCCGGATCGGGTGGCCCTCGCGGCTCGTATTTTCGGAGAACCAGTGGAGCGGACTTGGCTCGAAAGCTGGACCCACCCCCGTGTTCGTGCCAGGATCCTGGCCGACCTGGACCAGGCCCGTAGGGCTGGCGTCCCGCGGGTCGTGCTGGATGTGCCTCTCCTTATGGAGAATGACCCTCAGCACCACCTGATGGCCGAATGCGATCATCTCGTGTTCGTCGAGGTCTCCGATGCGGAGCGCGACCGTCGCGCCGTGGCCTCACGTGGATGGGAGCCCGGTGAGGTGGCTCGCCGGGAAGCCGCCCAGCTCCCGCTCGACACAAAGCGATCCAGAGCCGATTTCGTCATAGCCGGCGAGGTCAGCCTGACCGAACTAGCCCACGCGATCGACGCGATCCTGCGCGAACTCGGCCACTAAGACACCCCGGGACGCACATACGCGTCTCTACCCTCCCCCAGCGACGATGTCTGCTTACAAGAAGAATCGCTACAAGAAGCCCTACCCGGGCAAGCGCTACAACACCCCCACCCAGCGTGCGGGCAAGGTCCAAACGGTCTACATCGACTACGAGGCCCTACCCCGCGAACTGGACGAGGAAGCTGTTGCCGAGCTGGTCGCCGAGCTGCCCAAGACACGGCGCAAGACCAAGCCCAAGGCCATGCAGCACGGGGAGCTATTGGCGCTCAACGTGAACGAGATGCACGAGCTCGCGGAGAAGGAAAAGGTCGACGACTTCGTCGGCCGCACCCGCCGCGACGCCATCTGGGAAATCACCCAGCGCCGCATTCGCGCGCACATCCCCGTGCACGTGGAGGGTGTCGTCGACGTCTGGGACAAAGGCCACTATTTCCTGCGTACCACCCATGCGGACCTGATTCCGGCCTCCGAGGACGTCTTCGTACCGCACTCGATTATCGAGAAATTCGGCATTGTGCGCGGCATGACCCTGACCGGTTTCCTGCGCCCCAACGCCGAAGGCGAGAAGTACCTGTGCCTGGGCGAGCTCGTCGACATCGACGGCATGGAGCCCGAGGACGCCATGATGCGCGCGCCCTTCAAGGAGCTCACGCCCGTCTACCCGGACGAGCGCATGATCCTCGAAGGCACCGAGGAAAATCCCCTCGAGATGCGCATCGTCGACCTGATCACACCGCTCGGCAAAGGCCAGCGCGGCCTGATCGTCGCGCCGCCGCGTACGGGTAAGACCGTGCTGCTGCACATGCTGGCCCGCAGCGTCGTGACCAACACGCCCGACGCCAAGCTGATCATCCTGCTGGTCGACGAGCGCCCCGAGGAGGTCACCGACTTCTCGCGCACCATCACGGGCGACAACGTCGAGGTCGTCTCCAGCACCTTCGACGAGCCCGCCGCGCGCCACATTCAGGTGGCCGACATGGTCATCGAGAAGGCCCGCTGCCTGGTGGAAGCCGGCGAGGACGTGATCATCCTTTTGGACTCGATCACGCGCCTCGCACGCGCCTGCAACACCGAGGCCCCCAGCAACGGCAAGCTGCTCTCCGGTGGCCTCGAGGCCACCGCCCTGCAGTTCCCCAAGCGCTTCTTCGGCGCCGCGCGCAACATCGAGGACGGTGGCTCGCTCACGATCCTCGGTACGGCCCTGATCGAAACCGGCTCCAAGATGGACGAGGTCGTCTTCGAGGAGTTCAAGGGCACCGGCAACATGGAAATCGTCCTGGACCGACGTCTGTCGGACCGCCGCATCTTCCCCGCCATCGATATCAACCGCTCCGGCACCCGTAAGGAGGAGCTGCTCTTCACCCCCGAAGAGATCGAGCGCGTCTGGATGCTGCGCAAGGTGCTCAACGAGTTGGACCCCGTCGAGGCCATGGAGATGCTGATCAACAAGATGAGCAAGACCCGGGTCAACGGCGAGTTCTTGATGACCATCGGCTCCTAGACCCCACACGAACCCGCTCCCTCGTCCGGCGTTTGGCGATGGATCGGGAATCCCACTCATCGGCGGCAGGCTCCAGTTGTTTGGGCCCGGCCGCCGCTCTATCTTTACGCCACGCACACCCCGGAACGAGGCTACGCCCGTTCCTGCTAGCCACGGAGAGGCTGACGCTTGGCCCGCAAAGGATCGAATGACACCGGGAGCCTGTTCGACGAGAACGACTCCACCGGTGAAGTAGCAGTGGCGCTGCATGAAGCAGCGCAATCTCGCTACCTGAACTACTCCCTCTCGGTCATCACGAGCAGGGCCTTGCCGGATGTGCGCGACGGGCTCAAGCCCGTGCAGCGGCGCATCCTCTACACCATGTTCCGGGAGCGCATGCTGCCGGACGCCAAGCCGCGCAAGTGCGCCGGTGTGGTGGGCTCAGCCCTGCGTGACTTCCACCCGCACGGGGACTCGGCCCTCTACGACGCTCTGGTGCGCCTGGCCCAGCCCTGGGTCATGCGCCACCGCTTGGTGGATGGTCACGGCAACTTCGGCTCCGTCGACGGCGACTCGGCAGCTGCCTACCGTTACACCGAGTGCCGCCTGGCCCCCACCGCGCTGTCGCTACTGGACGACATCAAGCGCGAGACCGTGCCCTTCCGGCCCAACTACGACGGCACCCAGGAAGAGCCCGTCGTACTGCCCGCGCGCATCCCGAACCTCTTGGTCAACGGCGGCGCCGGCATCGCCGTGGGCATGGCCACCAACATCCCGCCCCACAACCTGGGCGAGGTGCTGCGCGCAACTCTCAAGCTGCTTGCTGAGCCCGAGATCCAGGAATACCGCCTGGTGGCAGGCGACGCCATCCAGGGTCCCGACTTCCCCACGGGCGGCCACGTGCTCGCTTCACGCGAAGCCCTGCGCGAGATCTACAAGACCGGCAGCGGCGGGATCAAGATCCGCGCCACGGTCAAGGAAGAGCGCAAGCTCAAGACGCGCAGCACCAAGACCCTGGTGGTCAGCAGCATCCCGTACAGCGTCAACAAGGCCACGCTGATCGAGCAGATTGCCGACGTGGTGATCAACCGCAAGATGGCCCTGCTGCTGGACGTGCAGGACATGTCCACCGAGGAGCTGCGCATCGAGCTAGTGCTCAAGCGCGACGCGGACCAGGCCAAGGTCTTGGCCTACCTGTACAAGCACACGAACCTACAGGTCAACTACAGCTACAACCTGACCTGCCTGGTGCCCACGGAGAACCCGGCCGTGTGCTCGCCGGCGCGCTTGGGATTGAAAGAGATCCTCTGGCACTTCCTACACTTCCGCCTGGGCGTCGTGACGCGCCGGCTGGAGAACGAACTCGCCGGCCTGCTGAAGCGCATCCACATCCTGGAAGGCTTCGCCACGGTCTTCGATGCCCTGGACGAGATCATCAAGATCATCCGGGCCTCGGACGGCAAGAAAGACGCCGCCAAGAAGATCCGCAAGCGCTTCAAGGGCCTCGATGACGAGCAAACCGAAGCGATCCTCGAGCTCAAGCTCTACCGCCTAGCCAAGCTTGAGATCAACCTGGTGCTCGAGGAGCTCGCGGAGCGCATGGCGCGCGCCGACGAGATCCGCGAGCTGCTGGCCGACGACGACCAGGACACCACAGGCTCCGGCCGCTGGGGCATCGTGCGCGACGAACTGATCGAGATGCTCGAGCTGCACGGCAAGACCAAGGAGGCCAAGCGCCGCACCTTGATCGAAGCGCCTGGCGAAGAGACGGTCTACTCCGAGGAAGACTTCATCGTCGCCGAGGACTGCAACGTGCTCGTCACCGCCGATGGCTGGGTCAAGCGTCAGAAGGAGATCAAGGAGCCCATGAAGTCGCGCATCCGCGACGGCGATAGCGTGCTCGCCTGTGTGGCCGGCTCAACCGCGAGCACCGTGGCCTTCTTCAGTAGCCTAGGCTCGGTCTACACCGCTCGCTTCCTCGACATCCCCGCCTCCAAAGGCCACGGGGAGCCGATTCAGAAGATGTTCAAGCTCAAGGACGGCGAGCGCATCATCTCGGTCATCAGCCTCGACAAGCGCACCCTCAAGGGCTCGATCGCCGAGGATCCGAAGGACCCCGACGCGAGCCCCATGGTGCACGCCATCGCCGCCACCAGCGACGGCTTTGGCATGCGCTTCGGCCTCGACAAGTTCTTGGAGCCATCCACGCGCTCGGGCCGCAAGTACGCGCGCGTCTCCAAGGGCCACGGCGTGGTCGATGTGCAGAAGATCCACGGCTCAGAGACGATCCTGGCCATCAGCATGCGCTGCCGCGCGCTCGTCTGCCCCGCCGACGAGGTCAACTACATCTCCGGCGCCGGCAAGGGCGTACGCCTGATCAAGGTCGCCAGCGACGACAAACTGCTCGGCTTCAAGGCCAGCCTCGGCGATCGCGACCTGCTCAATGTTGAAACCAACCGTGGCGCCAAGAAGACCGTCTCCACGACCAAGTACCGCACCACCGCGCGCGGCGGCCTCGGCACAGTGATCCAGAAGAACGGCCGCATCGCGCGCATCCTCACCGAACCCATCGAAGCCCCCACGCTCTAGTTATGGCCTACAACGCCGACCAGCTCACCGTCCTGCAGGGACTGGAAGCCGTGCGCAAGCGTCCCGGCATGTACATCGGGGGCGTGAGCAGCAGCGGCCTGCACCACCTAGCGTGGGAGATCCTCGACAACTCCGTCGACGAGGCCATGAACGGCTTCGCCACGGAGATCACCATGACCCTGCACGCCAGCGGCGATACGATCACCGTGTCGGACAACGGTCGCGGAATCCCGGTGGACAAGAACAAGAAGACCGGCAAGAGCGGTCTCGAGCTGGTGCTGACCGAACTGCACGCGGGTGGCAAGTTCCAAAACGACGGCGACGGCAACTACAAGACCTCCGGCGGCCTGCACGGCGTGGGCGCCTCCGTGGTCAACGCCCTCTCCAAGGAGCTCGTCGCCGTCATCAAGCGCGACGGCAACCGCTACAAGATGAAGTTCGCTGCGGGCAAGCCCGCCAGCAAGCTGCTACGCGCGAAGGACGCCAGCGTGCGCGGCACGGGCACGTCGATCACCTTCACGCCCGACCCGACCATCTTCCCGCGCACCACCTTTAACCCCGAGACCTTGCTGGAACGACTGGAAACGGTCAGCTTCCTGCACAGCGGCGTCAAGGTGCTCTTCATCGACGAGGTGAACGGCAAGCGCAAGTCCTTCCGCCACGAGAACGGCATCGCCGACTACCTCGTGCAGGTACTCGCCGAGCGCAAGACCACAGCGATCCACGACGAGGCCTTCACTCTCTCGAAAGAGGGCGACGTACGCATCCAGCTCGTCTTCCAGTGGACCGAATCCACCGACGAGCACATTCGCAGCTACGTCAACGGCATCACCACCAGCGCCGGTGGCTCCCACGAGAACGGTTTCCGCGCCGGCCTGAACAAGGCCATGCGCAACTACCTGGAGACCCACAAGCTCGTGCCGCGCGGCGTCAAGCTCAGTCCCGAGGACATCCGCGAGGGCATGCTGGCGATCTTGTCCGTGTTCATCGCCGACCCACAGTTCCAGGGCCAGACCAAAGAGCGCCTGAACAACCCCGAGGTACAGACCGCCGTGGACGCAGCCTTGCGTCCGGCCCTGGAGAGTTGGCTCAACAACAACACCACTATCGCCGAAGGCATCGTAGCGCGCATCATCGCCGCCAGCCGTGCACGCGCCGCCAGCCGCGCCGCCTCGGCCTCGGTCTCGCGCAAGAGCGCCACCAACCGCCTGACCCTGCCGGGCAAACTCTCCGACTGCTCCGGCAAGGACCGCGCCGAGTCCGAGCTCTTCATCGTCGAGGGTGACTCTGCAGGCGGCAGTGCCAAGCAAGGCCGCGACCGCATCCACCAGGCCATCCTGCCCCTGCGCGGTAAGGTGCTCAACACCGAAGACGCAGGCCTCAAGAAGGTGCTCGACAACAAAGAGCTCTCGGACCTGATCACCGCCATGGGCTGCGGCATCGGCCCGAGCTTCGACCTCTCCAGGCTGCGCTACCAGCGCATCATCCTGCTGGCCGATGCAGACTCCGATGGTCACCACATCACGACCCTGCTGCTGACCTTCTTCTACCGGCATCTGCCCAAGCTGATCGCCGACGGCCGGCTCTTCATCGCCGTGACGCCCCTCTACCGGGTCGACATCGCCAAGGAGACCTACTGGGCCGAGGACGAAGTCGACCGCGATCGCATCATCAAGGAGCACGGCAATGGCCGCTCCCAACCGCAGATCACGCGCTTCAAGGGTCTCGGCGAGATGATGCCCAAGACCCTCTGGGAGACGACCCTCGACCCCGCCGTGCGGCGCATCCTACGGGTCGAAATCGCCGACGGCCTCAAGACCGATCGCGTCATGAACGAGCTCATGGGACGCGACCCCTCCGCTCGCTTCCGCTTCATCATGGAGCACGCGGAAGACGCCCAAGAAGTGGACATCTAGAGCCACGCCCTTGCCTCAGGGCAAGGGGGGGGTAGAGGCTCGGCGCAGAGTACGGGAGCTGGCAGGCACAGACCCCCGGCACCCGCGGACCGCCCGCGCGCTCCCGCGAGTCCCCCCAAACCTCCCCCCGAGCCAAACCCGCCGCATACTTACCAACCATGCCCCAACCCAACCTCGAAGCCCGCGTGACTTCCCTCGAAGAGCTGGTCACCTACCAGGAGCAGACCATCGAAGCCCTGGACGGAGTCGTGCTCGAGCTGCGCGGCACCATCGAGGAGCTGAGCAAGAAGGTAGGCAACATGGCTAGTGGTGCAGGCCCAGGCTCCTCCGGCCAGGACAGCCAAGCCCCCCAGGCCCCCGGCTCGGATCCGGAAGCGCCGCCCCACTACTGAGCGGCCCGCAGCGGCGCTCCCGACAGCAGCCCCCCGAGCGCCCTTTCGGGAGCTCCACTTAGGTCAGCCAGGCCTGCTGGCCGAGGAGCAGGCCATGGGACTCGGCCTTAAGCAAGACAAGCCAACCAATCTGGAGTTGCGGCGTGGTGCACTAGAAGCTGATGAGCACTTCCAGCAGCTTCCAAGCGAGGTGCAGGACCTAAAGCGCGAGGCCCTGGTGCAGGATGAGCAGCAAATCCTGCGCATGCGCAAGTCGAGTGCGGAGCGTGACCGCTCCTCCATGCTCCAGGGAGCCGGTTGGATGCTGCTGATCTGGGGCACGGGCACCATCCCCAGCATCTCCACCTTTCTCGCCGCCATCGTCCTCGGCCTACTACTCGGCCTCGCGGCCGAACGCGCGCAGGCTGAGTCAATTCTCTACGGAGTCTTCCTGGGCACCTCGACCCTCCTGCTTGGATGCATGACGGGAACCACGCTAAGCATGCTATTTATGCCCATCATGGCGACCATGCTTGGATCCGCCGTCGGCGCCACGCGCTAAGCAGCGAGGCCCACCAAGAGCTGCCCTCGTGGCAAGCTCTGCCACTACAGCATGAACGCGCCGCCGTTGATGTCGAGGCATTGCCCCGTCACACCGCGGGCATCGGGCGAGATCAACCAAGCGACCATGCCGGCCACATCTTCGGGCTCGCTCATGCGTCCCATGGGCACGGCGGACATGGCGATGGAGGTGGCCTCATCGACGGATACCCCCATGCCCTGTGCCATGCCGTCGATGCCCTCGTGGGCCATCGCAGTGTTCACCCAGCCCGGGCAGATCGCGTTGACCTGCACATTGGCCAGGCCAAGCTCCGCAGCTAATGAACGCACCAAGCCCCCGAGCCCAGCTTTGGAGGCGCAGTAGCCCGAATAGCCGGGCACGCCAATACGCCCCAAGATCGAGGCGATAGAGACTAAGTGGCGCGGGCCGGGCCCTTCCATCAGGTGCTCTTGGGCTGCGCGAAAGGTGTAGTAGGTGCCGTTTAGATTGGTGGACACCAGGTCGTCGAAGCGGTCCTCGGGGCCGGGCTCATTGCCGCCCCCTACGCCCGCGTTGGCAATGGCGGCGTAGAGCGGACCATGGACTGCGACCGCCGCTGCCATGGCTGCGTCCAGCGCAGCCTTGTCGCGAATATCGCAGGAGGCCACGTGCACAGCATCCGACGCGCAGTCGGCGGCGGTTTGCGCCAAGCGCGTCGCGTCCCGGGCCAAGAGACTGAGGGAAGCTCCCTCTTCAGCCAAACGCAAAGCGATGGCGCGGCCAATGCCGGTGCCAGCACCGGTGACGAGTACATGGCGTCCCGCCAACCGGTGCTGGGTAGTGGCCATGCTTAGGCGCTGGCCTCTTCGAGTGCTTCCTGAGACTCGAGCCACTTCTCCGCGTCGATCGCTGCCATGCAGCCTGTGCCAGCCGCGGTCACGGCCTGGCGATAGACGTGGTCCATCACATCGCCGCAGGCGAAGACGCCTTCCACCGAAGTGAACGAGCGGCCCGGCGTGACGTTGATGTAGCCGTTCTCGTTCATGTCGAGCTTGCCCTTGAAGATGCCGCTGTTCGGGGTGTGGCCGATGGCGATGAAGATTCCGTCCGTAGGCACCTTGGTGATCTCACCGGTCTTGGTGTCCTTGAGGCTGACGCTGTCGACTTTGCCGTCGGCGCCTG
>JBLIOL010000136.1:0-13525 GCA_047639615.1 Planctomycetota bacterium | reverse complement strand
CTGGACCTGCGCCGCCCGAACGCGGCGCGCAACCTAACCGCAGGCAGCGCTCCGCTCAGCATCGAAGCCGATAGCTTGCGCGTCTCCGAGCACGCAGCCTTCTTCCTGGCCAGCTCTCAAATCTGGCGCGCGACTCCGGCCAGTACCTGGCTCGCCTCTGAAGTCGACCTGCCTCTGCTGCCCGAAGAGGAGCCCGAAGCCGAGAGCGTGCTCTCGAATTCCGGCCAGGTGCTCGTGATCCTGGCCCGCTCGGAAGAGGACCAAGGGCGTTACATCGCCATCCACGCCGCCGGCCCGGTCGTGCTCGTCACCGCCACCCCCGACGCCTACGACCTGCCCCGCTACGACCACCCCCTGGGCCCCTTCGTAGCCATCTCCCCCATCGATCACCGCGTGGGATTCCGCACATCGGGAGAGGACATTGCCGATGAACTCTTCATCGCCGACATCGTCTTCCCGAGCGACCCGGAGCACCTGACCGTCGACCCGGTCTTCCCCGCCTACGTGGACAACGTGGGCGTCTTCGCCTTCAGCGCACCGGACATCTTCTGCTTCTTTGCAGGCGACGTGCAGCTCAGCGGGCTCGACCCCGAAGAGATGATCGGCAAAGGCGAGATGTACATGGCAGACGTGGCTGACCTCGCCAACATCAGCTTCATCAACGTCACGCGCACCAACGGCCACGTGGACCCGCCCTTCACGAACCCGGGCACCCTACGCTTCTCCGACATCCTGATGGATCCCCTGGCCAAGCGCTTCTTCCTGCTGGGTGAGGATGCCGACGATTCCGAAAACCTCTACGTGGTGCGCATCGATGGCGTCAGCGCAGGCCCCAACGTGCCTAACCTGACACGTCTGCTCTATGGACAGGATGAGGACACCGAAGTCTGGAGCGCTGGCCCTGAAGTGCTCTACACGGGCGTACCCGATGAGGAGTCCTCGGCCAACACAGATATGAGCATCTACCACATGCCCAGCCTGGCCGCCGGTGGAGTCCCGGTGCTGCTGGCCACCGTGCCCGGTGCCGAAGAAATGAACGCGGCCAGTGGCCACCCCTCCGGCACAAGCGCCGCCTTGAGCGTGATCGTTGAGAACGACGCCCACCTCCTGCTGTGCTTTGATCTACAGAGCAATCAGGCGCAAGCGCCCTTGGCCCCGGGCCTGGGTAGCGTGCAGTCGGAGCAACTGACCTACGCCCCTAACGGACGGCTCTACTTGGGCGTCGGCGTCCAGGCGAACAGCCTGACCGCCATCGGCGTTCAGCCCCAAGGCCTGAGCCTGGTACCGCTTGTCCTGCCCACGGGCGCAGGCTTCCCGCTAGCGCGCTAGCGCGGACCTAGCAGGCCGCTAGGAGCGTGTCGCGCATAGCCGAGTTTGCGAGGCATGTGCCATTTTTCGCGAGGCAAGGCGCGCCAAGACCCTCGTAACCGTAGCTACCTGGGGTTTGGTGCAACGCAGCATCGCGGATTAGGGCGCGTGGCTCGCGAAGTTGGCGTGGCTCGCGAAGTTGGCTATGTGCGACACGCTCCTAGCGGCGCCAGAAGCTCGGCACGAAGAGCGCCACCATGGCGTAGAACTCGAGCCGGCCCAGGATCATGAAGCCTGTTAGGACGAGCTTCGCTAGAGCCGGAAGCTCAGCGAAGTTCATGAAGGGCCCAACCTTGGCCAAGCCCGGCCCGATGTTGTTGAGCGTCGCCAGCACAGCGGTTCCCGCGGTGACCAGGTCCACCGGTTTGCCACCGATCGAGAAGCAGGACAGGAACAGGGTTCCGCCCATGAAGACCAGCACCCACAGGGCGAAGTAGCCGGTGATCGAGGCCACCACGCCATCGTCCAGGGTCTGCCCATCGATGCGCACGGCGTGAATCGCCCGCGGCCGACTGAAGCGCCGCACGCCATTGATGGCGGCCTTGGCGATCACCAGGATCCGCACCATCTTGATGCCGCCGCCGGTGGAACCGGCGCAGGCGCCGGAGACTGCCAGGAACATCATCATCACACGGGCGATCTGCGGCCAGAGGTCGTAGTTGGCCGAGCCATAGCCCGTGGAGGTCTGCATGGAGACCGTCAGGAATGAGCTATCCCGGAGGCAGGTCCAGAAGTTCGAGTAGTCCTTCCAGCCCGCCTCTTGTCCGGGCGGTGGGCCACCATTCGTGCCCCCATCGAACCACAATACCGATGCCACGAACAGCGACGCAAAGAGCGCGATGCCCGCATACCAGCGCGCCTCGCTAGAACCCCAGAGCCTGCGCAGGAAGGGCCGCGGCCCGACCCTGATCAGGGTCTCGTACAGGCCAAAGTTGAACCCGCAGAGGAACATGAACAGGGTGATGATGACCTCGATCGAAACCGAATCGAAGTGCGCGATACTCGATGAGTGGTTCGAGAAACCGCCTGTGGGGATTGTCCCCAGGGTATGCAGCAGGGCATCGAAGCCATTCATGCCCGCCGCCAGCAGCATGATCAGCTCCAGGACGGTGAAGCCCACATAGATGCGCATCAGAGTCAGAGCGCTATCACGCACGCGGCTATGGCCCGCTTCCCGGGCCACGCCCGGCACCTCCGAGCGGAACAGACTGCGGCCGCCCGTGGGGAAGAGCACCACAAAGACCATCACGATACCGAAGCCACCCAGCCAGTGACTGAACGAGCGCCAGAAGGCGATGGCCGGATCCATGCCGTCGATCTGCGCCGCCGACATGACGGTCGAACCCGTGGTGGTTAGGCCAGAAACCGCTTCAAAGTAGGAGTCGACGCAGGAAGCCAGTGAGAAAGGCCCGAAGGTGCCGTGCACCAGGTAGGGCAAGGCTCCTGAGAGTCCACCCACGAGCCACGAGAGCCCCACCACGGCCAGCCCCTCCCGACGGAAGTAGTCCGGCGCCCCCACCACCGCCGGAGACTTGCGCCGGCAGAGATAGGCCAACGCACCTGCCAGCACACCGGTGATGGTGGCGCTGATCAGAAAGTCGATCGCCGTGCCGTAGTTCTTGAATCCGATCGCCACGCAGGCGGGGATCAAGAGGAAGCACGCCATCAGCAGGATGACGACGCCTAGCAAACGTCCGACGGCGCGCAGGTTCATGCCTGGATTACGCCCCGAAGAGGCGTTCGATGGCCGCTAGGTTTTCGGGCAGGCTGAAGACGATCACCTGATCGCCGTCGGCGACCGTGTCGTCTCCGGAAGGCACCAAGACCGCATCCCCGCGCACGCGCGCGCCGATCACAGCGCCCTTGGGCAAGTCCAGAGCCTTGATCTTGGTGGGTTCCTTCATGTGCACCTTCAGCTCCAAGACCTCAGCCTTGCCGTCGCCGATAACGGCGATAGCCGCCGGCGAGCCGGAACGCACGAAGCGCAGAATAGAGTTCGCCACCAGGATGCGCGGCGAGATGGCCTGGTCGATTCCGAGCAGGTCGTAGATTTGGCGGTAGCTGGCCTTGCCCACCATGGCCACCGTGCGCTCAACGCCGAGGGAGCGCGCGAGCTGACAGGCGACCATGTTGTCCTCGTCGTCGCCGGTGGTAGCGATGAATACGTTGGCCTGGCCGATGTGCTCCTCGAGCAGGAGGTCAAGGTCGGTGGCGTCGCCTTCGAGCACCAGTACACCGGCGCCCACCTCGGCGGCCAAGGCGCGCGCGCGTTTCGGTTCACGCTCGATCACGCGAATGGAGAGGCCCGGTGTTCCGCGCAGCTTGCGCGCGAGTTGGCGGCCGATACCGCCGGCGCCCATGATCACCACGCTGCGGTGCCAGTCGGCCTTCTCGCCGGCCAACTGCTCGACCGCGTCGAGCGGTTGCGAGGAGCCGATGAAGAAGACCTGATCGCCGACCTCTAGGGAGTCATCGCCCGAGGGTAGGAAGAAGCGCTCGGCGCGCTGCACGGCGGTCACCAGCACACCCTCCGGTAGGCGCAGCTCCGAGAGCTTGGCGCTGGTCAGTTCCGAGTCCTCGCGCAGGCGCAGGCGACGTAGCTGCACGCGACCATCGGCGAAGCTCTCCACCTGCAGGGCGTGTCGTTCGCGCACGGTGGAGAGGATCTCCTCCGCCGCTTGCTCCTCCGTGGAGAGCACCACGTCGAAGCCGAGGGCGTGCTTGTAGAAGTAGCGATAGCCCTCGAGCTGGCTGGTGTCCTTCAGGCGCAGAATTCTACGCTTGGCGCCCAGCTGCTTGCTGAGCACACACACCAGCATGTTCACGTGATCGTCGTCCGTAACCGCCACCACCAGATCCGCCTTGGAGGCGCCCGCCTGGGTCAGCACGCTAGCCCGGGTGCCGTCGCCGATCATGGCCTGCACATCCAAGGACTCCTGCAAACGCCGGCCCTTGGCCGGGTCAGGGTCCACCACCGTCACGCTATGACCCTCGCGGGATAGGATCGAGCCCAGGTGGTAGCCAACCTCCCCGGCGCCTACGATGACAATATTCATGGGGCCGCAGGGTAGGACACGCTCCCCCTCCGCCATAGCCCAGGATTGTCCCTGGGCCCGGAAACCCTATTCCCGGGACGTGAGCGGGCCCACAGGGGCCACCCACTCGGGCCAGGGACCGCTGGAGGGGCGTCGTTGCTCCCCATCCCTGGTGCGCAGGATGCGCCGAGTGAGGACGTTGTAGGCCGGCTTGGCAAAGCGCATCCAAGCCCAAGCCACAGGGCCCCGGCGCTTGCCCAGGCCTGCTCCGTGCTGCACGCCAGCCTCGTCGGGACCGCGCCCATCGCGAGTGTAGCGCCGCCGATGTTTCTGCACGTGGCGTAGGTCCTCGGCACAACGCGCCTTGAAGGAGCGCCCACGGCGGTTGTGCACGCTCGCCAATTGGAAGTCGATCAAGCACGGCCGGCCCTCTGGCCCGACCACCAGGTTTTGCTCCTTGTGCAGGTCGTTGTGGCACACACCGGACGCGTGCAAGGCCTCGACAGCCCGATCGAGCAGGTCGAAGAAGTCCCGGGGCAAGCTCGCGGCCTCGTGCAGGGGCGCGCCCTCGGCGAAGGTGCGCACCAACATCTGCTTGGAGCGCAACTGCTGACCTTCCGGCCCAAGCAACCCATCCACACGGGCATCGCACACCAAGCGCAGTCCGGGCAGCCCCTCATCCGGGTGTCGGCCGATAGCTTCCAGAGCCCGCCGCTCGCGCCGCAGCAGGATCCTCGCCGCCCAGCCCGAGCCCGGAATGCGGCCGCCAGCCGCCACCCGTCGCACCAGTGGGACCCCTTCCAATTCCACGAGCTCAACCCAACCCAGGGCGTCTCGTTTCAATAGCCGGAGAGTGCGTGCGTCTTCCACGCTGCGTACGGTAACGCCAGATGCCCGCCGAGACGATCACCGCTGCCACCATTGTGGCCAGCGGCCTCACCCGCCGCTTCGGCGAGCACGTGGCCCTGCACCCCCTGGATCTGCAGGTGGGCCCCGGCGGCATCACCGGCCTGTTGGGTCCCAATGGCTCCGGCAAGAGCACCCTGATGCGCTGCCTGGTAGGCCTGGTGCGCCCCGACGCCGGCCAGATCACGGTGGCTGGCCAAGCTCTGGTGGGCGACGGCACGGCCATTCGCAAGCGCGTGGCCTACGCCCCCGGCGAGCTGCACCTCTACGGCGAACTCAGCGGGGACGAACACCTACGCTGGTTCCTGCGCGGCCGCCCGCGGGCTGCCCTCAAACGCGCCAAGGCACTAGCTGCGGACATGCAGATCCCCCTCGAGCGCCACGTACGCGGCTACAGCCACGGCATGAAACGCCAGCTAGCTTTCGCCGCCGCCATGGCCCCGGACGTGCCCGTGCGCATCCTCGACGAGCTCACCGAAGGTCTGGATCCATCCAAGCGCAGCCAAGTGCTCGAAGTACTGCGCGCGGACGTAGAACGCGGCACGACGATCCTGCTCTCCTCCCATCACTTGGGCGAAGTGGACGCCGCCTGCGATCGCTTGGTGTTCATGAACTCCGGCCGCTGCATCGCCGACGAGTCCGCCGCCGAAGTCTCCAGCCGCGCCGCGCGCCTGGCGCGCGTGGACTACGCCAGCGCCGAGCAAGCAGCCAGCGTGCGCAGCGCCCTCGAAGCCCACGGACTAGAGCAGGCCGGCCTGGCCGAACTACGCAGCGTGGATACGCGCCTGGTGGCCATGCTCGCCAGCGCGGACCCGCGCCCGTTCCTACAGGCGCTAGGCGCACTCGTTGACCTGCCAAGCCCGCGCTCCGTCGAACACGGCCGCATCTCCCTGCAGGAGCTCTACCGTAATCTCTACGGGGTCGAGGGCACCTGATGGCACGCCAAACGCGCACCTACCTGGTCTTCGGCGCCTCCATGTTCCTGCTGCTGGAGGTCATGCTGGTCTTGGCCATCATCTGGTGGCCGGCCTTCGAAGAGAACATGGGCGCACTCAAGAGGCTCGCCTCGCCGATGCCCATGCTCGCGGACCAGATCGACCTGATCGCCATGATGCGCGTACCCGGTTACGTGGTCGGGCAGCACTTCTTCAAGGGCTGCAATGTGCTCGGCGCAGCCGCTGCGGTGCTCTTCGGCATGGGCGCCATCGCCGGCGAGGCCCAGCGCGGAACCCTCGAGATCTGGCTCGCGCGGCCCGTTAGCCGCCTGCGGCTCTACACCGAGCGCTGGCTCGGCGGCCAAGCGGCGATCTGGATTGCGATCATGCTCAGCAGCCTGACCATCCCGGCCCTGCTCAGTCTGATCGACGAGAGCATGCGCTACGACCACCTGGTGCTGTGCAGCATCCACGAGTCGCTCTTCATCGGCGCGTTCTACTCGACGGTCTTCATGCTCTCGGCCTTCTCATCCCAGCCGCTCAAGATCGCCTTCGTGATGCTCTTCCTGAGCATCTTCCAGTTCTCCATCTACATGGTCAAGACGATCACGCAGTACTCCGCCTTCCGCCTGGTGGACATCGAGGCCTTCGCGTGGATCCTGAGACACACGAGCCTCGACTGGCGCATCTGCGCACCGCTACTGCTGGTCAACATCGTGACCTACGCCATCGGTCTGAGCGCCTTTCAAAAGCGAACGCCCTAGCAGACTGTCGGAGAAGCCCGCAGCCAGCAGCAGCGCCCCTCGAAGCTCTGGCTGTGTTGCGCGAAGGGCCCCGAATAGCTCGCTATGGGGGGCCTCGAGCGCCTTGCCAGAACTTCGATGGACACGATTACTGAACACGGATTTCTCGAGGCAGCCTGCTGCGACCTACTTGCCGGCGCTGATTTCGTAGCGCGCGCCTTCGATGTCCCGCGGCAGGGCTTCAATCATCTTCGCCAGCACGAACTCCAGGCGCCGCACCGTCAGATCGATACCGTCGTTCACGACGCCGCTTTGGAAGATCTGCACGCCAGCGGTGTTATCCCCCACCAATATGGTGCGCGCCAGGAGCTTCGGCGCCGGAAGTGCCACGGACACGACCAGTCCATCGAGGGAAATCCACGTGGGGTCGATCTCACTCAGATCCACCCCCCAGACCTCCGGCAATTCTTCGCCGCTGACAGGTTGAACCACGTGACTCACCAGCCAAGGCTGGGCGGCACTAAAGCGCGAAGCGCGGATGCCTTCCACCACGCGCGGGTGCACCTGCATGAACCAGAGCTGCAAGCGGCCCTCGCCAGTGGTGGGCGAATTGCTGATCAGCTCGTCGCGCTCGCGCTCGAGGCTGAAGGCCTTGAATTTAAACAGGGCAGGAATGCCCATGCCGGCCACAACGATCACCGCCAGGACGCGCAGGCCTGAGACTCGGGTAAAGCCGGGGGGAGGAGTGCTCATGCGCCCATTGTCCTGCATGGAGCCGCGCGCCTCAATCAGGGCTTTGGTTGAAAGCTGGGCGCTGCTCAGCTACACCCGGGGCATGAGCGCTACCGACCGCCGCACCCCCGTGTTCATTGGGGACATCCAAGGCTGCCGTGAGGAGCTCGAAAGCCTGCTGGAAGCCATCCAGTACGACCCAGCCAGCCAGCGCCTGCACCCCGTGGGCGATTTCGTGAACCGCGGGCCCGATTCCCTGGGCGTGCTGCGGCTCTTGCGGCAACTGGACGCAGGCGGAGTGCTCGGCAATCACGACCTACACGCCCTAGGTGTCGCCGCAGGCACTCGAAAAACTGGCCAGCGCGACACCCTGGACGAGCTCATGGCCGCCGAGGATCGAGACGAGCTCCTGGCCTGGCTGGCCCAGCGCCCCCTAATCCGCGACTTCGGCGAAATCCTCTGCGTGCACGCCGGCCTACATCCGGGCTGGCAAGACCCCCTCGCCCAGCTGCGCAGTCGCCCGGCCAACCCCGCGGATAAGCACGTTTCCTTCGCCACCCGCGCACGCTACTGCGACCCGGCAGGCCAGAGACCCGAATCGGATTGGCCGCCCCCGCCCGCCCCTTTCGTACCCTGGCACGTGCACTGGCGCGCGCGGCCGAACGAGTCGCGCACGGTAGTCTTCGGCCACTGGGCCCAGGCCGGCCTGACCGTCCTGCCCCGCACCCGCGGCCTGGACTCTGGCTGCGTCTGGGGCAAGGCACTCACAGCCTGGTTGCCCGAAGAAGACCGCATCGTCTGCGTGCCCGCCCGGCGCGTGCACTCCCCTACCTCTCTCTCCTAAGCATGCCCGCCATCGAAGCACTCGACTGGTACGACACGCCGCTCTACTACGACCTGGTCTTCGACGAGGACACGGACCTGGAGGCGGACTTCCTCGAGGCCGTGGCCGAGCGCTACGGACGCGGCTTGGCAGGGACCAAGCGGCGTATCCTCGAGCCCGCTTGCGGTAGCGGACGCTTGGTAGAAGCCATGCTCGACCGCGGCTGGCGCGTCACGGGCACGGACCTCTCCCAGCCCATGCTGGACTACACGGCAGAGCGCCTGGCCAGCACCGGCCACAAGGCCAAGCTGCTGCAGGCCAACATGGCCGCGCCCCAGCCCAAGGGTCCCTTCGATCTAGCGCACTGCCTGGTGAGTACCTTCAAGTACCTGCTCACCGCCGAGGATGCACGCTCGCACCTGGCCGGCGTCGCCGAAGTCCTGGCCCCCGGCGGCCTGTACGTGCTCGGCTTCCACCTCTCCAACTACGAACGCGAGAACAAGGAGCGCGAGCGCTGGACCGCTGAGCGCGACGGTATCGAAGTGGTCTGCAACATTCAGGGTTGGCCGCCGGACCGGCGCAAGCGACTGGAGAAGATCCGCTCACGCCTGGTCGTGACCGAGGACGGCCGCACGCGCCGCACGGAGACCAACTGGACCTTCCGTACCTACAGCGCCTCCCAGGTTCGCGATCTATTGGCTGAAGTGCCCGCCTTCGAGCACGTGGCCACCTACGACTTCACCTACGACATGGACGCTCCCTTGGAGCTCCGTGACGATGGCTTCGACACCGTCCTGATCCTGCGCAAGCTATGAACGCCGCCCAAACCGCTCTGTTCGATCAACTCTCCGCCGGCAACCAACGCTTCTGCATTGGCCAGTCCCGCGCCCACGAGCACTCCCTCGAAGCACGCCTCGAGGCCGCCTCCGGTAAGCGCAAGGCACACATCGTGATTCTCGGCTGCGTGGACGGACGCGTGCCCCCGGAGCTGGTCTTCGACCTCGAGCTCGGCCAAGCCTTCGTGCTACGCACCCCCGGCGGCATCATCGACGCCGGCAGCGCCGCCGCGCTGGAATTGGCCGCCCTCGAGCTGAAGCCGAAGCTGATGGTGGTACTCGGCCACGGCGGCTGCCTAGCCGTACAAGCCGCCCTAGACGGCCCCGGCTCGAACTCCCCCGTACTGCGCCCCATGCTCGACAAGCTCGAGCCCTGCCTCGAGGGCCTACGCGGTCAGCACGCAAGCCCCGAGCGAACCCGCAAGGGCGTGCACGCGGCGACGCGCAACGCCCTAGCCGAGGCCCGCGCCCAAAGCCCGGCCCTCGCCGAGCTCGAAGCATCCGGCGCCATGACCTGCCTCGGCGCCTACTACGACCTAGAATCCGGCCGCGTCGACTGGCTCGAGTAATGGCGCATGCGCCCGAACTCGACTAGAGCGAGATTACTAGGCGTTCGCACTCGAGGCCGCCGTTGGCGAGGGCGGTCTTCTTGGCGCCGTGCAGGCCCAGGGAGTTTGCGAACTGGCCGGCCGACGTCAGCAGCGTGGCATGGAAGCCAACGCAGTTCGTCTTCAGGCAGTTGCCGAAGTCGCGGTGCACGCCCTCGAGATTGTCCTGCCTACCGATGCGCCTGCCGTAGGGCAGGTTCGACACGATCCAAGCGTTCCAACCAGCCTTGGGCTGGAAGGTGCGCGCGTCGGCCTTGGTGATCATGGCCGCCTCGCCGAGCCCGGCGGACTCCAGGTTATCGGTAGTCTCACGCAGGCGATCATTCGCCATGTCGTGCCCAACCAGGCGCAGCTTACCCACGGGCTTCTTAGCCTTGCGCGCCTCATCCAGCAGCTTCTGCCAAGCGGCCGCATCGTGGTCGGGCCACTGTTCGAATCCAAAGCTGCGCTCGAGACCGGGCGCACTGTTTGTGGCGATCAAACCGGCTTCCACCAGGATCGTGCCCGAGCCGCAGAAGGGATCGATCAGCGGCGCCTTGCCATTCCAACCGGAAGCCAAGACCAAACCCGCCGAGAGCGTCTCCGCCAAAGGCGCCGTGCCCTGGGCAACGCGCCAGCCCCGCTTGCGCAAGGGCGAACCCGAAGAGTCCAGGGAGATCACCGCACGGTCCTTGTACAGGTGCAGGTGCACGCGCAGATCCGCGTCCTCACCGGCTACATCCGGTCGCCTACCGGCGATATCACGGAAGCGATCGCAGATGGCATCCTTCACACGCTGCTCGGCAAAGCGCGAGTGGTCCACGGCAGAGTCGGTAACCTGAGCATCCACCCGCAGGCTGCCGTCGGGCTTCATCCAATTCTCCCACGGAATGCGCTTGGCACCCTCGTAGAGCGAATCGCTGCTGCCCGCCGCAAAGCGGCTCAGGCGCAGGAGCACACGCCCCGCGGTGCGCAGCCAGAGGTTGGCGCGCATACCGTCGGTACGCGTACCTTCGAAGCGCACGCCACCGGTTTGGCGCTCGACCTTGCCCATTTCCAGGGCTTTGATTTCCTCGTGCAGCAGAGGCTCCAGGCCCCGGGCGCACATGACAAAGTAAGTGTGTCGGCTCATCATCTCTTGGGGGCGATCAAGGGGATCGTGCCCCGCGCGAGCTCACCCGCGCGTATCTGTACGGGACCCGACTCTCCGCGAGCCAGATTCCCTCTAAGGCGCAACACCTTAAAGACAAACGGCCCGGGCGCGAGCCCCAACACAAGATAGGGAGCACGCGGGATCGTGCAAAAGCGGCCAGCCCCGGCACTTTCGCCATAGGTCAGGATCACAGACCCCCCCCAATCCCCTCCCAGGACGCCTTCAGCGTCCATTTTGAGATCCAAACTGACCGCAGCCAGGTCCGTCAGATCCAGGCTGGCGGAGGCCTTACGCCCGGACTTGATCGTGACCGAGCCTCGCGCCCGGCCGGAGTTCGCCAGATTGAGCTGGCCGTCGCGGCTATGGAAGGAGAGCGCCCACGTGCCGGCAGGGATGCCGCTGAGCGTATGCGGGAGCTGGGCCATGGCCGGCAGCTGAACGCTCAACTGGCGCCCATCGCGCTCCTTCATCCAAACCTCGCCCAGCGTGCGCGGATCCTCGCGCAAGGCCGTGCTGATATCCCCATGGAATTGCAGGTCAAGCCGCAGGGATCCTGCAGCAGGCCCGGACGCAGGCTGCAACTCGACGCTCGTTACGGCGACCGAGTCGCTGAGGGGCTTGAGTTCAAAGACCTGTTCCAAGCGCTCAAAACCCGGGAACTGCAGGTCCAGTTTGGCGGACAAGCTACGACCCTTTTCGGCCTTGGGCGGGATCGCCGCGACCACCCTGGGCCCAAAGGGCCCAGCACGATCCGGCATGCGCTCCAGCCGCTTGCCGATCGGAGTTAGCCAGAGCTCGGGGTAGGTGCTCAACCCCAGTCGCACAATGCTCGGCCCTAGACTCACCCAGGGGCCGACGTTCAAGCTGCCCAGGCTCGGGCTGGGTAGTTCCGCCCTGTCCGCGGCCGTGAACTCCAGCACATGCGCCACCAGGGGCGACAGCCGCAGGTCCGCCTTCTGACCAGCTTTCAGCACCTGACCCTGGACGCTAATCGAGCTGGGACCAATGGCCGCCAAGCGATAGGAGCGGCTCGGATCCAGGCCATTCAGACGGAAGAACCCGCGCGCGTTGGTACGCCCTTGAAAGAGGCGCGGTTCCAAACGCTTGCCACGTCCTTTGCGTACTAAGCTCAGCGCATCTGGCTCCTCCGAGTCCCAGGCCCAAACCATGGCATTGCCACGCACCGGTAAGCCATCGGCATCGCGCACGATACCCTCGATGCTGGCTGGCATCGGCAGGTCCATGCGCAGGCTGAAGTCTTCGCCGCGCTGCAACCAAACCACCCGGTTGGTGATGGCCGCTCCCGGCGCTTTAACGCTCAGAGCCCAGGATCCTGAGTCCAGGCGCAGCTTGAGCTTGCCCTCTGCATCCGTGGATCCCAAGGACTGCAGCGACTTGCCGCGCAGGGTGCCAAAAACCTGGGCGCCGGCGGCGCGTTTACCCACCAGCCACACCTCCAAGTCCAAGCCGGAACCCACCACAGGTGCTGCACGGCGCGAGCTCTTCGTGCTCGGCGACAGGCTCGTATCAGGCGCTTTCGGGTTGCGCACCGCCGACTCGAAATTCAACTCTGGCTCGGGCCCCACGGCCTCTTCCGCTGCCACTTGAAGCACCGGCGTCAGCGGCTGCGATGCGCCGTCCCCGAGCATCAGATACAGCCCGCCCCCGAGCAACAGCAGGGCGGCCAAAGCGAACACGAGGACGCGTGATTGCATGACAGCCTAGGCCGGCGCGGTGAGGGAATTCCCGGGCGTAAACACACGCCGCCAGAGATCGGATTGCAGCAGCCCATTCGGATCCAGGCGCTGCTTCATGGCCACGAAGGCCTCGCGCTTCTCGGTCGGGAAGGACTGCAGCATGGCCTGGTGGCCGATGACCATATCCTTGGCAAAGTAGAACTTGCCGCCCGCCGCCAGCACGATGCGCGTGAGCTCATCCGTGAGCGCCCAGAGATCCTCACGGTTGTTCGGCGTGACCTTGAAGTCCAAGGCCAAGGACCATCCATCGTTGGAGTGCGTCATCCAGAAGGGGTCCGGCTTATGACGCTTGAGCACACCCAAGTACGGCGTATGGCCGCGCTGCTGGCTGAGGCGCAGAATGTCCTCGTAACCAGCCAGGGCCGTCTCTTTCGGCAGGAAGGACTGATACTGAATCAGCCCATGCCCGCGCTTGCGGCCGTAGGCGAACTTCCAGTTGGGCACGTAGTCCAGCAGGAAGTTGAAAGCCGCGTGGCTTTGGCGGTGCCAACCCGTGTGGCCTTCCATGCGCCCGGACTGTTGCTTGACCGCGTTCATCAGACGCATGCCTAGGTCGTGATTGAACATGCGCAAGCCGCGCCAGGCCTCGCCCTTGGAGACACCCAATATACTGTCGGGCAGCTCCTGATGAGCGACCTGCAAGGTCGCCT
>JBLIOL010000135.1:0-13527 GCA_047639615.1 Planctomycetota bacterium | reverse complement strand
GTGGCGAGCTCCTGGCGGATCTCTGGCAGCAGCCGATCGATGGACTTCAGGTCGGGCGGGACAGGGGCAGGGGTCGTTTCGCCGCAGCCTTGGAGCCCGGCCAGCGCGAGCAGGGCAACAGCTGCCAATCGGGTGTTCTTGGGGGATCGCAAGGCAGGGTGCACTCCAAAATAGCCGAACCGTATTCTGCCACGGGAGCCGGTAGGAGAGGGCAATGATTCGCCACCTGTGTATGGCTCCAAGCTGACGGATGAGCCCCCTATCCCCTTCGCCGCCATCGATTCAGGGGAGCGACCGAGTTGAAGAACTCGCACATGGCCAGTGGCAAAGAAGGATCAGCGCACCAACGCGCCCTTGAGGGTGCGCCGGCATGCCGGGCTCGCCCACTCCGTAGAGCACGCTCCCACGTCACGCTTCGCCTGCAATCTCCCATGACCCTCAAGCGTGCCCTCGCCATTGCCCTGGCGGATAGGAAGCACAGGGGGTGCGAGTCCTGGACCTAGGAGGGTTGATGGAGCTGTGCCTGCTCCGGCCGCAGTCCAGCCAGGCCGCCCAGGCTGCCCAGGCTGCAAGGCGACAATCTGGGCTCATGAGCGTCCCGGTGCCCCGAGGAGGGCCGCTTTGCGCGCTAGGGGAGGCGCGCTAGCCATGGCTCTGTACAGGCTCGACCTGACGCTGCTCAGAAAGGCGAGTGCGCGCGGCTTCAGCTCAGGCCTCGAAGTCGAAGGCCAGCTCGGGACGTGGATAGGCTGGCGAGAGCGGTGGGGGATCGGCCTGCAGGTTGAGGTGCCTGAGGATGCGGCGTATGACCGGTGGGCCCTCGATCAAGGAGATCAGCTCGCGCCGGCCTCCGCAGCTTGCGCAGCGCAAAACGTCGATGGAGAACACTCGGCGCATCAGAATAGCCTTAGGGACTTGCCGGAGCCCTATGATGCGCTAGAACAACGCATCGTCGACGTTCGACGGATGCGCATGGCGGAACGAACCGGAGCGAGAATATGCTGGATAGAGAGTCCGTAAAGGTGCTGCTGCACCACCGAGAACCCTACCTGATGGTCGACCGAGTCGACGCCCTGACGCCGGAGGCGGTGACTGGAGTTAAGGTCCACCGCGGGGATGAGCCCTACCTGAAAGGGCACTTTCCGGGAGCACCGATTGTTCCAGGGGCTATGCTGCAGGAGCTCTGCACGCAGTCCGCAGGTGTCCTCATCACGAAGCATCATGCTCCCGTCGCGAATTATGATAGCGAGACGACAAAGGGATACGCACTTGGTGTCCTGAGCAAAGTCGAGCATGCCAAGTTCCTTGGGATAGTAAAAACCGATCGTGATGTTGTGGCCGAAGTTCGGTTGGTCGAGCGGCTAGGTTCGCTATTTAAGTTCAACGCAAAGGTTTTCCAGGACGGGATCCTTAAGGCCAAGCTGTGTTTCAAACTGGCAAATGTTAGCGATAGCCACCTGTTTTAGCCTTTGGGCGCGGGTGGCATTCATCCTGGCGGCGGTACCTTGTTGGTACTTTGCTTCCAGACGAGGAACCGCTCCGCAGTCTGCGCGCTAGATAGCACCGCTGCGCCTATCCAAGCCTCCCCTGGCGGCGGGATGTCCTAGGAAGCCACTCTCCTCAGGAGAGAGTGGGTTGGCTCGCTATCAGAATATTTGTAGAACCCTGCATCTGCCTCTGTAGCTAGGGCGAACGCTGAAGCGTGATGCGTCTTAACGATCCAGAAGTGCCCCCGGGAGTGGCACCACTAACTTCGGTGTGCCCCACTCCAGTCGCCATTTTTAAGCCATTCTATGGGGCCACGCTGACTTCACCGTCAACGGCGCCGCTGCGCAGGTCCAAATGAGTGATGTCTATCTGATTCTGGGTGGGGCCGGTGGTATCGGTTCGGCATTGGCCCGACAGTTGGCCTTATCCGGAGCTCATGTCGCCGTCGCCGGCCGCACGCTGCAACCGCTTGAGGCCGTGGCGCAAGAAATCGGCGGATCCGCCTATCAGGTCGATGCGACTTCCGTGGACGCGGTTCAAGCGCTTGTCGACTCCATTGTGGCGCAGCGTGGACACCTGACAGGAATTGCGAACTGTGTTGGATCGATCCTCCTAAAGCCAGCGCACCGCACTTCCAGTGAGGAGTGGCGCGATACACTTTCTACCAATCTCGATAGTGCTTTCGCGACAGTTCGCGCAGGGGCTTCTAGCATGCTCAAAAGTGGTGGTTCCATCGCGCTGCTTTCCTCCGCCGCGGCACGCATTGGACTTGCCAATCACGAAGCGATTGCTGCAGCCAAGGCCGGCATCGTCGGCCTAGCCCTCTCCGCGGCGGCTTCCTATGCACGGCGCGGAATTCGGGTTAATGTGGTTTCTCCAGGACTTGTTCGAACCTCCTTGTCTGCGCCGCTTACACAGAGTCCAGCATCTGAAAAGGCCTCGATAGGCATGCATGCCCTTGGCCGGCTTGGGGAACCCGAGGACGTCGCAAGAGCACTCGCGTGGATTCTATCGCCGGATCAGTCTTGGGTGACGGGGCAGGTGCTCGGCGTGGACGGTGGACTTGGGTCTATCCGTGCTCAATGAACCGCCATCATCAGAGGATCTCGAGGTCGGATTTTGAAGGCCAAATGTCCTTGTCTTAATTAGGCTGCCGAAATCCGCGGATTATCCGCTTCGCAGAATGTGAGATAGATTGAGACTTTCGACGAGTACGTCGAGAAAGTACCATGCAGCGTCGATGCATCTTTCACTTCTTCGATGGGCTCAACCGCCTGAAATTCACAGCTACATTCTTAGGTACCTTTTACACTCCAATCGATGCGTTCCACTGTAGATTTAGCCCAGGTGGCGAACCCCGTAATCGCCCAGCTGGCCGATGTCGAAAGGACATATGTGCGCGGTTCATTGGAAGTTCTCGCGTTGCACGGAATTCAGTTCCAGCTGAAGCGCACTGAGTTTGTGGCTTTGACCGGGCACTCTGGCTGCGGCAAGTCCACCTTGCTCAATCTAATCTCCGGGGTTGATCGTGCAGATGGGGGTGAGGTCGTGGTGTGTGGCCAAAATCTTCGCACGGCCACAGAAACTCAGCTGACCATGCTGCGGCGCAGGCACATTGGCGTTGTCTTCCAAGACTTTCAACTCATGCCAAACCTAACGGCAGCGGAGAATGTTGGGCTGCCGCTCGCCCTTGACGGCAGATTGGATGCAGCGCGGATTGATGATCTGCTGGCGCGGGTCGGCCTTCGGCATCGAAGCACTCACTACCCTTCCGAGTTGTCGGGGGGCGAGCAGCAACGGGTGGCTGTTGCGAGAGCGCTCGTGCACCGACCGGCGTTAATTGTTGCCGACGAACCGACAGGCAATCTGGACTCGACCCACAGTCAGCAGGTGCTGGAGTTGCTCATGGAATTGCGTATAGAAGAAAGCGCCGCCCTGGTCTTGGCCACTCATGATCTCGAAATCGCGGCGCAAGCCGACCGTGAGGTACAGTTGCGTGATGGGCAAATTGTCGGTGTCGAGACTCGATGAGGCGTTTACCTAGACTCGCTCGCGCGAATTTCCGAATTCGGCTCTTGTCGCCCGAGAAGGCCCGATGATCATCCGTGCCCTCTGGCTGCGGCCCACGCTGGCCCATCCCATTCGTGCGCTCGTGACGATGTTGGGCGTGGCAATCGGGGTTGCCTCCGTTGTTAGCACCTTGTTGGCCAGTCGGGCCGCCGTGGCCTCGATGGGTCGTGATGTTGAGACCATTGCCGGCAAGGCGCGCCTCGAAATCACTCGACCCGGCGGTGTTGAAGAGACCGCCCTGCGGGCACTGCGCCCAATTTGTGGCGAAGCCTTGCTAGTGCCAGTCGTCGAGGGAACGGGGCTCTCTCTAGAACTTGGCGACATCGTGCGCTTGCTGGGCGTTGATCTGTTGATCGATGCAGATGTCCGCGAACTAACGTTGAGAGGCGATGACTCTCAGGTCCAGGTGACGACGGAGGAGCTGCAGGACATTCGGGATTCCATGCTAATCGGTGATGGCGTCGCTCTCACCAGCTGGCTTGCCGACCAATTGAAACTGAAGGTCGGCGACGACCTGGTCCTCATCGTCAGGTCGCGGGAGGTGACCCTCCGAGTCGCGGCCCTGGTGGAACCCGAGCGCTTTGACTCTGCTTGGGAGCGTGTCGTTTTGATGGACATCGCCCTCGCCCAGGAGGTTATGGGCAGGATAGGGAGATTCGATCGCGTCGAATTGATGCCCAGGTTGGCCCTGGATTCGGATGTCTTGGCGGCGAGGGCGCTCGCGCTTCTGCCACCAGGTTATCGCGTAGAGCCGTCTGTGGTCCGACGCGAAGAGGGCGAGCGGATGACCCGTGCGCTCGAATTCAACCTGACCGCCTTAGCTGGAGTTTCCATTCTGGTGGGGATCGTTTTGGTAGCGACGACGTTGGCGACATCCATTGTTCAACGCCGCACGCTCATCGCTCTGTTGCGTTCATTGGGTGCGTCACGACAGCAGTTAGCCTGCGCAATTTTGGTCGAAGCCGGTGTGATCGGATTGGTGGGTGGCATCGCTGGAGTCTTGCTCGGTTGGGCCGGGGCTCAGGGCGCGATCGCAGGTGTGAGTGCGACCGTGGCCTCCATGGCAGAGGGAGTGATTCCCGGTGAGGTCAAGCTAAGCTTGGGCTGGGCATTCGTGGGCGTGATGATGGGGCTAGGGGCTTCAATTGTCGCGGCGCTCCTGCCTTTACGGGAAGCCCTTCAAACTCCGCCTTTGCAAGGGTTGCGCGCTGAACACGCTGAGAGTGCGACGCTACAAACTTGGAAGGCACGCAGCGTGGCCCTGCTGACTCTCTTGGGAGCCGCATACTTCTTTGCCCAGTTGCCCCCCATTGATGATCGGCCCGTCTGGGCACTCCTGTCCGCACTCTGTGTGTTGGCGACTCTGCTGGTTCTAGCGGGACCCTTGGTGGACCTATCCGCAAACCTCCGGTTGGGCTTGATGAATACCGGGGCGGGGGTGTCCCTGCGGTTGGCCCAGGCCGGACTTAAAGCGGGACGTAGTCGCGCCGCATGGGCGGCCGGGGCAGTGGGGATGGCAGTTGGCTTGGCTGTGGCAATGACGACCATGGTCAGTTCCTTCCGCGAGTCGGTTGTCACTTGGACGCAAGAGGCGATGCCTTCCGATTTGTTCATTCGTCCCATGAAAACAAATAGCGGGGCTCTTGCTGGACGGCTTGATCCCGAGGTTGTGAGCATCGTAGACGGAGTGCTTGGCCATGAAAACGTCGACCCATTCCATCAATCAAAAGCCTACTTTAGGGACCAGGCAATTCTGATGGGAGGGGCCGCATTTGGAGTGGTCTCGCGTGAAGGCGGCGTGCCGTTCCTCGATGGCCGGCCTGCTCAGGAGGTATTCCTGGAAGCGTTGCGGGTTGGCGGTGTCGTTATAAATGAGCCGTTCTCGCGGCGCTTCGATGTTGTGCAGGGAGAAACTGTCACGTTGGACACACCGAGGGGCCCTGTCTCTCGGGAAGTGGTGGGTGTCTACCGCGACTACTCTGGACACATCGGGCGGGCGGTCTTGAACCTTGCCGACTTCCTGTCGCTGTATCCCGACGAGGGTCCCCACAGCATCTCGGCCTTCGTTGCTTCTGGAGGCGACGTGGAGTTAGCGAGAGAGGCAGTGAACGCAGCTCTCCAAGGGCGGTTTGCTGTTGAGGTCCTCAACAATCGGGAGGTCCGAGCCGAGATCCTGAAAGTCTTTGAACGTACGTTTGCCGTGACGATCGCCCTCCAGATCATTTCATCGATGGTGGCCGGGATTGCTGTCATTGCTGTGCTCACGGCCCTCATCCACGAACGTCGCCGTGACCTTGCTGTGGTGCGTGTGTTGGGAGGATCTCGTAGGCAGCTGTTTGGCTTGGTTCTGTTTGAAGCCTTCCTGCTGGGACTCGCGGGAACTGTGGGCGGCTTACTCGTTGGCCTGGTGGTTGGCTATGTGCTGGTCACGGTGGTCAACCTGCAGTCATTTGGGTGGACGTTGCAATTCATCATTCCAGCTTCTCTCTACATCACCATTCTTGCTGTGATGCCCGCTTGCCTCTTGGCGGGGATCTTCCCAGCCATTCTCGCTACGCGCCACGCGCCACGGGAGTCATTAAATGCGTCTCGCTAGTCTTCTCCTTCCCTTGATTGCTTTTACGCCTGCTCGTCCCGTGTCCGACGATTGGGAGCGCGTCACGCCGAACTTGGAACTCACGTTTCCCAAGGACCACGGAGCACATCCCAATTTCTTGATCGAATGGTGGTACATCACCGGACAGGTCGAATCGGCGACGGGGCGGCGCTTTGGCTTTCAATTCACCGTATTTCGCCGGGGGTTGTCGAAACAGTCACTCGCAGAGGAATCCTCTCCGCTGAGGGCGCGTCAAGTCCTTGCTGGGCACCTCGCCGTGACGGATGTGGAGAACGGGCGAACGCTATTTTCGGAACGGTTGCGCCGTGCGAGTTCCGCCTTGGCGAATGCAGGAGAGGGAGATCTAAACGTCACCCTCGAGGATTGGTCACTCGTTCGTTCGGAGGGGGACGTGCTGTCGCTCGCGGCGGGGGATGCGGCCACCGCGATAGGGCTCCGGCTAAAATTGCAACCGAAGAAACCCCTCGTCTTGCACGGCCGCAAGGGCTACTCCCCGAAGGGAAGCGAGGCGGGCAACGCAAGCGCGTACTTCTCATGGACAAGGCTATCGACTGCTGGCGAATTGAGCATCGATGGGGAAGTTATGCAGGTCTCCGGGGAATCATGGTTTGATCACGAATACGGCTCGAGTGTGCTTGAGAAGGGGGTTGAGGGTTGGGATTGGTTCGGGCTTCACCTTGAGGACGGTCGCGACCTAATGGTCTTTATCCTGCGGCGAGAGGACGGAAGCCTCTCTCCAGCATCCGCGGGCACCCTGATTGAGATGGATGGAAGCAGTCGGCGCTTAGAGTACGGCGAATTCACGATTCGAAGTTCTGGTAGCTGGAAGAGCCCTCGCACCGGAGCTGTGTATCCCAACCAGTGGGAGATTGAGGTTTCTTCGATTCAGCTCAAGGTCCAGGTCGACCCGCATGTTCCCGACAGCGAACTCGTGACAGGGAAATCGACGGGGGTCGCGTATTGGGAAGGCCCTGTGGTTCTTCGGGGGACTCACAGGGGAAGGGGCTATGCGGAACTAACGGGCTACGCCGGATCAATGGATGGACGGTTCTAGGCACATCTTGTTAGCTCCGCCCAGTGGGCCGTTGCGGCCTGGATGGGGACGGCCCCATCGGCAGGTGATGCGGTTTGCGCTCACCCAAGAGTACGCCGTTGTTACACCTCTCCCTATGGGTTTCATTCTGGTGCGTCGTGTGGACGGGAGCGTTCTTCGGCTTTCAGAGGAGCGCCCGGGTTCGCAAACACCAGCTCAAGGAGTTTGTGTCCGAGGAATACCTGTCAAACGGATCGTGAAAGAAGAGGGCTCGCCATGACAATAAGTTCGCACACACCCGCAGCGCGTCTTCACGTAGGAATTGTCGGTGCAGGCATGGCCGGACTCGCGGCCGCGCGCACGCTCACTGAAGCAGGCCACGACGTGGCTGTCTTCGATAAGGGACGCGGGCCCGGCGGACGTAGCGCTTCGCGGCGAGCCGCACCGTTCGCGTTTGACCATGGAGCGCAATACTTCACAGCGCGCGACCCGAACTTCACCAGCGTGCTCGAGACATGGTTGCGAGCGGGTGTCGCTGCACGCTGGGAGGGTCGTGTCGTGTCGCTGCGCGCCGGCGTTTCTTGGCCAGTCGTTGAAGAAACGAAGCGCTTCGTGGGAACACCACATATGAACGCGTTGGCAAAGTACCTGGCGCGGAACATAGAGGTTCACTGTCGCTCGCGCGTCGCATCGGTCGAGCGCTTGTCACGCGGATGGAAGCTGGTCCGTGAAGACGGTGTCGAGCTCGGGGAGTTCGAACGTCTTGTTATTACCACACCGCCACCCCAGGCCGCCGCACTGATCAGCAACTACTCGCCCCTCGGAGAGCGCGCTGCTTCGATTCCCATGCGGCCCTGCTGGGCCGTGCTGCTCGGTCTGGGCGAGCCCTATTCGGCAGCCTTTGACGGCGCATTCTGCGAAGGCGCGGCGCTATCTTGGGTTGCCCGCGACAACAGCAAGCCCGGAAGGGGCACAGCAGAGTCCTGGGTATTGCACGCCTCCGCCGAGTGGACCGAAGCGCACCTGGAGGAAGATCCGGTGCGCGTCGCCTTCTTGCTTGTAAAGGAGCTTGAACTTCTCACTGGCTTGCCTGTACCCGCGGTGATCCATCGAGACGCGCACCTGTGGCTTTTCGCCCAGCCGCATTCTGCGTTTTCGATGGGGGTGCTCCACGACAACGAACGCGGGCTTCTGCTGGCCGGGGACGCCTACTGCGGCGGACGGATCGAGGGAGCCTACCTGAGCGGTCTAGCTGCGGCCCATCGACTCATTTGACCACATGGTTTCCCGGCTCCCAAGGAAACCAGGTACCACCAGTGTTACGTCCCGCGGGGGCGCGGCGCGCTCGCGTAAAGATTGGCTGCAAACGCATCCGAAGGCCTCCTAAGTTCGAACAGATGGGGTGAAGAAAACAACGACATACGCACGAGCCCGGCTTTTGACAGGCGTTGCCGGAGTGGGAACTGTAGTCGTCCTAGCGACGCTGCTACTGTTCTTTGCTGTACCGTCACTTGTGCTGGGGGGCCGCGGAGGCACCCTCGGCTCCGACGCACTTCTGCTTTTCGGCATGCTCTCCATTGGCGCGATCGTCATGCTGCCCTACGACGTACTGGGCGGTCTCGTGCTGCCGCGTCGTTTCGGCCGGCCGGTCCTTTCTAGCTCGCGTTTTGCAAGTACCTGGCTGCGTGGCGTGCTCGTGTTGATTGCGGTCTCGACGCTCAACGGCACCCTTTTGATCGCGGCGGGTCGGGCCGGCGGACGGCCATCCGCGATCGCTGTCTTTGTGGCGATCGCCTTGCTGTTGGTCTTGCTGCAGGAGCCCATGGCGAGGTTGGTAGGCGGTCTGCGCCGGGTTCCGGCGGATCGATGGGGAACACTCGGTGCGGGTTCGACAAGGACTGTCTCGCTGATTGGGAACGATCCCGGCTTCTCTGGCGGCTTCACCGGTGTATCGGGGACCCTGGTCTTGCCCGAGCGCTGGCTCGATTTTTTCCCGCCGGATGCGCTCGCGCTCCTAGTCGAACGCCGCAAAGCCATCTTGCGGTCGGGTGCTTGGCGCTGGTCACTGGTACTGGCAGTGCTCTGGAATGCCGCCGGTTTTCTGTTCGCGAGTTGCTTGCCTAACGCCGGTGTCGGCACCTTAGCGGAACTCGTCACGACCGTCCTTGGATTCACGCTTTGGACCTTCCTCGGCCTTTTCGTACTGCCCACACCTAGCCGTCGTGCAGCGCTCTTTGCGGATTCTGCGGCAGCCCCGAGCGAATCGTCGCGCGATCAGTTGGCACAGGCTCTGCAAATCCTGGATCAGCTCCAAGATGACGAGCCCGAACGCTCGGCTGGCATCGAGAGCATCTTTCACCCGGTGCCCTCCGTCGCTAATCGCCTGCGAGCGCTCGAAATGCCGAGCGCTCGTAAGCCTGGTGCTTGGCATTTGGCTCGAATGGTTCTCTATCTGTCCTACGCGGGCTTGTCGCTCTTGCCCCGTTCCGTTCACTGCAACGTTGGCCGGCCTGAGCTGTGGGTCTACCTTCCGTCAGACGGCTAGGATGGAAGACCTGAGTCCTACGCCTCGCGGAATCGCCCGACCACCCCGCGAAATCCGTCCACGCGCCAGTGGCCTCCAGGACACGGCCGTCTCTTTTGGCTTTAACCCTGCCCTGTTCAATAACTAAGCCGACTTCCAAGGTAGCCGTTCATCGGCGTTGGTGCACGAATCGGTTCGTGAGGGCACCCCTCGGGGTCGCGTTGGCCGGCCGGCCTGCGTTTCTCGGGCCCGCGGCCACACCGACCGCATGAACTCCCGCGTGCACCCGAAGTACAAGACTAGGTCTCGAGTCCCCACTGGGCCGCATACGACCGAGCCCTCGTTCAGCGCGGCGACGTCACCATTTGGCTGTCGCCAGAGGCGGTTGCAGGGTGGAAGCCGGCACGCGATGGCAGGCGGGGCGGCTAGCTCAAGTACTCGGACCTCGCGATTGAAACAGCGCTCACGCTACGCCTCCTGTTCCACCTGCCGCTGCGGCAAACCTAAGGCTTCCTGAACCCGGTCTTCAAGTTAATGGAGGTGGGGCTTGTCGCACCCGACCACACGACCCTCTCACGCCACCACCCTGCTGAACGTCTTCCCTGCCTCCGAGGGCGACGCGCCGGCCATCAGCGAGCAAGCCATCACTGCCGAGCCCAAGGCCTGCGTGATCTCGGTCGAAGCCAAAGGCGAAAGCAAGCTCGACGTCATGGAGGCCCCCGTAGTGGTCTCCGGCGGCCGTGGACTCAAAGAGCCCGAGAACTTCAGCCTCTTGGATGCCCTGGCCTCCGCCTTCGGCAACGCCGCCGTCGGAGCCAGCCGAGCCGTGGTCGACGCCGGTTGGCGCCCCCACGGAGAGCAGGTGGGCCCGACGGGCAAGACCGTCTCCTCACAACTCTACATCGCCGTTGGCATCTCCGGCGCGATCCAGCATCTCGCTGGTATGCGTACGTCGAAAGTCATTGTTGCCATCAACAAGGACGCCGACGCCCCGATCTTCAAGGTGGCGGACTACGGAATAGTTGGGGATACACGTGAGCTTCTTCCCGCACTCACGGAAGCCGTGAAAGCCGCGAAGCAGAGCCTCTAGGTTCCAGTAACAAGGGTTGACTCCGCCCGGAACCAGGGCGAGGTTAACTTTTGTTAACCCCTGTAAACTGGCGTTAATACAGCATTGGGCGTGATCCCGAAATCGGTGGCCTCGATTTCAACTACTTCCCGATCGGATCTACCGCTTGGAGAATCTGCCCCTACACTCGGAGAAGTCAAGGATCAGCAAGCGGTAGACGAACCCAAGCTCGAGGGCACGTCAAACACCACCGCTTACCTGGTAGCTCGCACCTTGACTACCTTTCTCCCCCCCCCAATCGATGATCCCGCGCTTGCGGAATAGGAAGTACAAGGGGTGCGAGTCCTGGACCCAAGAGGGTTGATGGAGCTGTGCCTACTCCGGCGGCAGTCCGCCCAGGCCGCAAGGCGACCTTCTGGGCTCATGAACGTTCCCGGTGCGCCGAGGAGGGCCGCTTCGCGCGCTAGTTTCAGCTCAGGCCCCGAAGTCGAAGGTCAGCGCGGGAGCATCCACGGCAGACTGAGTAGCTGAGTGCCACAGGAGTCAACGGAGGAGGTGCCTCTGTGGGACCAAGGCACCATCGAGCTCAGAAGGAGGAGTCAATGTGGAGCTCAACTTGGTGGGGGCCAATGGCCTACTAGGCAAGGCCATCGACAACCTGCTCTCAGCCGGGCAGGGCATCGTGCTTTTCGGTGCGACGACTGGTGACCCATCAGGGGCTGCCCGACTCGAGGGTGTATACACCTCGTAGGGTCGCTCCGAGTGCACGAGGGCCGGAGGCTCAGCGGTGATTCTGTAGTATCTACCCATGATCATCGGCATCAGCATTGTGGTTGCTGCGTCTCTCCAGCTCGGCAGCAGGAGGGTGGAATTCGATTCGGAAGTCCGTCCCATCCTGTCGGACAAGTGCTTCGCCTGCCACGGGCATGACGAGGACTCGCGCAAGGCCGGGCTACGCTTGGATACGCGCGATGGATTGCTGGCCGACCTTGGGGGATACGCTGCGGTCGTTCCGGGGGACTTGACGGCGAGCGAGCTCTGGCTGCGGGTGACCGCGGAGGATGAGCTGGACCGGATGCCGCCGCCGAAGTCCCACAAGCAGGCCCTCAGCGGCGACGATCTGGAGATCCTGAAGGCCTGGATCCTGGGCGGTGCCGGCTGGACGAGGCACTGGGCATTTTTGCCTCCGGTGAAGGTAGAGCTCAATGACTCCGCGTCGCACCCCATCGACGAGCTCGTCTCGCGCTACCTAGTGACGCAGGGGCTCGAGCTTGCCGAACAGGCGGCAGCGCACACTCTCGGGCGGCGTCTGTCCCACGACCTGACGGGGCTGCCGCCGGAGCCCGGCACGGATTCGCCCCAGGTCGATTGGACGGTCTACGTCGACAGCCTGCTCGCCTCGCCCCATTACGGTGAGCGCATGGCGATGTGGTGGCTCGATGGCGCGCGCTACGCGGACAGCGACGGCTTCCAGCAGGACGCGACGCGCACCAACTGGCCTTGGCGCGACTGGGTGGTTGAAGCCCTCGGGAGTGACATGCCCTTCGACGAGTTCACGGCGCAGCAGCTCGCCGGCGACCTGTATCCCGAGGCGACGCCCGAGCAGGTACTTGCGACCTGCTTCCAGCGCAACCATATGCACAACGGTGAGGGCGGCCGAGATCCTGAGGAGTCTCGCGTCGACTACGTTCGTGACCGTACGAACACGGTAGGGACGGTTTGGTTGGGGCTGACGCTGGAGTGCGCGCAGTGCCACGATCACAAATTCGACCCCATCAGCCAGCGCGACTACTACAGCCTCTCGGCGTTCTTCGATTCGATCGACGAGACCGGGAGCGCAGGGGGCGGCGCTGGTCCCTTCTTGAGCTACACCTCGAGTCGGGCTAGCGAGACTCTGGAGTTGGCGCGAGAGGAACTCGCCGCTGCGCAGGAGTCCGGTCGCAGAGTCTCAGCTAGTCAGGAGGCCGAGTTCGTGGCTTGGCTCGAATCGCATAGGTCCGAGGTCGCCGGCGGTTTCGAGCCCTGGGTGTCGTTCCCACCAGCGGCCCTAGATAGCGACGAAGGCAGTCGCTTGCTCGCCGACGAGGATGGTGGTGTGCTCTGCGAGTCTGGAGGGCTCGCTCAAGAGGATTACTTCGTCACCGCAGGTCCGATCGCTCTCAATCGCATCAGCGGTCTGCAACTCGAGGTGCTACCTGAACCGAAGCAAGGCGGCGCGCTCTCCTTCACCGACGATGGTGAGTTTATCGTCACCGGTATCAAGCTGCGCGTGTACGCGCAGGGATCCCCGGCCGTACGCGACGTGGAAATCGTCCACGCGGTTGCGGATATCGTGGGCAAGGGCGTCGACGCGCAGTACGGACCGGCCAAGGGGGTTCTAGACGACGACCCGCGTACGGGTTGGACCACTCGCGGCAAGGACGCTGGAGGAGGCGCGCGGATCGTGCTCGAGCTGGGATCGCCGCTGACTCTCGAGCCTGATGAGCGTCTCATCGCGGAGATCCTCCAGCGCTCCACGGTGTCAGGGGCGCAGCTGCGTCGCTTCCGGCTTAGCGTCACCGCTGAGCGTGGGGCTGCCGTGCGTGGGCTGGGGCCCATGCCGATGGAGGAACTCGCGGCCCACGAGCTCACTGCTGGAGCGGCGGGCGTACGCAAGGCGATTCCGCAGGAGCTGCGCGATAAGCTCCTTGCTCAGTACCTTTTGGACGTTCCGACCTGGCGTCGCG
>JBLIOL010000134.1:0-13536 GCA_047639615.1 Planctomycetota bacterium | reverse complement strand
AGTTCAGCGGATACCGCCGCCACCGGGTAGGGATTCCCACTGGCCCGCAGGCGCTCGATCCAGTTAGCTGGCCCGAGCACATAGCCCGTGCGCAACCCGGCCAAGCCCCAGGCCTTTGAGAAGGTCCTGACCACGACCACATTGCCAAGCTCGAGAGCCGTGGCCGTGAGATCCGCCTGCGTGAACTCGGCGTAGGCGGCGTCCAAGACCACCAATCCGGCAGGGAGCGCCTTCGAGATGTCGATCAGGTCCTGCGCGCTGGCCACGCCGCCCGTGGGGTTGTTGGGGGAGACCACAAAGGCTACTCGAGTCTGCGCATCGATGCCTGCCAGGAAGTCCTCCAGGGGGAAGCTTCCGGAGTTCCAGGTCACCTCGCGCAGGCTGCCCCCTGCAAGCGCGATGTAGCGCGAGATCATCTCAAAGGTTGGCTTGGTGAGCAGGCCATTGGCTCCCGGCGTGAGCGTGGCCAAGCACGTTCGCATGAGCGCGTCGTCCCCGCCGGCGGTGATCAGCACGCGGTCGGGAGCAAGCCCGAAGCGAGTCGCCAGTGTCTCCGTCAACTGGCCAAGGTCCGGGTATTGGGCCAACTGACCTGCGGTCAGCGGTGGCTGAACGAGGCCTCCCGGCGCACGTCCTTCATTGCGTGAGAGATCGAGCTGCGCCCCGCTAGGGCGCTCCGGTGTTTGATAGGCGCTGGAGTTGATCACGGGACAATCTGCTCGCAGCGCGAGATCACGATGTCGGTGGCGCCACGCGCCTTGAGGAGCGGGATCATGCCGGGGAGCGCCTTGCGCTCCACGGCTGCGCGAACGGCGTAACCGCCCTGGCCATGCAGCCCGGAGATGGTGGGCTCGCGCATGCAGGACAGAGCTGAAATGACCGCGTCGAGCTCAGCGGAGGATACGTTCAGGTCCAGCATGGCTCTGCCGCGTGCCTGCACGACCGAGCGCAAGCTCAGCACGAAATCTTCGATGCGCTCGCGCTTGGCTGGGTCCTCAAGGGCCTTGGGGCAGGCATACAGTCGAGTGGAAGAGCACATGATCTCATCCACGATCAGCAGGTTATTGGCGCGCAGGGTGGCGCCGCTGGCGCAGTTGTCGATCACAAGGTCCGCGTCCTCGGGGGGGAAGACCTCCGTTGCGCCGTAGGTGCGCAAGAAGCTTCCCTGGACGCCATTGGCACTCATCCAGTTCCTAGCGAGCGTCTCGTACTCGCTGGCGACCACCAGGTTGCTGCCGGCTGCCAAGCCCGACTCGACCAAGCCAGGTGGAGCCGCGGCGACCAGACGAACGGGGTCGAGCTCAGTATCGAGTAGCTCGATCACCCTCACGCCCTTCTCCGCCACCCAGTCCGCGCCCGCAAAGCCGAAGTCCCTGGAGCCAGCCCCCAGCATCTCCACGATGTTCTGGGGCTTGAGCAACTTGGTCTCAAAGCCAGGTATGGAGAGGCTAGGGCGGTAGCCTCGGGCATCGGTGCTGACGCGAATCCCCGCTTGGGCGAGGAGTTCCTGCACGCCCTGCTGCATGCGGCCCTTGGGCAAGGCGAGGTGTACGACGGTGTCGAGTGTCTCTTGGATCATGGTGGCTCTGGGTAGAGCCGACCTAGCGATCCACGTCTTCAGACAATCCGAAGGGCCGACCGCTTGGGTCGGCGAAGTGGCCCGTTCTCGCTACAGAACGCACCCACTCACCAAACCCACCGAGGGGGCATGATGATGGAAGTGCGTGCTGGGAGACGTCGGGCGTTGCATGGCAGGCGGGATAATAGGAAGCGACCTGCTGATTGCAAGGGCCATCAGGCCGATTGTCGCTTCCCGGCCTTCCGTAGACCTAAGACAAACACGCGCGGGCAGCCCCGAAGAGCTGCCCGCGCGTGGAATGAGCCCCGATCGAAATCGGGAGCAGGCACATGCCTAGTAGCGGTAGTGCTCGGGCTTGTAGGGGCCGTCGACCGGGATGCCGAGGTACTCGGACTGCTCGGGGGTGAGCTTGGTCAGGCGCACGCCGAGCTTCTCGAGGTGCAGGGTGGCGACCTTCTCGTCCAGCTCCTTGGGCAGCACGTAGACCTCGTTCTTGTACTTGCCTTCGTTGTCTTGGAAGATCTCGATCTGCGCCATCACCTGGTTGGTGAAGGAGGCGGACATCACGAAGCTGGGGTGGCCGGTGGCGCAACCCAGGTTCAAGAGGCGGCCTTCGGCCAGCATGATGATGGAGTGGCCGTCGGCGAACTTGAACTCGTCAACCTGGGGCTTGATGTTGATGCGCTCGATGTCGTCAGCGTTGAGCAGGCCAGCCATTTCGATCTCATTGTCGAAGTGCCCGATGTTGCCAACGACAGCGTTGTGCTTCATAGCCTTCATGTGCTCAACGGTGATGATGTCCTTGTTGCCGGTGGTGGTGATGAAGATGTCGCCTTCGCCGACGACGTCCTCAACGGTGCACACCTGGTAGCCTTCCATTGCGGCCTGCAGGGCGCAGATGGGGTCGATCTCGGTGACGATCACGCGTGCGCCTTGGCCCTTGAGGGACTGCGCGCAGCCCTTGCCGACGTCGCCGTAGCCACACACGACTGCGACCTTGCCGGCCAGCATCAGGTCGGTTGCGCGGCAGATTCCGTCCACCAGGCTGTGACGGCAACCGTAGAGGTTGTCGAACTTGCTCTTGGTGACGGCATCGTTGACGTTCATGGCGGGGAACAGCAGCTCGCCGCGCTCGACCATCTGGTAGAGACGGTGCACGCCGGTGGTGGTCTCTTCGGTCACGCCCTTGATGCCGGCGGCGACCTTGGTCCACTTGTCCTTGCTCTTGGCCAGGCTCTCTTTCAGCACGTCGATGATCACGCACCACTCTTCAGGGGAGCCGGGGGCGGCGTCCGGAACCACGCCAGCTTCCTCGTATTCCTTGCCCTTGTGGACGAGCATGGTGGCGTCGCCACCGTCGTCGAGGATCATGTTCGGGCCAGCGCCGTCGCCCCAGTCCAGGGCTTGCTCGGTGCACCACCAGTACTCGGGCAGGGTCTCACCCTTCCAAGCGAAGGTGGGCACGCCGGTGGGGGCCTCTTCGGTGCCGTTCGGCCCGACGACGACCGCGGCGGCGGCGTGGTCCTGGGTCGAGAAGATGTTGCAGGAAGCCCAGCGGATCTCGGCACCCAGGTCGACCAGGGTCTCCATCAGGACCGCGGTCTGGATGGTCATGTGCAGGGAGCCGGTGATGCGTGCGCCAGCCAAGGGGTTCTTGCCCTTGTACTCGGAGCGCAGGGACATCAGGCCGGGCATTTCGACCTCGGCCAGCTGGATCTCTTTACGGCCGAAGGCCGCGAGGGACATGTCGGCGACTTTGAACTCGGTGACGATCGTGCCGTCGGCGATTTGGGGAGTCATAACTTTTGTTGGTTCGGCCAGGGTTGGCCGGGGCTTACGGGGGTTTACGCGCTTTAGCGTGAGGCTAGGTCCGTTCGCGGCTGGGGAACCCGGCCGCGCACGATGTACAGAGAGAGGGAGCTAGGAGCCTCATCGGCTCCAGCGGGAACGGGGCGGTAGGTATCTTCCACCGTCTCCGTGTGCACATCCTCGAATCCGGCACGGCGCAGGGCCGCAGCCACCTCTGCGGGCTCTAGGCCCAGGTGGCGATCGCCTAGTTCGGCGCTCATCCAGTCTTCGCGGTGGGGGGCGAGCTCAAGCACCACGGCTATGCCGCCCGGACGGATCACCCGGCGCATCTCGCGCAGGGCACCATTCAGGGTCGGAAGGTGGTGCAGGACGAGGCCCGCGACGGCTCCATCCAGCTCGTCATCATCGATGGGGAGCTCATCCAGGGCGCCCTCGCGGTATTCGACCTGTACGCGGCCCAGGGTCGAGAGGCGCTGCTGGGCCTCTTCGAGCATGCCGTTGGACACATCTATGCAGATCAAGCGGCTGCAGAAGGCTCCCATGGCGCGCGCCATGTAGCCGGTACGGCAACCAAGGTCGGCCAGTACGAGGCCGCCGCCGAGGAGGTTGCATACGGCGCGCTGACGCGCTTGGCCGGTCTCAAAGGCGGCGTTACGCTTGTCCCACTCGCCGGCCAGGTGGTCGAAGAACTGCGGATCAGCACTGCGCCGCTCGGCCAGCATCTGAGCCAGGCGCATACGGTCAGTCTCGTGCTCCGGCAGCTGCTCTAGGCCCACGCGCAGGCTCTGCCAGAGGCGCAGGGGCCAGTGATCGCAATCGTCGGCGGGATCCTCGCACAGGGCGGAGCGCAGCAGGGTGCGCGTGCCCTGGCGGCGCTCGATCATGAGATCATGCTCGCGTAGCACCCGTAGGTGGTTAGAGACGCGGCTTTGAGCCAGGCCCAGGCAGGTGGCCAATTCGCCGACGGCCAGCTCTTCCAGCTCCAGTAGAGCCAAGATGCGCAAGCGGATGGGGTCCGCCAGTACACGCAGCAGGGCTGTTGGGTCCAATTGGGCGAGAAGCACAGATGAACAGTACATCATGATGCGCTGATATCAACCCATCTCGGCTAGAGAATTTGCGCTTGGGCGGCCCCTCCGGCCCCTGGGAACGGACCAAGGCGGCCGAATCGAAATTCGGCCGCCCTGGCTTGGTTGAAGTGGGTCTTTTGACCCGCGCTCAAACTCAGACGTCGATGATGCCGATCTCGAGCACCTCGATATCCAAGGTGCCGGAAGGCAATTGGAGGGTGGCCTGATCAGCGGTGTGTAGACCGAGAAGACCGGCGGCCAAGGGCGCGCGATAGGAAACAACCTGCAGGCCTTGGGCCTTGTCGCCGTCCCAAGGGCCGAGGATTGCGATGGTGGCCTTGGTGCCACTGTCGGTTTCGCGGTACTTGACGCTAGTGCCTGGACAGATCGTGTCCTCTGGGATCATGGCGTTCTCGAGCAGGTCCGCGTTGCGCAGCTCCTCCTCGATTTCCATGGCGCGCGTGGTGAGGTTGCGCTGCTCTTCGAGAGCAGCCTCCCACTCGGCATTCTCCGAAAGGTCGCCGAAGGAAGCGGCGCGACCAATGGCATCGGCGTTCTCCGGGATCTTGACGTCCTGCAGTTCACGCAGCTCGGCGGAGCGACGCTCGAGGCCAGCCTTGGTGGTCCAGATGGTGTCGCCTTCCCAGAAGGGGCCGAGGTTGCCAGCGAAGAACTGACGGTCGAGGTCGAGTGCGATGCCCGTGACCATGCGGTCGATGTCGGACTCAACTCCGCGCGCACAGATGACGGTCAGACTGCGCAAGCCCGTGGCGTCCGAGTCGGCGAGCAAGTGTCGCATGACCGGTTCCGCGCCCTTGGTGAGCGTGTCGGAGAGGCGCGTGGAAACGCGCGTCAACTGCGGGTTGCCGCGACGGCGCTTGAACAGGTTCGCTGCCAGGCTGATGAGAGCTTGAGCGCGTTGGGTTCCGGTGGGGAAGCGCTTCCCCAAGGGCTCGCCCGTTTCGAACATGCCGGCCAAGTGAACCAGGAGCGAGGGGGCACGCAAGGGACGCGCCAGCAGGCCGGCGTAGGTCTCGAGCAGATCCGCTTGGCGCTCGGCGGTGACGAATGCATCCACGAGGGGACGCACCATGCCGGGCGAAGCGTGTTGCAGGTTGGGCCTGACGGCGTCGAGCCACTCCTCACCATAGAGGTAGGGCAGGGTGCGCGTGCTGCGCTCCTGATCCTTGAGGCTGGGCAGTGCTTGGAACAACTTCCAAAGCTCGGACGGGGTCGAAAGATCGGCTTCGTTCGGGACAGCGGCGACCTCGCCCAGGAGCTCGATCATGGCGTCAGGCATGCCCTCCTCCTGTTCTGCGAGCAACAACCAGGCAGCGATGCGCTCTTGCAGGGGCTCGCCCTCCTGCAGGACACGCTCACCCAGGATCTCCAAGGCGACCGCCACAAGCGGGTCCTCCTTGGTGGTGCCCATCAGCAGATCGCGCACCTTGGCGTGGGCTTCTGCCACGCCGGCGGCATGCTCGAGGGTCTTGCGCAAAGCAGCGCTCGGGTCCTTGGCGGTCAGTAGCAAAGTCACGATGGACTTGGCCGGGGTGCCGGTCACTTCGAACCACTCGGAGTTCTCAGCTTGCTTGCGCGCCTTACGCCACCAGGCCGACCAAGCGCTGCCTTCGACACCGATACCCATCATGGCGATGCGGATCTGCGAAGTGGTGGCCTTGCCGGACTGACCGTTGACGATGGTCTTGAGCACGGTCAAGGGCTCTTTCTTAGCACCCTTGCGCAGGCCTTCCGGGTCGCGGAAGTTTTGCGCGCGCAGATCGGTTTCGATCAGGGGCTCGAAGATGTCGATGGCCGCGTTCATGGGGAAGCGATCCTTCTTGCCACTGGCGAACTGCACGTCAATCTCCAGGCTGGCGGGAATCACTTCGGTGACTTCACCGGTTCCCCAACCGCCGGGGTGGTAGACGAGAGTGCCCTCCTGGAAAGACTGCATCTTGGCGAAGGTGCGCCAAGGAGTGCGTAGATCGGGCGCGCCTTCTTCGAGGCCGGCCAGGTCTTTGTAGGGCAGCCACCAAGCTTCCTTGGACCAGGCTGAAGTAGCCAGTCGCACTAGGTCATCGGTGAGCTCGGGGGGGTTGCCACCAGCGATCAGCGCAGCGCCGAGTAGGCGCGCACCATCACCAGGGCGGTCGCCGGCCTCCAAGAGGACGACGTGTTCTTTGACGAACGGCACGCAGCGCGTGATGCGCTTGCGTTCACCGGCCAACTTGAGGGCCGAGATGACTTCATCCACCGGAGCTTCAGAGGCCATCATGCCCTTCCAAGCGTCGTCGAATTCCGGCCACATTTCCTGGGCCACGTAGATGGAAAGAGTCATGTGTCGTTGCGCAGTTTCCGTAGGGCTATTGCCATGCCCAAAGATCCGGAAAATCGTGGGCAAGGGAGCGCCCCCGCGGGGATCGGCGATCCCGCCGCGGAGGCGCTCCTTCGTTATTCTGTACGGGAAGTCCCAGGGAATCCACCGCTGCCCCGTGGATTCGCAAGGAGTACCGTTCTTAGTCCACTGCGATCAGCGCACCTTTGAGGTAGCGCGAGCGCGGAAACTCCGGCCTCTGGGGGTGGTCCGGTGCCGCACCCATGAGCTCAAGAAGACGTATGTCACGCTCCGCACGGCGGGCAGACTGAAAGATGACCCCAAGGAAGGCCGGTAGATCCAGGGCTCCTGAGCAGGAGAAGGTGGCTACGAGGCCCCCGGGGGCTGCGGCCTGCAGTGCCAGGGTGTTGAAATCCAGGTACTTGATACGGCCCGTTTCGAGTTGGCGCTTGCCCGAGATCAGCTTGTGGGGGTCCAGAACGATCAGTTGCGGGCTTTTCGGCTCTGAAACACTGCTTCGCAGAGCATCGAAAGCGTCTTCGTGGCGGAAGTCCACATCCAGCCCGGCGCGGGCACCTGCCCGGCTGGCGCGCTCCAGGACGACCTCGTCTAGGTCGACGGCGGTCACCGAACGCGCCCCGGCCTTGGCGCAGGCCAAGGCGAAGCCTCCGGCGTTGCAGCACAGGTCGAGCACGTCCCGGCCTGCGGCAAATGATGCCACCCGTTGACGGTTGTCGCGCTGGTCGCAGAACCAACCTGTCTTGTGTCCGCGTCCCGGATTGATGGGAAAATCAATCCCGTGTTCGGTGATCCAACGCTCCTTATCGTCGCCACCCTCCAACAAACCGGGCTCGTCATCGGGGTGGGCCATGGGGAAACCCTCAGCCCGGAAGGCGCCTGCGGGCACCCGGTGGACCACGCTGGCGTCCTTATCCAGGGCGTAGAGAGCCTTCTCCACGTCCCCGCGCAGGTTCCAGAAGGCCAGACTGTGGTACTCGGCCACGAAGACGTCCGCATAGCGGTCCACGATCAGGCCGGATAGGTCGTCGCCTTCACCGTGGCACAGGCGCCAGGCGTTGCTCACCTCTGGCAGGCGCAGGGTCTTGCGCCGCACGCGCGAGGCCGCCGAGAGCTTCTCGCGCAGGAAAGCATCGGGCTTGTCCAGGGCGTGGCGTTTGCCCCGGGAGAGCATACGCAGGCGGATATCGGACTTGCCATTGTGCAGGGCATGGCCCACAAAGCGTCCCGAGTCGTCCAGGACCTCCACCAGGGAGCCATCCGGGGCCCCCCTGGCGTCGCGCACCTGTCGAGCATAAATCCAAGGGCCGAGCGGCAGCCGGTCCGTGTCTAGTACCACTGAGGGGAGTTCCATGGACCGCAGGTTAGCGTCTGATCGCCGCGAGGGGTCCTCGCGCTTGCAGCCAGAGCAAACTAGTCCCAACCTACGCAGCAGCACCGTCCCGCCACCTGACGCACCGCATGATCCACCTCGCTGACCTGGTTGCCCTCGTAGGGGGCATTGTCCATTCCCTCGTTCCCGGAGCCGCCCCGATTCAGGCCACTATCCTGCTGGATGGTGCCGTGATTCAGGCCGTTGGCCCCGACCTAGAGATTCCCGCCGGATCCGAGGTCATCGATCTCGGAGGGTTGCATGTGATCCCCGGCCTGGTGGATGGAATGATCAACTTCGATGGAGAGCATGACTCTCTCTATGTATCGGCGGGCGTAACCACCGTGCGGGATGTGGGCAACGACCTGGGGATCATCCTCGAAGCCCAACTCCCGGGGCTGCGCGACCGCATGCCGGGCCCGAGCCTGCTCACCTGCGGCAAGGTCCTCGACGGCTCCAAGGGCGTCAGCGTGGACGCAATCGTGCTCGACTCCCCGGCGATCGTCCCTGGCAAGCTCGACCTCTTGCTGGATGTGATGGATAAGAACGAGCTCGAGCTCGACTTCCTCTCCGTGCTGGAGACCCTGCCTGCGGACGTCTACCGCGCAACCCTGGTCTACGCCCAAGCCAGGGGCCTGCCGCTCTGGGGCCCGCTGCCCGCGGCCATCTCCCTAGAGGAAGCAATCAGCCTCGGGCAGGCAGGTTTCCTCGGCCTCGAGTCCCTGCTCCCCAAGGGCAGCAATTGGAACACGCTCACACGCGCAGACCTGGATCCGGCCGTGGCCCTCATGACCGCTGGTCAAACAGCGTTCGTGCCGATGCTCGGTGTCTACTCCCGCATCCTGACCGAGCGGGAGGAGCGCCCCGGTGCACTCGACCTCTTGGCACCGACCTACGAGAGCCGCTGGATGCAGGAGCTTCTCTCCTGGCGTGAGGCACTGAACGCAGAAGCGCGCAAGGAGCTCGAGCAGGCCCTCGAGCTGCAACGCAGCTTGGTCTTTGACCTATGGGAGGCCGGCGTTGTACTGCTACCCGGCAGCGCCGCGCCCAACTCCTGGCGCATGCCTGGCCCTGCGCTTGTGGATGAGCTGGATCAACTCGTACTGGCCGGCATCGAGCCCGCGGAGGTTCTGCGCCTAGCCACGGCCGGGGCAGCGGAAGTCTTCGGCCACGGGAAGCTCTACGGAAAGATCGCCAAGGGCATGCGTGCCGACTTGGTGGTGCTCGGTAGCGATCCGACGGTCAGTCTGACGGCCTTGCGCGACCCGGAGCTGGTCATCGTGCGCGGGCGCGTGCTCGAGCGACCGGACTTGCAGGCGCGGCTCGAGGTGCTCAAGAAGCTGCAAGCCGATGTGCGCGCTGTCGCAGCGGCGCCGCTCTTTGTGCCTGCACCGGATGTGCCCGATGGGGCTCTGCTAATCTCCGGCCGTGCCGAAACTTGGGCACTCAACCAGCGCCAGTCCGCTGAGCACTTCACGGTGCTGCGCCAGCTGGACGGCAGCCTGCTCTACGCCACGCGCATACGCTATCCCGGCAACGTGCACGCCATCCCCAGCGAGATGCGCATCGAGCAGGTGGTACGCGACGGACTCCTTGAGAGCTTCGACGTGCACCTGGTGGAACGCAGCGATGGTTGGGATGCACCTGACCCGAAGACGGTTCAAGAGGGCACCCCCGACGAACTGCTCGCCGGCGATCGTAGCGTGACCGTGCGCGGCCGCGTGCTAGGTCAGTCACGCATCATGAATGTGGAGCGGCGCATGCACGACTTCTTCATCAGCAACGACTCGGCGCCGGATCCGATCGCGATGCTAGATGCTTCCCTGGTGCTCGACGCCATGATCGTGGCGCGGCACTTCCCCGAGGGCGTCAGCTACGCCATCAGTTTGGAAGGTAGCAAACTAGAGGGCGCGACCGATCGTTGGACCCTGCGGCGCCGAACTGAGGACAACCTGCTTCAGGTACAGACCAGTCGCGGATCCCTGGCCTTCAGCATGGACGCCAAGGGACAGCCGATCTATGCGGCCCGTCAGCGCGGCACTGATGTGGTGGAACTGCGCATGTTGGAGTTCAATGCCTTCGGCGGGCCCGGCCTAGGGATCGACCCGTCACGGGTCTACATACACGCGGAAGACCCAGTGGAAGACCCCGTGGAAACCGGCGCGCAAGACGACGACAAGTGAGCCAGGAGTTGCCCGAGCCCACAGGCCCAGCCGCGCGCTGCGTCAGCCCGATCAATAGCGAGGTGCCGGTAGCGGCGCAGGGGGAGTTTGCGCCCCTGCGCATCGGCGGCTTGCAGGTGGACTCGCCGGTGGTGCTAGCGCCCATGGCGGGCGTCACAAACCTGGCCTATCGCAGTCTGTGCCGCGACTTCGGCGCGGGCTTCTTTGTGTCCGAGATGATCACCTCACGCGGTTTCCTCATGGGCAATCGCTTGACGGCGCTCCTGGCCGCGAGCCACCCGGATGAGAAGCCACGCTCGGTGCAGGTCTACGGCTCCGACCCCAAGGACCTGGGCGAGATGGTTCGCGTTCTGGTGGATCAGGGCGTGGACCACTTGGATATTAATCTCGGCTGCCCTGTGCCCAAGGTCACCAAGACCGGTGGCGGCAGCGCGATTCCGGCCAAGCCGCGGCTGATGGCGCGCCTGGTGGCGGCCATGGTCAAGAATGCCGGCAGCGTTCCGGTCACGGTCAAGATGCGCAAGGGCATCGATCAGGACCTGCTTACCTTTATGCGCGCGGGACGCGTCGCCCAGGAAGAGGGCGCGGCTGCGGTGGGCCTGCACGCGCGCACGGCAGCGGAGCTGTATTCGGGCCAAGCCGACTGGAGCGCCATCGGCGAGCTAAAGGCCAGCCTGAGCGTGCCCGTGCTTGGCAACGGCGACATCTGGGAGTGCTGGGACGCCCTGCGCATGATGCGCGAGACCGGCTGCGATGGAGTCATCGTTGGTCGCGGCTGCCTGGGTCGCCCCTGGCTCTTCCGCGAGTTGGCCCAGGTCTTCGCGGGTAAGGAGCCCGACCTGCCGCCGAACCTAGGCCAGATCATGCTGATCATTGAGGACCACGCCCAGCGACTGGTCGACCTCTTCGGCGAGAGCATGGGCATGCGCCAAATGCGCAAGTGGACCGGCTGGTACACCAAGGGCTTCCGCGGCACCGCAGCCGTGCGTCCGCAGCTCATGCGCATCAAGACCATGGAGGATCTGCGCGCGGGGTTGCAGCTCTTGGACCCGGGTTTGGAGTTCCCCGAGCACGCACTGCGCACCGGACGCTGCAAGGGCAACAAGGTACAGCGCGTGCGTTTGCCCGAGGGCTACTTGGACGACCCCGAAGACGATACGCCGCCCAAGGGACCCAACAGCCTGGCGGAGATTGAAGCTTGGGAGCGCAGCCTCTCCGGAGGCTGAGCAGGTCCATGAGCCAAGAACTTTCGGACAGCGCCGAGATTGTGATCGTGGGCGCCGGTGCTGCGGGCCTGTGGGCCGCCGGCACTCTGGCACGCGGCGGGCGCCAAGTCTTGCTGCTGGAGAAGACCACGCGCACGGGCACCAAGGTGCTGGCCAGCGGAGGCAGTCGCTGCAACCTGACAACGACCCTGGGGCCGGCGGATGCGGCCGCGCTTTTTGGTACGCGGCAGGGACGCTTCATCCGTACGGCCTTTGAAGCGCTTCCGCCGGCGGAGGTACGCGAATGCTTCGATAGTTGGGGCGTCCCCAGCGTGACAGCACCTCTTGAAAAGGTCTTTCCGGCAAGTCAACGCGCTAAGGATGTGCGTGATGCCCTCGAGCGCGAGGCACGAGAGGCCGGCGCGACGATCGCTTGCCAGGCGCCGGTACAAACACTTGGTCAGAACCCCGAAGGCTGGACGGTGCACCTGGACGCCGGGCGGCAAGTGCAGACGCGCCAACTCATGCTGTGCCCGGGAGGTCTGAGCTTCCCCCTGACAGGCACCACCGGTGACGGCTACCGCTGGCTGGAGGAGCTCGACCTTAAAGTGCTGCAGCCCCTGCCCGCCCTGGTGCCCCTGACCAGTCCCGCGGAGTGGGCCCGGGAGCTGACCGGCATTTCCCTGCAGGAGGGCGAGGTGCAGCTACTAGACCCCGCTGGCAAGATCGTGGCGCGCCGGGAGCGTCCCATCGTCTTCACCCATCTGGGGCTTTCGGGTCCGGGGGCCATGGACGTCTCGGCACACGTGGCGCGTGCGGCGGCGGCGGGGGAGTCCGGTTGGCGCGTGCGACTTGACCTGGTGCCTGAGCACAGCCGCGAAGAGTTGCGCGAGGTGCTGTTAGCTGCAGCCCAAGCTCCACGGCGCCCGAGACTCGGACGAGTACTGCGCGACCTCTTGCCTGAGCCGCTGCCCAGGCGCTTGCTCGCGGCCGTGGCCGGAGAGGCTGGCTTGCCCGAAGCAGATCCGGGCGTGCAAGGTCTCTCGAAGGCCCAGCGCCACAGCCTCCTGGAAACCCTCAAGGGACTCCTGGTGCCCGTGGACGGCACGCGCGGTTTCGATGCGGCCGAGGTCACGGCCGGCGGCCTCGACCTGCGCGCAGTGAATCCGCGCAGCATGGCGGTCAACGGCTTGCCTGGCCTGTACGTATTCGGCGAGCTCTTAGACCTGGACGGACCCATCGGCGGGCTCAACTTCCAGGCAGCCTTCGCCGCCGCCGAGTTGGCCGCAAGGCACGTGCTCTCCGAATAGGCCTTGGCCTACTTGATCGCGCCGTATTCGATCATCACGCCTACCAGAGTACGGCGCACGCGGTCCGCATCGTAGACGAGCCACTGGCGCCGGTTCTCACCGGCCTCGCGCAATTTCTTGCTGCGCCGAACCCTGCCGCTCCAGGACTTGAGCCAGCGCTCCCAGCTACCAACCTTGGGGAGCTCCTTGAGCACCGGCGCGGGGACTCCTTCGTGCTTGTCCCAGAGCGAGTGGAAGTTGAGCAGGCTGCTCTCGTAGCCATCGCGCAGCACGGCGTTGCCGTTGAGCCAGGTGCGCCCGATTGCCGTGCGCAGACCGCGATAGCGACGTGCTTTGGAGAACTCCTCGCCGATCAGCTCGTAGAGGCTGCCTTGCTTGCGCTCACTGACAGGGGCGACCCAGCGTTTCCAGTCGTCCTTGAGGTCGTGCACGATCCCCAGGCATTCCACATCCGGCATCTCGATTTCTTGGCCCGAGGCCCAGGCATCGTAGAGGGTCACGCCGGGAAAGGCGCTACCGCTGCGGTTGGCGTAGCCGTGGGAGAAGGCGGTCAGCAACTCGCGGTTCACGTCGCGCAGTTTGCCGCTATCTAGGGCCGCGATTACCAAGGCCTCGGCCAAGTCCAAGTCCGGCGGGTAACCGGCGAGCCCGT
>JBLIOL010000133.1:0-13557 GCA_047639615.1 Planctomycetota bacterium | reverse complement strand
GCCTCGCCCACCAAGCGCATGCCGCGGTTGTGGCTCGCCACCAGTGCGCCCTCGGTCGTAGCCATGGGTACGTAGCACTCACGCCGGCCCCCGGCCCCGTTCACCACCAGGGGCCCCGCCAGGCCCACCGGCACCTGCACATGGCCGATCATGGCCTCGACCTTGCCGCGCGCCTCGGCCGCCGGCACGGGCTGACCCGCCACGTGGACTAGGCTCACGCCCGCAGAGCCCTCCGCCAGGGCCCGCCGGCGCGCGATGATCTCGGCGCCGTAATCATCAGCACGATCTCTGGGAAGGCGCGGAAGTGAGCTGAATGTGGGGCTATCCATGGGAATAGGAACCTACGCATCTCCGGCTCCAGCAGCCAACACCACCGTGACAATCCAGAGCCAAGCTGCCAGGCGTTCCATCCTGGCGCCGGTTGTGTTCAGGTGTCCCTCCCTACTCGATCGTTTCCCTCCAATCAGCTCATGTCCCTCGACATCCTCGGTGCCCTCACGGGCCTCTTCGTCATCGTCTACGACGGCCAGCACGCCCTGCGCTTCACCCTGGGCCGCGCCCGTTCGGTCGTAGGTCCCGGGCTGCACTTCAAGATCCCGCTGCTGCAGACCTTCAAGGTCGAAGAGACCAAGCACACCACCCTCGACCTCGAGCCCCAGGTCATCCAGCTCAACGACAACCTTGTCTATGAGGTCGACTGCAAGGTCGTCTACCAGATCGTATCCCTGCGCAAGGCCATCATCGAGGTCGACAACCTGGTCACGGGCCTGCAGAACCGGGTCGTGATCGCCGTGCAGCAAATCGTCTCGCGCAAGGACCGCCACACGGTCACCGACGTGGACAAAATGTGCGAAGAGATTCGCGAAGAGCTGCGCGCGGTCGAGGACCAGTGGGGTGTGCGCATCCTGCAGTTCGGCTTCTCCAACATCTCGCCCTCCCCCACCACGCTCGAGATCACCCAGCTCGAAATGCTGGCCGAGGAGAAGCTCACCCTCTACGACCGCATGTCCAAGGAAGGCCTGAGCGAGGAAGCCGCCGTGGCACTCATCTCCGGCGCCGTGGTCTCCGTGCACCCCAACGACCCGGAAGCCACCGGCCGTCGTCGCAAGGCTCAAGACGCCGCCCTCGCCGCGCGCTTGGAAGACGAGATGACCGGGAAGCGCATGGAGGAAATCCAGCGTCAAGTCGACGACCAGAAGGGTCCGGGCGAAGAAGAGGAAGAAGGCGAGGAGGGCGAGGAAGAAGGCCTGTGAGCGAACGCTCGCGCAACCTACTGCGCCTGAAGCTGGCGCCCCAAGAACCCGCGGAGGAGGAGGAGTCCCCCAAGCGCTGGTGGCAGTTCCTTGTCTACATCTTCGATGCGGTCAAGGACGACCTCTTCGTGGTCTTCGCCGCCACGGCGGCCGCCATCGTGCGCGCCATGGGCGTGACCATCCGCACGGGCACCACGGGTTTGCGCTTCACCCTCGGGCGCGCCTCCAAGGAACTCGCCCCGGGCTTCCACCCGCTCTTCCCTGGACTGCAGAGCGTCAAGCGCATCCCCACGCGCTCGCGCACCATGGACCTGCCCAGCCAGCGCGTCGTGAACACCGACGGACTGGTCTACTACTCCGACGCCAACATCGTCTACCGCGTGATCGACGTACGCCGCGCGCTGATCGAAATCGACGACCTCGAAAAGGGCATGCGTCAGATGCTCACCATGGGCGTGCAGGAGGTGCTGCGCGCCACGGACCGCCACACGATTTCCGACACAGCAGCCCTGAGCGAGGCTCTACTGCGCAATTTGGAGCACCGTCTCGAACCCTGGGGCGTGGCCGTAGAGCGCGCCGGCTTCCCCAGCATCGGCCCCAGCCCGCGCACCCTGCGCATCACCCAGCTAGCCAAGAAAGTCGAAGAGCGCGAGCGCACCCGGGACTACCTAGCGAGCTCCGGCGTCGCCGCTGGCATGGACCTGGGCCTGGTGGGCACACGCCGCATGCCCCGTTCGCGCGCCAAACGCGCCATCGCCCGCGAGCAGCACCAACGCCGCTTCAAGCGCCTGCTCAAGCTGCTACAAACCCGCGGCTGGAGCACGGTCGAGATCAAGCAAGCCGAGCTCTCCCTGCTCTCGCGCGTAAGCACCCGCGGCCGCATGCACGCGGGCGGCTAGCCACTCACCGATACGGCTTCGGCAACGGCGAGAGCGTCTCGAAGCCGACCTCGATGACCCATACCTGACGCTCCGGGTAGGCCGCGATCAAGGCCTGGTTGTGGGCCTCGTCCATGCTGCGCGCCCAGATGGTCTTGCTCCCGTCGATATCGGCCGCGTTGTAGATCCACTCGTCGCCGAGCGTGTGCTCGGGTCCGTAGCGCACGAATACGAGGTGCTCCCCCGGGCGCTCGTCGAAGCCGCGTTGAATCGTGTTGCGGTAGACCGCCTGACTCTGGACCACGTCGCGCGTCGAGCGCACCAGACCGCTCGCCGTGCCGAGTAGCATCCCGAGCGCGATGAGCAGCATCAACCCGCGCGAGCGACTGCGCAGGTGCCGCAAGCCTTGCAGGAGTAACGCCAACATAGGCCCCGCCACCGGCGCCGAGTAATGCGGCAGCGCGCCGAAACTGACGAGCCCCACGCCCACGACCAAGAGCACCGGAATGCACAGGAAACGCATCCATGGATCGCGCAACACCCAAGGCAGGAGCAACAGCAAGACGCTCAGCACAGGCCCGATGAAGAAGATCCAAAAGCGCCCGAGCTTGGCCGCCGAAATCCACAGGAGCTGCTGCGCCCCCGCATGCCGCTCATGGAACTCCAGCTCCAGTCCTCCATGGAAGTCGCGCAGTTCCATATGCCGCCATTCACGGTCCGGCTCAGGCTCCTGCCAGAGGAAGACCGGGAAGACGCAGTACTGCTCGTAGTGCGCCATCCACGGCATCTCTAGCGCATCCCCCGTCACCGCCTTGTGATACTTGCCCATGGCCATGAAGCCCGGCACCAAACACGCGAGCACCGGCAGCACCACACGCCCCAGCACCAGCGGCAACCTCGGCGAGCGACTCGAGACCATCCACACGAGCAGATAGAGCGCCACCGGCAAGGCCACCAGCAGTCCCTCCCGCGGGCGCGAATTCGCCAACACCATGAGCCCCAGCCCGAGCACCAAGCTGCTGCTAACCCGCGGCGACCGCAGGGTCCGCGCCAGCCCGCCAAAGAGCAGCGCACCACCCATGGCCGCCACCGCACCGCCCCAATAGGACTGACTCCAGTAGCCCGTGGCCCCCCCAAAATACGGCTGTCCTTGCACCACGAACTGCGCCACCCCCAGCAGGCCTCCCGCCAAGGCCCAGCGCCCCGGCAGCCAAGCCTGCAACATCCACACCAGGGCCCCGATCAAGCAGGCGACGCTCAGCCAGACCCCCAAAATCGGATGCCAGAGCCGCTGCCCGAGCGCCAAGAAAAGCGCCTGGGCCGGCGGGTACTTGGACTGGTAGCTGGGCTGGTGCAGCTGGTGCGGCGTTTCGAAGTGAATCCAAAACGGGTGCGTCTCGTTCGTCAGGCGCCCCTCCGCAAAGGTCTCGCCCGAGAGCAGGTAGCCCCACTCGTCGTGGATCAAGGGCTCCGGCGCGCCCACCACCAGGGTTGGGATCGCCGCGAGTACGAATGCACACAGAGCCGGTAGGAGCACGCACAACCAGGGCCGCGCCGCGAGTCGGCGCAGCAGGCCGCGCACAGTCGCGCCGCTTGCATTCGGGTGGAAAGGCCCCATGGGGTGCGCCCCGGCTCAGACACACGTCACAGACGCACGGGGCAGGGCCAGCCTACCGGCTCAGTCCCGGTCGCCTACGAAGATCACGTGACGTGCTCCCTTTCCGGGATACACGAGGCCTCCGCGCTCGCGTGCCACCACCGAGCGTGCCTCGAAACCGTACTTGGCCATGCGCTTCTGGAAGTTCGGATCGGAGTAGGCCGACCAGATCGCCAAACGCCCACTGGGCCGTAGCACCTCGCGCAGGCGCCGCAGGCCGTCCGGCCCATAGAGCCAGCCATTGCCCTTGGACGTGAACGAGTCCGGCCCGTTGTCCAGGTCCAGCTGAAGACTGTCGAAAGTCTCCTCTGTGTCGCGAATGAAGCGCACGAAGTTCTTCATCTCGATCTTTACCCGCGAGTCCAAGATCGGTTCGCCAGCCAGGCTGGCCAGAGGTCCCTCCGGCGGCGTGTTCCAACGCACCAGGGCGTCGGAGAACTCCACCACCGTGACCTTGGCGTCGGGCTTGAGCAGATCGAGCGAGGCGCGCAGGGTGTAGCCCATGCCAAAGCCCGCGATACACACGCGCGCATCCTCAAACTGCGAACAACGCTCGACGCCCAACTGCGCCAGAGCATCCTCGGAACCGTGGGCACCGCTGCCCATGAGCGCGCCGCCTCCGGCACGAATCACAAACCGTCCTGCTTCCTCGGCCAGCTCCAACGGAGAACCGTCGGGCATCTTGGCCACTTCAATAACTTGCTTGCCGCGCATGGTCCTTATTGGCCGCTGCTCTTCGTCGCTCGGTAAATCACGCCGGGGAGTCCGGCCTTGTAGCCTGCCTTCGGCTGCGAGGCATCGTAGTTCCCCGAGCACAGGTAAAGGCGATCTTGATCGTCGAAGGCGATGTTTCCTGTGCGCGCCTTGTCCGTCCCGCTCAATTTCGGCAGGTCCAGCCAGGGCTGCGCCCCGCTCTCCCAGCGCCCGTCCAGCACCCGGCTGCCGTCCGGCACGCCCAGATTCCAGATGCGCCCCATGCGCGAGCAGACCACATAAAGCTCGCCCCCAGGCCCAAAGTGCATGTCCATCAGGTCCGCCGAGACCCGCTTGGTGCCATTCCAGGGCTCGAAGACCGCTAGCAATTCCCCGGGCTCCCCGGCCTTGAGGGCCCCGCGCTCATCCAGCGGCAGGCGGATCACCGCGCAGCTCGTACGGAAGCCCACGTACAGCCAGCCATCCCGCGCCACCAGGGCGCTCGGCCCGTACAGATCGATCTCGCGCACCTCTTCGCCCAGGCGCAAGCGATAGTGACTGCCCAGCACCGGCACGCTCTCGGGCGGACCGGCCGCCGCATCGGCCCGAATCCCGGCCAGCTCATAGCGCACGATGCGGTGGTTGTCCTTGGCCCCGGCGTACAGATAGTCGCCCACCACCCACAAGCAATCGGCCCCGTTCAGCCAGCCATGCGGCGCCGGGTTCGCGGCCGGGTCGTGGTGCGGAAAGTGATCGTTCGAGACCGTGTACGAGAGGTCCGCCTCGCCCAACTGATTCGGGTTGTGCGCTTCGACCGCGTTCCACTGCCCGGTGCGTAGGTCGTAGCGCTGAATCGTGTCGCCGCCGTTCTTGCGAAAGCGCGCGAAGGGCAGGTCCACACCGCTGAAGCCGCAAAGGAACAGATTTCGACTCTGCTCGTCGAAGCGCAAGGTGCAGTAGGGCCGGTCCATGCGCGTGTCGCGCAAGGGCGCGCCCAAGCTGCGGTCATACAGCTGAAAGGGCGGCGCCGTCGGCTCGGCCAAGAGTTCGGCGTTTGCCGCCACCGCCGCACCCGCCGGCTCGCCCGCTACCACGGGCTCGGACACGTTCATGTCGACCCGGTACAGGTTGCCGGCAAAGTCCTCAATGCTCGGATCCACCCCGCCCGCGCGCCGGTGGCGCCCACGCGCCAGCACGATCAGCTGCCCCTCAGCAATCACCAACCCGCGCGGCCACGGCACTGCCGTAGTCATGCGCTCGAGCTGCAATTCCGGCGGCGCCGCCCAAACCCCAAGCTCGCCATCCAGCCAGGGCTGCAAGCTCGCCACGTGCTCACTGCGGGTCGGGTAGACGCGGCTATCGAGCCCATCGTCGCTGCCCCCATCCGAACAACTGGACACGCCCAGTATGAGCAGTGCGGCGATCCCCAAACGGGCGCGAGGCGAGGGTACGGTGAATTGCATGCAGGGGGGATCCTATCCGTGGACGGGGCCGGTGGAAGCACAAGTCCTGCCAGCTGTCGCGGTCACGCCCTCCGAGCCTATTCCGCTGGCCTATTCCTGACGCCCGACACTCCACTCCCCAACCCTCTGGCCCGCCTCAAGGCGCCCCTCAGCCGAAACCCTCCCGCTAGGGTCCAAGTGCACCCACAAACCATGGGCCTGCCCGCCCACATAGCCCCCGCGCTTCTCCAGCGACCCATCCGCCCGGTAAAAGCGCCACTCCCCCGCGCGCTCCCCACTCCCCAGGGACTCGCCCTGCGCCTGCAGCCCACCACTCTGGTGATAGAAGCTCAGCCGACTCGGCTCCCCATCCGCCCGGTGCTCCTGCTCCGAGCGCAGCGTCCCATCCGGCCACCAACTGCGCCAATGCCCACGCGGCTCCCCCAGCGCAAAAATCCGCTCCGAGCGCGCACTCCCATCCGGCCAAAAGCTCTCCTCCAGCCCATCCCGCAGCTGCCCGCCCTCGCCGTCATGCAGCACCACCTGCCGCAAGATCACCTGCGCCGTCCCCGGATCCAGGGTTTCCAGCACCGCATGTCCCGCCAGCGCTGGTGTCTTGGGAACAGGCAAGCCATAGCGCCCGCCGGGCTGGCATGCAGCCAAACACAGGACAAGAGCCAGGCAAGTGCGTGAATTCCCCATGGAAAGCAGGGTACGCCAGTCCCCGCCGCTTGGTTTCCCCAGAATGCACGAGGCGTCCTGAGCTCGGGAAGCGCAGGACACCTGCCCGGGACAAGCCCGGCGCCCCCCCCCCACAAAAAGTCATGCTCCTAGTCACTCTCGCCCTCGGCTTGTCCGCCACTCTTGCCCCGATCCAGGACAGCCCCGCCGCGCGCTTTCCCAGCGCCTCCCCCATCGGCGAGGGCATTTCGCCCGATTCCCTGGCCAAGCTCGATGAGCTGATTCAGGGCTTCGTCGACGCTGACGAGATCGTCGGCGGGGAACTGCTCGTGATCAAGAACGGTCGCTCCGTGCTGCACAACGCCTATGGCTGGCGCAACCGCGAGGAGCAAGTGGCCATGGAGACCGGCAGCGTATTCTGCGTGCGTTCCATGACCAAGCCGCTGATCGGGTCGGCGATCCTGATGCTGCTCGATGAGAAGCAGCTGAAGCTGGACGACCCCGTGGCCCAATATCTGCCGGCCTTTGACGTGGAGAGCACGCGCACGATCACCATCGAGCAGCTACTGAATCACAACAGCGGTCTGCCCATGTCCTTGATCATGGGCAAGAAGTTACTGGACCTGGACGGTATCCAGGCAGTGGCCCAGCTTGGCGCTGGCTATGAGCTCGAATTCGATCCGGGCAGCGCTTTCCAGTACAGCGATCAGGGCACGGACACATTGACGGCCTTGCTCGAAGTAGTCAGCGGCATGACCGCCGCCGAGTTCATCCAGACGCGCATCTTGGATCCCTTGGGCATGCAGGACACGGCCACCGTCATGCACATGGACAGTCCCCTGCGCGAGCGCGGTTGCAGCAAGTACATGGGCACGCGCAAGGCCTGGACGCGCTTCTGGTCCCCGCAGGATGAGCCGCTCTTCCCCTTCTTCCTCGGGTCACAAGGTCTGTACTCGACCCTCGAGGACTACGCGCGCTTCATGGACATGTGGCTGCGCAAGGGTAAGTTCGGCAAGCTCGGCAAGCAGCGTCTGATCGGCGCGCGCTACATGCGCAAGGCGCTCAAGCCCGGCCCGCACGCCATCAATGCACCCTCGGGTTTCCCCGAGGTCCACACAGAGTACGGCTTCCTGACCCAGCTCTGGATGGGTCCCGGCAAGCGCGACAAGGACGAAGTGATCGCCTACGGCCACACCGGCTCCGACGGCACCCACGCCTGGATCTTCCCAGGACAGAAAGCCATGGTGCTCTACTTCACCCAGTCGCGCGGCACGAACACCGGCCTGCAGGTGGAAGAGATCCTAGGCGAGTTGCTCCTAGGCGTGCCCTTCGACGCCAACCAAGCCGCACCGCCCTTCGAAGAGTACCTCGGCTACTACTGGGAAGGCGAAGGCGACCTCTACCGCGGCATCGTGCGCGACGGCGACGACCTAGCCCTCGAGATCCTGGCCACGGCCATTGTGCCGCTGACCTACTTGGGCGAGGACCGTTGGAAGCTGCGCCCGCAGCCCAAGTACATCATCGAATTCGATCGCGATGAGTCCGGCGCAGTCACCGGCTATCACATCGGAGACCACCAGGAGTTCCGCGTCCCGCCTCCCGCGGGTCTCCCGAGCGCCGCCGAACTCACAGCCCGCGCCGCCGCCGTGCATGGCATGGACCTGCTCGAGACCCTCGGCCCCCTGCGCATGAGCGGCGAGATCAAGATCCCCAAGGTCGGCGTCGAAGGCACCTTCGATACGCACCTGGCCTGGCCCAACCTCTTCCGCACGGACAACCTGGTCGCCGGCGAGTTCGAGCACCTGGCCTACGACGGCGAGCACATGCGCCTGCACTCCAAGGCGGAGCCAAAGAGCATCCTCGAAGGCGACCGCGCCCAGCACATGCTCTTCGCCAGCCCCTTCGTACGCTTCGGCGATTGGTCCGCCAGCAACCCCGAAGTCGTGCTCATCCAGCAGCTCGTGCGCGGCGGCAAGAACGTCTACGTCCTGCGCAGCGGCGATGCCAACGCCCCGCGCCAGACCCTCTACCTAGACGCAGAATCCGGCCGCGTCGTGCGCGAAGACGGTATGGCCCAAATGGGCGCCGCCGGTCGCGTTGGCCAACGCCTCAGCTTCGGCGACTACCGCGAAATCTCCGGCATGCTCTTGCCCTACCGCACCGAAATCGAGCTAGCCAATAAGATGATCGGCACCGTCACATCGACCATCACGGACATCAGCCTGGGGGTGACGATCCCCGATGGCTTGTTCACTCTCGAGGACTGAGTTCTGGCGTTTTGTGCCGGACCCCAATCGTCAGGACTCAGCCTGGCCAGGGCATGGCTGTGCCGGTCTCGAGCAGGGTCTTGAGGCGCGAGATGGGCTTGGTCCAGCCGATGGGCGAGATCATCTTGGCCGTGTGCGGGGCGCGGTTCAGGCGATGGCGCAGGACGACGAGCACGGTCTCGCCGGACTCCGTGATATCGATCTCCAGCGTGCGCATGGGCTCGTCGAAGTCGAAGCCTTCAAAGCGGAATTCCCAGGCCAAGCCCTGGCCGTACTCGGCGCGCAGCATGCGGCCGCGGTAGACCACGCGCTCACCGTCGGCCCAGATCAACTCGTCGCCTGGCTCTAGGCCGAACTCCCGACAGGGGACCGTGTACCAGGCCGCGAAGGCCTCGGCTTCGGTGAAGCTGCGCCAGACGGCGTCGTAGTCGGCCTTGATGTAGACGCTGGCCGTGTAGATCGGTCCCTTGGGGCTGGCGCAGGCGCTGAGGCTGAAGGCCAGCCAGGCAGAGAGCAGTAGGACGAGGCTGCGAGCGGATCCGGCTTGATCTTTGTCCATGGAATAGACGATAGCGCATTAGCCCCATGCCCCCCCATTTCGAGCCAGACCACACTGAGCCGCCGCTTCCCCACTCGGGATCGAGCGCCACCACAAGCTCCGCCGCCATCTGCTCCGCCGGGCGCGGCATCGCCTTTGGCCTGGGTCTCTTTTTGGTCCTGGCCCAAGTGCGCACCTGGCTCGGGCAGCCCCTCGCGGATTCGCCCCTGCCGCAGCTGACCGCCCTCAGCGATCACTGGTTCCCCGGACTCCTCGGCTTCGAGCTGCTCGTCGCCGCCTGCAGCGCGCGCAGCCTCTGGCTGCGCGGCACTGGCCTCCTACTCCTGGCCCTAGCCGCCGTGCACGTACTGAGCGAGCCCTTCCACGGACTACGCGCCCTAGTACTCGCCGCCCTCGGCCTGCTACTGCTCGCCCCCCGCAAGCCAGCGCCCATGCTCTGGCCTGCCGCCATCGGTGCGCTCCTGATCGGCGCCCCTGCCTGGCCACTACTCCTGATCCTCGAAGCGAGCGCCCTCGGCCCAAAGGCCGGCCAGCCAGGCTTCGACGCTGTCATCGTGCTTGGCGCTGGCACCGGCGCCGACGGCCGCCCCTCCCTCGTACTCACCGACCGCGTACGCACGGGCTGCCAGCTCCTCGGCTCCACATCAGGGCCAGTCAGCCTGGTGCTCTCCGGCGGCCCCGGCGCAGGCGCGGTGCACGAGACCGAGGCCATGGCGACCCTCTGTGCAGGCTTCCGCATTCCTACAGAGCAGCTAGTACTCGACCCCACAGGGCTCGATAGCAGCGCCACCGCCCGTCGCGCCGCCGAGCTCGCCCAGGAGCAAGGCTGGAACTCGGTCGTCGCCGTCTCCCACGCCTACCACCTACCGCGCCTACGCCAGAGCTTCCTGGACGCCGGCCTCGCGGCACGCACCGTAGCCGCCGTGGAGTCCGCGCGCCTGGACCACCGAGCCTGGTACGTGACCCGCGAAGTGGCCGCCTGGTGGGCCTACTGGCTCAGAGGCTTTTCCGCGCCCCGGGCCGGGTAGAATTCGACAGCACCATGAGCGCTTCCTCCGGTCAGCCGTCCCCCGACGGGACACCTGCTAAGCAGCCCGGCCCGTCTGTCCACAGGACCGACCCGCCCATGGCGGAGCTACCGGGCAAGGACTTCTGGGAAGCCATCTACGAGCGCCGTTCCGTACGCCGCTTCAAGCCCGACCCCGTGCCGCGCGAGTTGGTCGATCAGGTCATGCACGCCGGCACCTGGGCGCCGAGCTCCTGCAACTATCAGATGTGGGATCTGGTCGCGGTCGATGACCCCGAACTGAACACGCGCCTGGCCGAACGCTCGACCCAGATGGGCAACGCGCCCGTGAACATCGTGGTCTCCTACGGCCGCGACTTCAGCGAGGAGAACTACGCCAACATCCAGAGCGCCAGCGCCCTGATCCAGAACATGAGCCTGGCCGCGCAAGTGCTCGGCCTAGGCACCTTCTGGATCACGCAGACCGGCGGCCACGACCAGGTCGCCGACATGGTCGGCCTGCCCCGCGACCGCATGGTGGTAGCCGTGGTCGCGCTGGGTTATCCCGCGATCATGCCCAAGGCCGGCCCCAAGCGCAGACCCCTGGACCAGGTCACCCACTACAACCACTACGCCGGCCGACCGATCCCCTCGAGCACCGAGCCTGAAGATTGGGAGCCGGACCTGCTCACCAGCTACCAACGCGCACGCGTGCTCAACGGCCTGCGCCACAACAAGCCGCGCGCCTGGGAACAGCGCGCGCTGATCGAAGCGCTCGATGCACTCGTACCCGAAGGCGCCACGAAGTCCGCCGAAGGTGTTGAGCGCCTGCGCTGGCTCGACGTCCTACCCTGCACCGGCATCCTTACCGAACGCCTCTCGCTCTCGCGCCCCGGTTTCCAAGTGGACATCGTCGAACGCAGCGCTGAAGTCGCCGACTGGTGCGCGCGCCGAGCCAAGCCCAAGGGCGCGCCCTACCTCTGGGATGCCGACTCCGACAGGGCGCCCGAGCCCGCCAGCTACGACCTGGTCTCCTGCCTCTTCCGCTTCGAAGGCCTGCGCGCCGCCGAGCGTGCGCAGCTAGCGGAGTCCCTGGCCCAGTGGGTCAAGCCCGGCGGCAAGCTGCTGCTCGGCTTCGTCTCCGCGCGCAGCTTCCACCCCTGGACCGAGCGCCTGCGCGCCCGCCGCGGCGGCCCCGGCGGCGTGGAATACGTGCTCGCCCCGGACCCCAACGTGGGTCCCTTCCAGGCCATTGCCCCAAACGAGCTGCACGAGCTCCTGACCAGCGCCGGCTTCACACGCAGCGGTGCACGCGGCTCCCAAGCCGCACCCCAGCCCGAGGAGATCGCCTTCCGGACGCGCAACTTTTCCTCGCGCTCCCAGACCCTGGCCCGCGGCGTCGCCAAGGTCCTCGGCCTGCTCGAGAAGCTACCCGGGATCAACTCCGATCGCGGCCGCTTCCAGTTCCGTAGCTACACGCGTTAGGCTCGAGCAAAGGCCGGCCCCCGGTCGGAGTGGTGCCTGACCCCATTCATCACCACTCCGGCCGGGATCCAGGGGAGGGTCCAGAGACGGCTGGGATTGCGAGTGATGGCGCGCTAGTGACCGACGGCGCCCGGCCGCAAGCCGGTGGCTGGCGATGGAAGGGTCCGGGTTGCAGGGGAGCGTGAGGGAGGTCCGCTGATACTGAAGGATGGGCGCGCCGGAGCCGGCCTCTGGCCGGGGGGCTCAGGGCAGAGCAAGCCAGGCCCGGAGCTGCAGGATGCGGGCAGGGCCTTGGGGAGGATGAAACTCGATTCGGCAGCAAGCCGTCTCTAGCTCTCGGCTTCCGCGCGAGCTCCGAGTGTGGACGCCGACTTGCACTGGGAAGCATCCGCGTCGTAGCTCACGCCTCTGCGGTACTCTTCGCCCCTTCGGTGCTTCGGCGCTTCCGTGCTTCGGTGGATCGCCTGGCAAGGCGACAGGTTCCCCCCATAGTGGTGGCTATTTGGGGGTTCTGGCAACGCAGCCAGGCGCTTCGTGGGAGCCGAGCGACAAGTCGCTGTTTTTTAAGCGGGCTGCTAGGTCCTGGCGAAGCGCACCCAGCGCTCCTTCCACGGGCGCGACTTGATCGGATGCTCGGCCGGTATGTCCTCGAGCATGCGAAAGCCCTCGCCGAGCGCCGCCTGCATATCCGCCGGACCATAGCCATGGGGCGGTCCGCCCAAACTAACCTCACGGTCCAGAGGGAAGACCAGCGCTAGGAGCTGGCCATCCGCGCTCAAGCAGCGATCCATGAACTGCCCCCACTCCTCGCGCCGGTGGGGCTCGATGGCGCAGAAGAAGGTGTGCTCAAAGATCAGCTCGTAGGGCTGCGCCGGCCGAAAGGCCAAGGCATCCATGGCCAGCACCTCCCCGCCGCCCGCCTCGATAGTCGCGCGCTTGGGGGCATGCACCGTGTCCTCGATCAGGTCGAGAGCCGTCACCTGCCAACCGGCCTGGGCTAAGGCATCCGCATCAAAGCCAGTGCCGCAGCCAGGCACCAAGGCACGCCCGCCAGCCTCCCGATCGGTTAGCCAATTCAGGAGCTGCGGGTGCGCGCGCCCCAAGTCCCAGGGCATGTGCTGCTCCGCGTAGCGGTCAGCCCATTGAGAGTCATACGTTGCCATGCACCTATGAGACAGGATCTATTGCGGCGGGTCAAAGCTCAGCTGCATCAGCTCCCCGCCCGTGCGCTGGGTCAGGTCGCGCCAGCGACGCTCGAGCCCCTTGGGGCAATCCACCAGCACCACATCGAAGCGCACCGGCAGCCAGCGCGTCTCCTGCATAAAGAGCTCCACCATCAGCACCAGATCCCAGCGGTGCCCGCCCGTGGGCGCCCCGTCGGTAACGATGCAGACGGTGTCGAGTTCCGGATCCCCGAGCACGACCTGACTCGCCGTCCACACATCCCCCGGCCCCGTCACGTGCAGCTTGGTGAAGAACTCCATGGCCGAGCGCACGCCCTTGCGCCCGACCTTGCTGAGCTCCTCCTGCCAAGCAAAGGGCTCGCGCGTATAGGCCAACACATTGAAGCGCGACTCGCGCGGCAGGGTATCCAAGGTGCGCTGCAAAATCTCGTCCACCAAGTCCTTGCGCGTGC
>JBLIOL010000132.1:0-13582 GCA_047639615.1 Planctomycetota bacterium | reverse complement strand
GAGGTCAAACTGCCCGGTGGTTGGACGGCCGATGTTGGTCCTAGTGCCGTCTACTTCCGCGGGCTGCCGTCGGGGCCGGTCGAGTTGCGCCTGCACGCCGGCCAAGCCGTGCGCGTGGATTGGAACGGCGATCCCAGCAAGGCTCGTCCGCCCGTGATGGTCAATCCCGGTTCATCCGTCAGGCTCGAGCCGCCCCTGGCTGCGCCCGGCGATGACTCCAGCCAGGCCAAGGTCTGGGAGCCCGGGGCCGTTTGGCCCTACCGCAAGGCCAGCGACACACAGCATCAGCGCAACGAGCGCGATGCGATCCGCTCGCAGACCACCCGCCAGAGTCCGTGGCCCACGCCGCGAACCCGTGGCGAGGCCCCGGCTGCCAGCCGCGCCAAGGTGAGCGAGCGTGCGCTGCCGAAGAGCGTGCAGGTGGACAGCGATCCTTTGCCGACCCCGCGTGCTAAGACCAACGTGCCCGCTCGTCGCCCGAGCTTGGTGCAGAATCGCGAGACGAAGCCTGGTATGGGCAAGCCGCCCGTTATACCGGCATCTGTCGAGCCCAAGCCCGAGGTCGAGCCTGTGGCTAGCCCTGTGCCTGAGCCGCAGCCTGCTCCTGAGCCGCAGCCTGCTCCTGAGCCGCAGCCTGCTCCTGAGCCGCAGCCTGCTCCTGAGCCGCAGCCTGAGCCGCAGCCTGAGCCTGCTCCTGAGCCGCAGCCTGAGCCGCAGCCTGAGCCTAAGCCGGAGCCGGCTGAGGACACCTCAGCGTTCTCTGCCACCCAATGGGGCGGACTGCAACGCGCCCAGCTGGAGTCTTGCGGCAGCTTTGCAGTGGAACGCGGCCCTAGCATGGAAGTGCGCGTGTTCGCGGGCGGTCGTTACAAGGTGCTTGTAGATGCCCACGCCGGTCGCCCGACGCGGGTGTTCACCTCCATGGGGGACCACCTCATGCAGCCCGGTGCCGTGGCCGTCTTCGATAGCGATGGAAGCCTGAAGATGGGCTTTGGCAGCATCGAGCCCCAGAGCGTGCCCAAGGGCCGCCCGGCCTTCAGCGCACTCGTGCAATAGGCCCAATAGAACAGGTATGTTGCGGGCATGGTTCCCGCAGCTTGGCTTGTCACCTTCGCGCTCAGCGCAATTCCCGCGGCCTCTCCGGCTGGCATCACGCCAGCATCTACGGAGGGGCCGCCGGTGCGTTCTGGGCTCGATGTCTTGGTGGCACAGAAGTTCGCGATGCTTAAGGGGGCACGCATTGGCTTGCTAACCCATGCGCCCGGCCGGGATGTACGCGGGCAGCGTGGTTTGGATTTGTTGGCGGCTGCTCCGCATGTGGATCTACGTCGGGTGTTCACGCCAGAGCACGGGCTCAGCTCCTCCTTCGAAGGCAAGCTCGCCGACGGGCTGGATGAGTCCAGCGGCATGGCGCTCGTGAGTTTGTACGGGGACAACCGGCGGCCGACTCCGGAGCAGCTGGCGGACCTGGACTTAGTCGTGATCGATCTGCAGGGCGCGGGCGTGCGCTTCTACACCTACGCCACGACCATGGGCTACATGCTCGAAGCCTGCGCGCAGGCTCAGGTGCCTGTGATGGTCTTGGACCGCCCCAATCCACTGGGTGGGCGTTTGGTGGAGGGTCCCTCGGCGGACGAGGATCGCTTGAGCTTCATCGCCTACCGCCCCGTGCCCGTGGTGCATGGCATGACCATGGGCGAGCTGGCGCGGCTCTATCGCGACCACTTCGGAGTCTCGGTGTCATTGGCGGTGGTGTCCATGCAGGGCTGGAAGCGCAGCATGCGTTTCGAGGACACGGGCCTGCCCTGGTACGCGCCTTCACCGAACCTACGCAACCCGACCCAGGCCTATCTCTATCCGGGCATCGGCTTGCTGGAAGCTACGGACCTCTCCGTGGGGCGCGGCACGGATGAACCCTTCGAGCGCATCGGCGCGCCTTGGGTGGACGGCGTGCGATTGGCGCGTGCCCTGGACGCCGCGGGCATCCCTGGGCTGCGCTTCACGCCGATCGAATTCACGCCGGATGCCAGCAAGCACGAGGGCCAGCTCTGCGGCGGAGTGCAGCTGCGCCTGGACGATTTGGATGCCCTGCATCCCGTGGCCGCGGGCTTAGCTATCGCCCGGATTGTGGAGCGGCTGTTTCCCGAGCCCTTCGATGAAGCCAAGGTGGATGAGCGCCTGATGTCGCGGGCAGCTTTCGCTACTTGGTTGGACGGCAAGCCGATGGGGCAACCCAACTCGGCCTTCCTCGAGGCACGCGCGCGGGCTCTGCTCTACTGAAAGAGCTCCGCGCACTGGGGGCAATCCATGCGGCGCTTGATGCGCAGGGTGCGCATGCTCGTGTCGCGCAGGTCGTAGGTGAGCAGGCGGCCGGCCAGGGTTTCGCCGAAGCCCGAGATGAGCTTGATGGCTTCCATGGCTGCTAGACAGGCGACCATGCCGGAGACGGCGCCGAAGACGGGGAAGCGGCGCTTCCAGCGTGCCGGCGGCTCGGGGTGCAGGCACGCTAGGCACGGGGTCTGGCCAGGGATGATGCAGGTCAGGGTGCCCTGCAATTCGAACATGGCGGCCTCGACCATGGGCTTGCCCTGGGCTACGCAGGCAGCATTGAGCGCAAGGCGCTCTTCGAAGAGCGGCGCACAGTCCACCACCACGTCGGCCTCGCTCACCAGGCGCTCGGCGTTTTCGGCGCTGGCGTTCTCGGGGATGGCGAGTACCTCGAGCCGCGGATTGAGCTCCAGCAAGCGGCGCTTGGCTGACTCTACTCGCGAGCTGCCCAAGCCCGCGTGGGTCATGAGTAGCTGGCGGTTGAGGTCCGAGTGCTTGATCTCACCGGCATGGGCCAGCACGAGACGCCCGACTCCCGCTGCGGCGAGTTCGTAGGCGACGACGCTGCCTAGACCACCCGCGCGGGAGATCAAGACGCTGGCGCCCTTGAGTCGTTCCTGGCCGGCTTCACCGTGACCGGGTACGTCCAGTTGCCATTCGTAGGTTGCGCGCTCTTCGTCCGTGAGCGGCTTGGAGTCGGGGGGCAGCACGGACTAGCCTCCGGCGATGGGGGAGAGCACGAGCAGCTGCGCGCCGTCGCGCAGGGGCGCCGGATCATCCAGGTCCACTTGGCTGTCGTCCACGGCCAGGATCAAGGCGGCGGCTAATTGGCCTGCAGGGAGGATAGCCGTGCGCAGCTCCTCCGAGCCTGACTTCAAGGCGCTCTCGAGTCCGACCCGCACGCAGCACGCATTCGGAACCTGCGCTTCGAGCCGGGAGACGCCCGCTAACTCGCGCAGTTGGGCGGTGAATTCCAGGGTGATCTTCACAGAGCTGCTGTGGCCTTTGGCCTTTGGGTTTGAGTGATGCCACGCTGGTCCATGCGCAGGAAATACGTGCCCAGTCGCTGGGCCTCGTCGACGAAGTGAGTCACGTGCAGCACGGTCATTTGGAGTTCCGCATGCACGCGCTGCAGGAGCTCGTACATGCTACTGCGCGTGTCCTGGTCCACCGCGGAGAGGGGCTCGTCCAGGATGAGGATGGAGGGTTTGGCGGCCAGGGCACGGCCCAGGGCAACCCGTTGGCGTTCACCGCCCGAGAGGCCGCGGGTGCGCCGGTCCAATTGGCTTTCGACGCCGATCCATGCGGCCAACTCGCGCACGCGCGCGCGGCGCTGGCCGCGCGGCACACCGCGCACGGTCAGCGCGAAACCCAGCTGCTCTTCCACGCTCATGGTCTCGAAGAGCGCGCCGTCCTGGGGCACGTAGCCAATATTGCGCAGGGCGGGATCGAGATCAGTGACGTCCTGGCCGTTGAGCAGGACCTTGCCGGAAGCCACCTGACGCAGGCCGATCAAGGTCTCGAGCAAGGTCGTCTTGCCGCAACCCGTTGACCCCATCAGCACCCCGTAGGCGCCGGCCGGGACGCACCAGGACTGACCTGCTAGGCGCAGTTCGCCTGCCCGTAGTAGTAGGTCTTTGGCTTCGATCATCGCTGCTCCTCGGTGGGTTCTCCGAGCATGCGTAGGCTGCGCGCGAGGACGAGCACGGCTAGGGCTGAGCCCACCAGGATCAAGGACACGGCCACGGCCGCATCCAGGTCGCCGATGGATAGTTCGAGGAAGACCGTAGCTGGCAGCACTTCGGTCTTCATGCGCGTGGCGCCGGAGAAGACTAGTACCGGGCCGAACTCTCCTAGTGCACGGGCGAAGGCCAAGAGGCCCGCGGCGACTACTCCGCCGGAGGCCTTGGGCAAGGCCACGTGCCAGAAGGCCTGGAAGCGCGAGGCGCCCAGACTGCGGGCGACGCCTTCGGTGCGCTTGTCCTGGGCCTCGAAGGTTACGCGTAGGGTGCGGATGGCGAAGGCGCAGGCCACGGTGAATTGGGCCAGGACAATGCCAGGCACCTCGTAAGTGAAAGGCACTAGGCGCTCGATGGCGCGGCCGGGCGTGGTCTGGAACAGGATCAGCAAGGAGATGCCGATGACCATGGGCGGCAGCAGGATGGGCACGTCGAGCAGCGCATCCAGCAGGGCCTTGCCGCGAAAATTACGGCGCGAGATCAGGTAGCTGATGGGTACAGCGAAGAGCACCGAGAGCACAGCCGCCAGGGTGGCGGTGGCGAAGGAGAGTGCGAAGGCGTGGCGGATTTCCGGGCGCTCGAGCACTTCGAGGATGGCACCGGGGCTGGTGTAGGTGGCGTCGGCCACCAGCATGGCGAGCACCAACAACAGGTAGAGCCCCGCGGCGCCGAACTGGAATACGAGAAATAAGCGCGTGCCCAGAGACCTGCGCGCGGGAGCGGGGAATTCGCTCACTGCACCTGCCATTGGAAGCCGAGTTCCTCGAAGCGTGCCTTGGAGGCGTCGCTGGTTAGTTCCGCTAGCAAGCGTGCGAGGACCAGCGGATGTTGCGTGCTCTTGGCCGCTGCGAAGGGTTGCAGAGCTAGGGCGCCGGGCAGGTCGAGGGGGACGCGCTCGACTTCCTCGAGGGCCATCGCGGCGTTGGAGGCATAGACCACGGCGACGTCCAAGGCGCCTACGCGCAGTTGGTTGACGAGGTAGTCGCCGGTGGGTGACTCGACCTTCACATTGCCGCTGCTCTGCAGGCGTTCGGTCAGGTTCGCGCGTTCGAGCAAGCCCTGGGTTAGGGAGCCGAGCGCGCTGTTTTCGGGATGGGCGAGGCCCACGCGCAGATCCGCTCGGCAGAGGTCTTCGAGCTCTGCGAGGCCTTGCGGGTTGCCCTTGGCCACCAGCAGGACCACCGGACTAGCTGAGACCACTGTGGATGCTTCGAAGCGCTCCTGGACCATGTCCATGAAGCTGTTGTCGCAGGCGAAGTAGGCGTCCACTTCGGCACCCGCGCGCATCTGCGAGACCAAGATGCCGCAGCCATTGTAGACCGTGTCGATGCGCACGCCCTCGCGCTCGGCGAAGGCCGTAATGCGCTGTTCCACAGCGCCGTGCAGCATGGCTCCACTGAAGAGCACCAAGTGCGGTGCGTCGTCGTAGGGGCCGTTGTCGAGGGTGTTGAAGCCGGCGGCTTCGAAGATGGTTGCGCCGCGGTCGCTTGAGCTGGCGAAGCGCAGGAATCGAAGGGCTTCGGCGGACGCGGTGGATTGCTCGAGTACGCCGCCGGTGATACGCCGGGGAAAGCGGTCGAGATCTGCGTCGTGAACGGCCTCCAGCTTCGGGCGCTGCTTCACGGTCGAGCTCCAGAGGATGCTCACGTCCACAGCACCCAGCTCCAGGTCTGCGGCCAACTCCGGCTCCGTAGGCTTGGTGACCTTGATGCTCGTGCGCACGGCTTCCCAGCGGCCGCTGGATTGCAGGGCCTGGCGCGCGATCTGGCCGACGGCGGCGACGTCCGGTTCGGCTAGCGCCACACGCAGGTCAGCGCGTTCGAGGTCCGCGAGGCTACGCAGGCCCTTGGGGTTGCCGGTGGGCACGGCAAGTACCGGGACCATGCTGGCCAGGGGCACGAGCTCGCGCACGATGCCGAAGCCCTGGGCCTTCTCGACGTAGCTACTATCGGCCGCGATATAAATATCACCCCGGGGACGGACCTTGAGCGCTCCGAGTAAGGCTCCCGAGCCGCCGTAATTGAGCTGGATGCGCACACCGTGCAGCTCCTCGTAGCCGGCCGCGAGCTGCTCCATGGGAATACGAGTCCCGGCGGCTGCATGGACTACCAGCCGCTCGGTGGCCTGCCAGGATCGGTTCTGGGAAGCGAACCACAGCAGGGCCAGGCCGGCCAAACCCACTAACGTGAGTACCAGAACCAGGGAGAGCTTGGAGCTGCCGCGGGTTAGGTGCATGGGCCGCAGGATAGCGGAAGTGCTGCTGCGCTTCGCCCCTCAGTCCCTGACTCTGAGAAGGCATACTGGGGACATGATCAGGCAACGGCTTCTCCATGCGCTCTTGGGCTACCTTCTCTGTGCGCTGGCGGCAGCTCAGGACGTGGGCGATTGGCCGACCTATCGCCACGATCAGGCCCGAAGTGGTCGTACCGGAGTCGAATTGGAGAGCGCGCGGCTGCGGCTGGCTTGGAGCTGGACCGCCGCCCAGGCCCCGCGCCCCGCTTGGCCGGGTCCCGCCCGCTGGGATGCCTATGCCAAGCTCGAGGGGCTGCGCTCCATGCGCGAGTACGACCCCGTCTTTCACCCCGTGGTGGCCAGCGGTCGTGTGCTCTTCGGCTCGAGCGCCGACGATAGCGTGACCTGCCTGGACCTGGACTCAGGCTCTGAGCAGTGGGTCTTCAGCAGTGGCGGCCCCGTGCGCGTGGCGCCTAGCGTGTCGGATGGGCGCGTCTTCTTCGGCAGCGACGATGGCTGTGCCTATGCGCTGGACCTCTCTAGCGGTCAGGCGCTCTGGCAGCGCTCCGCCGTACCCATGGCGAGGCGCGTGTTGCACGATGGTCGCTTGGTGTCTACCTGGCCCGTGCGCAGCGGCGTCTTGGTCAGTGGGGAGACGGCCACCTTCGGCGCGTCTTTCCTGCCCTGGAAGAGCAGTCACTTGCTGGCTGTGGATGTGGCCACGGGCGAGGTCGTGCCCGCGCCGCTGGGATCGCCGCCGCGCTGGGAGCGCGACCTGGGCACGGGGTGGACCCTGGAGGGGCCCCTCTTGGCTTCGGCCGACACGCTGGTCGCGCCCCAGGGACGTAGCGCGCCGCTGCTCTTCGATCGGCTCGACGGTGCGCCCCAGGGCACCTTGCCCGGTGGTGGCGGGAGCTTCTGCCTTCTGACCGACGACGGCCAGGTGTTGCACGGGCCGGGCAATAAGGACGGCTGGATCAGCGCGGCGGAGACCGAGGCGCGGGTGGAGGTCGCTTCCTACTCGCGTGGCCATGCGGTGGTGGTGGATGGTGCCACGGCTTACCTCTTGGCTGAAGGTCAGCTCACGGCCATCGATCGTAGTAGCGGCGCCTTGCTCTGGACGCGGCCGGCTAGCGCGCCCTTAGCACTGATTCAAGCGGGCGAGGAGTTGGTCCTCGGTGGCGTGGACCGGGTCGAGGTGCGCGCTTGCGCGGACGGCGCTCTGCTCTGGGTTGGCGAGGTTCACGGGGCTGCGCACGGATTGGTGGTGGCCCAGGGACGTTTGCTCGTGGCTACGGATGTGGGCGAATTAAGCTGCTTCGCTGCCATGGGCGAGAGTCTGCCAGCCCCGGCGGAATTGGTAAGGGTGGAGCGCCCTAGCTTGCCGTCCAGCCCCGAGGTGTCGGATGTGCCTGAAGACGGTCTGCTGGATCGCTTTCTCTTTCAACAGGATCAACTCGATCGCGTGCCTCTGAACGTTAGCGATCCCGACGATCCCCGACGTGTTTTGGCGCTGGCCAACCTTGGCCCGGGCGCGGCTCTGCGCTTGCCAGGTCCGCCGCAGCTGACCGCTGTGGGCAAGGCACACGCTCTGCTCTTGGACGGGCGCACGGGCGATCTCGAAGTGGCTGAGGACTTCCGCAAGCGCGCTCACCCGAGTCGCAGCATGACCGTCAATGCCCAGCTACGAGTGGACCAAGTGCAGACCTGGGGCGGGGTCATCGGCATGGCCCAGGACAACGGCGCCTACGAGCGCGGCTGGATGCTTGGTTTTCGCGAGGACCGCTTCGGTTTTGCCTTGGCCGGTGAGGATGGCGGGGACGGCTTGACCTGGCTCTTGGCTCCGCAGGCATTCAGCGTAGGGGCTTGGCACTCCATCGCGGGGTCTTACGACGGAACGCACATGCGGCTCTACGTGGACGGCCAAGAGGTGGCCCAATCCCTGGCGGAGAGCGGCGCGATCAACTACCCGGAGAAGGCCTATTACCACCTGGGTGCCTATCGGGATGCGGATGAACACTTCCGGGTCAAAGGCGCCCTGGGCGAGGTGGCTCTGTGGGAGCGAGTGTTGGATGGGCAGGAGCTCGCGACTCTGGCGAGGCAGGCCAGCGAGTTGTATCCGGAGGCCTTGCCGCCCGCCGAAGTGGTCGCGAAGCAAGCGCCAAGGGCTGAGTTGCTGGAAGGGCCGGAAATGCGTTTTGTGAGCCCTACGGCAGCCGTAGTGCGCTTTTGGTTGCCCGAGGGGGCACAGCCCAAGTTGGAGCTCAGCGGGTTTGGAGCGGCGCAATCTAGCCAGCGCCTAGAGGCTCTGGGTGGAGGGCAATGGCTTGCACATTTGGATGGGCTTGGCCCGGACCGGCTCTACGAGGTGCGCCTTCAGCCGCAGGCTGGCGGGCCATGGACCAAGGCCTTTGAGCTGGATTCGCACTTCAACCTGAGCCTGGATGCTGCACCTGAGGCTGGCATGAGTGCGCAGGCGCTCGCGATCATTCACGCGCTTCCCGGGGGGCGTGGTCTGGTGCTTGGCTTGGACCCCAGCGAAACAGATTTATGGACTGAGCTGGCACGCGTACCTGGCGTGCGCGTGGTGCTCATGGGGGATGCGCAGACACGTCGGTCCGATGAGCACCAGGAGTGGCGCGCAAGCTTGCGCACAGAGGGCATTTGGGGCTCGCAGTTGGCCTGGCTGGATATGGGCCTGGGCGCGCGCTTTGACTATCCCGAGGGCTTTGCTGCTGCGGTGGTTGCGCCTCTCGGCGGTGCCATGCCCACGGGCGTGAGCATGGAACTCGCTGAGCATTGGGTGCGGCCGGAAGGTGGGCGCCTTTGGTTGGCACATGACTCCAAGTTTGATGCGGAGCTCTGTCGGGAAGCTCCAGATACATCGCCCGAGCGTCGTGCTCTGATGCGTGGCGCCTTACCCGGCGCGGGCGTTTGGAGTCATATGTATGGTCTGCCGGACAACTCTGCCTATGGCGGAGAAGACCTGGGCGGGGCGCGTGCTACGCAGGACCTTGAATTGTCCTGGATCGGACGGCCCGGACCGCGCTTTCAGAGTGATCGGCAGAACCGTAAGCCGTCGCCGCTGGCGATTGGCGGGCGTCTGCATGTGCAGGGCCTGCACCGGGTGTTGACCTTTGACGCTTTCTCAGGAACGCCTCTGTGGGGCATGGAATTGCCGGAATTGGCGCGTTTCAACCTTCCGCGTAGTTCCAGCAATTGGTGCGCGGATGAGCAACGCTTGTACGTGGCGCTGGGCTCGCGCTTGGCACGCTTTGATGGCTTGACCGGCTTGCAAGATCCGTCATTGCGTTTGCCCTTGGCTACGCTTGGCGGGGGCGGTTATGAGTGGGGTTTGGTCGTCCGGCATGGGGAGTTGCTCTACGGTAGTGCCGTTCCCACGGGCGCACAGTTCACGGAGTGGTGGGGCGGTGAGCATTGGTACGACGCCAAGGAGGGCGAGCACGCCAGCAAGGTCACAAGTCGGTTGCTCTTCGCCATGGATCCAGACACGGGTGATCTGCGCTGGCGCTACCAGGGCGGTCGCGTGGTCGATACGACGGTGGTCTTCTCGGGGGAGCGTGTCACCTTCCTGGAAGCACGCTCAGCGGGTGCTTTTAAGAACCGGACCGGCCGCCTGAACGACGAGTTGTGGTCGGACCTTTGGATGGTCTGTCTGGATACGGCTCGGGGTACGGAGCTCTGGCGTCGACCCGCCAAGCCCATGCCGGGTACGGTGGCTTTGCAGATGGCTACCGACGGCGAGTTCCTGGCACTGAGCTCCTCTGGGGGCTTATCCCATGCGCTGTATGTGTTCGATGCTGCTGATGGCAAGAGTATTTGGCGCAAGCGCTTCGACTGGGAAGCGGACCACCATGGCAAGCACCTGGCGCGGCCGGCCATGGCCAACGGAGAGGTCTTCCTAAGGCCCTTCTCATTCGACCTACGTAGCGGCGAGGTCGGGGCTAAGACCTTCCCGGAGGGGCATCAATGTGGCAGCTACGCGGCCACGACGCACGCCGTCCTGCTACGTGCCGCTGAGCTTTGCATTTGGGATCGCGATAGCCGTGAATCCACCCGTTGGACCCGCTTGCGGCCCGATTGCTGGATCTCCACCATTCCCGCGTGCGGTATGTTGCTCTCCCCTGAGGGGGGTGGCGGTTGCTCCTGCGGAGAGTGGATCGAGGCTTCCATGGGCTTCCTGCCCAGCAGCCTGACGGGGATTCGCTGATGCTGCTCGGCTTCGTGTTGGGTGCGGCATGTGCCTTGGTCTGTCGCTACACGGTGCGCGATATTGGCTTCGTGGATTTGGCGGGGCCCGAGTACCAACTCGTACAGGTGCTGCCCGGTTTGGATTCCGCAGCTGCCGGTGCGCTTGGCGCTGAGAGTGTGGGCAATCTGCGCCTTGGTGTGCGTGATTCGGGCCGCACTCCAGATGACCCCCTGGTAAAGGCCATGCGCCGTTCGGGGCAAGAGAGTGGCTGGGTGCTTTGGCGAGAGGACTTGGAACCGATCGTGCTCGAGGCCACGGAGAAACAGGCGGCGCTGGAGGAGGCCTTCGGCAGCCCGGCTCTCGAGCAGGTGTCGCGCGAGGCCTTGGCGAGCTTCGTGCTGGCGGTGGTAGTGGAGAGCGGTCATCCCTCCTTGGATCAGGCGGCCCACGGTGTCTTGGACGAGGCACTGAAACTCTTCGATGGGCTGTCGGCGCAGTTACCCCGGGAGGTCCCCTGGCCCTTGCGGCGCGTGCGGGTGCAACGTAGCGAGCGCGCACAGGAACGCAGCTTGCTCTGGAGCTTGGGGCTCAGCATGGACCTGGATGAACCGGCTTTGGCCCTGGTTTATGGTCGCGGAAAGCTTGCTGGCGCGGTCTTGCAGGGCGTCTTGATCGAGCGCGATGAGGTGCTCGCCCAATTGGTGCTCGTGGGGGAATCCTGCGAGTGCGAGACACCTCGGGAGTGGGTCCTAGAGCCACGTTTGCCCCTAGCTTGGTCAGCAGCGCAGCGCGCAAGTGCTGTCTCCGCTCTGAGCTTCGATCCGGAGAGTCCTCTGGTGCGAGCGGAGGTGGCGCGCATTCTGACCAAGCCCGAGGGCAAGCTCCGTACGGCGGATACGAGCCTCTCGGGGCTGTTATTCGGGTATCGGGAGTCAGAATTGGTGGGTGAAGGGGTGTTGCCTGCGGAGCCGGATCCGGACCCCAGTCCGAGTCATGCGCCCGCATGGGTGGAGGGCGACGGGGGCGATTGGGGGTTCGCCGATGAGCCTCAAGCTGCGCCAACTGCGCCGGCTGCTCAGGGCCTGAACGATGCAGGAAATGAGACCCTCGGGCTTTCCCTGTGGTTTGCGTTGGGGCTGCTGTTCTGCTTGGCGCTGGTGCTCGCAATCGGGATCTTGGTGGTTCGCGGAGGACGGCAATGAGCCTCTTGCGCCTGATTCTGGCGGAGCTGCGCGGCAGCCGCGGCAGTGCCTTGCTCTTTGTGCTGGTCGTCGGCGTGGCCAGTGCCTGCGCTGCGGCCTTGCGTCAGCTGAGTTTGGCTGCGCAGGATGAAACACGCCTGGTGCAACGCGACATTGGACTGAACGTAGTGCTGCTGCCGGTGGATGCCAATGCCGGGGACTATTGGCTCGGGTTGGAGACGCCCGCTAGTTTGCGCAACGCTGATCTCGCGCAACTTGAATCTCAGGCCGTGGCGAACCGGCTTGTTCCCATGCTCAAGCGTCGGGCCCTGTGCCAGGCGGGAGAGGCGCAGGCTGAAGTCTGGCTGGTGGGCATCGGATCGGAGATCTTCGCCGGTGGGCGCAAGCGCAAGGCTGTCTTTGGCAGAGCCGTGGAGCCCGGGGACTTGGTCTTTGGCGCGCGCGCGGCGGAGCAACTTGGCCTCGTAGAAGGCGGCACGGTCAATCTGAGTGAGCAGAGTTTCCGTGTGGCGCGCATTCTGGCGGAGGCCGGTAGTGCACAGGATGTAAGCGCATTTGGTGATTTGGAGACGGTGCAGAACTTGCTTGGGATCCCCGGGCAGCTCAGCGAGATCCAGGCCTTGGAGTGCCACTGCGAGGTCGGCGTTCTTGATCCCTTGGAGGCTTTGCGTGAGGAACTAGCACAGGTGATTCCCGGCGTTCAGGTGCTGCGCAGGCGCGCGGCCGCGGATGCGCGCCGTTCGGCGCGTTTGGCGGCGGCGCGGGTGGCGCAGTTGGCGACGCCTCTGGCGCTGATTTCTGGCGGACTCTTGATCGCCTTGCTCGCGCTGTTGAATGTGCGCCGTAGACGTGCGGAGATCGCCGCTTGGAATGCGATCGGTATGGGACGACCAAGCCTCTTGGGTTTGGTGCTTGGGCGCGCTGCTTTGCTCGGTGCGCTGGGCGGCGGCTTGGGCGTCTTGCTCGCTAGCGTGGGTGCACCGCGCCTAGCGCAGGAGCTTTTTCCACTGAGCGGTCTTGGGCGCGGCATGCTCACCGTCCCATTCGGTTTCGGCTGGGGCATGTTGCTCGCTGCAGGAGCAGCGGCCGGGGCTTGTGCCTTGCCGGTGGCCCTGGGCTTGGTGCGAGATCCGGCGGAGGACCTGCGTCATGGGTAAGTCGCAAGCACTGCAGCTGCAGGATGTGGAGCATGGCTTCCGGTTGCGCGGACAGGCCGTGCCCGTGTTGCGCGGTGTCAGCATGGAGCTGGAACCGGGTCGGTGGAGCGTGTTGCGCGGCGCCAGCGGTGCGGGCAAGACAACTCTGCTACTGATCGCCGCTGGGCTGCTGCGGCCGGAGTCGGGGCGCGTATTGCACCAAGGGCAGGACCTGTGGTTGCAGTCCGCAGCGAGCCGGCGGGAGGCCCGCGCACGGGGCGTTGGGGTGGTCTTTCAGGGCCTGCACCTGGTTCCTTGGCTGGATGCCCTGGACAACGTGGCGGTGGCCCTGCCGGGGGGCTTGGTGGCGGGGAACCGGGCCAAGGCCCTGGCGCGGCTGGGGGCACTGGGGCTTGAAGAGCGGGCAGGGCACCGGCCCGGGGAGCTCTCGGCTGGGGAGTGTCGCCGGGTGGCGCTGGCGCGCGCTCTGGTGAATGAACCGGCGCTGATGCTGGCCGACGAGCCTACCGGAAGCTTGGATCCGACCTCGGCCCAGGTTGTGCTCGAGGCCTTGCAGGCCTACGTGGTGAGCGGCGGTTGCTTGTTCCAGAGCACCCACGAAGCTCAGCCCACGGCGCGCGTGCAGGCTGAGGCGGTCTTGGAGCAGGGCGTCCTGCTCTGGACCGCAGGAGAAACTGCCGTACAATCGACCCCTGTGAAACCCATGATTAT